>NZ_JBEYTZ010000048.1:0-53071 GCF_040643215.1 Streptomyces sp. NPDC047315 | reverse complement strand
GGACAGGGGGCATCGGCCCGCGCACGGCGGGGTCTGGGGTGCGGGTCGGTCGCCGGGCGGTCGCGGGTCAGTCGGTGGGGCGCAGCCCCGCCGCCCTCGCCTCGACCTCGAACAGCGCCGCGTAGTCGTCCTCCGCGAAGCCGTGCCCGATCGCCGTCTGGACGAGCTGGTGCACCATGCTGCTGACCGGCATCGGCACCTCCAGTTCGCGTGCGGCGCCGAGGCCGAGGTCGAAGTCCTTGCGGAGCATCTTGTTGTTGAAGGTGGGCGTGTAGTCCTCCGCCACGAGCGCACGGCCCTTGTGCCGGATGAAGGTGGAGCCGAGCACGGAGCCGTTCAGGAAGTCGATGAAGGCGTCCCGCGGCACACCGCCCTTCTCGGCCAGGGTGGTCACCTCGACCAGCGCCTGGGTGATCATCCCGAGCATCAGGTTGTGGCAGATCTTCACCAGCCGGCTCTGTTCGGCAGGCCCGGCGTGGACGACCGTGGGGGCGATCAGCTCCAGGTGGGGCAGGACCCGCTCGTAGGTGTCGCGGGGCCCGGAGGCGACGATGGCGCCAGCACGGTCGGCGACCATGTGCGGATTGCCGCTGATGGGGGCGGCGAGGAACGCGACGCCCACCGCCTCGCAAGCGGCGCGGACCTCGGCGGACGCCTCCGTGGAGACTGTCGAGCAGTCCACGACGACGGACGGCGCGTGGGCGCCGCCGAGGAGTCCGCCGTCGCCGGTCACCACGTCGACGAGGTCCTGGCTGGCGGAGACCATCACGAACACCACGTCGGCGTCGGCGAGTTCGCGGATCGTGCCGACGGCCTTGGCGCCCCGGGCCACCAGGGGCGCGGTCTTGGAGGCGGTGCGGTTCCACACGGTGAGGTCGGCTCCGCCCGCGAGGAGGTTCTCGGACATCACGGTGCCCATCCGGCCGGTGCCGAGCCAGCCGAGCCGGTCGTTACGGGGTGCGCTCATCGTTGTTGTCGCCTTTCGGATTGCTGAGGGTGGCGTGTCGAAGGGCCGGACCGGTGCCGGCTCGGATTTCCCCGGTACCGCCGGGGTCTACCGCGTCGGGCGGGTTCAGGCGCCCATGGCGGCGCCGACGGTGGTCACGATCCGCTCCACCGAGGGAATCGCCAGGTCCTCCAGTGCGTCCGCGGACGGGAGCGGAATGTGCGGGGTGGTGATCCGCACGGGGGCGCCGGTGAGCGCGTCGAAGCACTCCTCGGTCGCCAGCGAGACGATCTCGGCGCCCCAGCCGCACAGCCGGGGGTTCTCCTCGACGGTGAACAGCCGCCCGGTGCGTCGGACGTGGCCGAGGATCGTCGGGGTGTCGAGGGGGACGAGGCTGCGCACGTCGATGACGGCGCAGTCCAGGCCCCGCTCGGCGTGCAGCCGCTCGGCGGCGGCGAGCGCCTTGGGGACCATCGCGGCCAGCGCGACGACGGTGGCGTCCGTGCCCTCTCTGCGTACGACGGCCCGGCCCAGCTCCTCGACGATCTCGCCGTCGAGGTCGGGGACCTCCTCCTTCGAGGAGTACAGGGCCTTGTGGTTGAAGAAGACGACCGGGTCGTCGTCGCGGACGGCGGCGGCCATCAGCCCGATGACGTCGCGCGCGGTGGCGGGGGCGACCACCTTCAGACCGGGGATCGCCATGGCCCAGTTCTCCACCGACTGGGAGTGCTGGGCGCCGAAGCGCAGCCCGGCGCCGTTGCCGCACTGGATGACGAGCGGGAAGGAGACCTGTCCGTCGGACATGTAGCGGGACTTGGAGATCTCGTTGGCGACGAGGTCCCAGCAGACGGTGAGGAAGTCGCTGTACATGATCTCGGCGATGGGGCGCAGCCCGGTCATCGCGGCGCCCATCGCCGCGCCGAGGATCGCCTGTTCGCTGATCGGGGTGTCGCGCACCCGCAGCGGCCCGAACTCCTCCAGGAGTCCTGCGGTCGTCTTGAACACGCCGCCGGCGGCGGCGACGTCCTCGCCGAGGAAGACCACGCTCTCGTCGCGGCGCATCTCCTGGGCGATGCCGTGGGCGACGGCCTTGCGATAGGTCAGTACGGTCACGGGACGAGCCCCTCTCCGTGCTCGGCGGCCGGCGCGGTGCGCCAGGCGTGGCCGCCGTCGCTCCAGACGTTGGTGTAGAGCCGGGACAGCTCCGGCCAGGCGCCCGCCTTGGCCTCCTCGGTGGCCGCGTCCACCCGGGACTGCGCCTCGGCGTCGACGGCGTCGAGCAGGTCCGGGGCCACGCCGCGGGCGGTCAGCCGGGCCCGGTAGGTGACGAGCGGGTCCTTCTCCATCCAGGCGCGGACCTCGCCGGGGTCGCGGTACTTGGCCGGGTCCGCCCGGGAGTGGCCGCCGTGCCGGTAGGTGACGGCCTCGATCAGGGAGGGTCCGCCGCCCGCGCGGGCGCGTTCGATCGCGGCGCGCGCGGTGAGGTGGACCTCGTCGACGTCGTTGCCGTCGATGACGACGGGCGCGAGGCCGTAGGCGGGTGCCCGGTCGGCCGCGGGGTTGTCGACGGCGGTGACGCTGTCGATCCGCGTGTACTCCATGTACAGGTTGTTCTCGCACACGAAGACGACGGGCAGGTTCCAGATGACGGCGAAGTTCAGCGCCTCGTGGAACGCTCCGATGTTGGTGGCGCCGTCCCCGAAGAAGCAGACGGTGACCTGTCCGGTGCCCCGGTACTGGGCGGACCAGGCGGCGCCGTTGGCGATGACGAGTTGGGCGCCGATGATGGCGTACGAGCCGAGGATGCCCCGTTCGGCGTCGATCAGGTGCATCGAGCCGCCCTTGCCGTGCATCAGCCCGTTGTCCCGGCCGAGGAGTTCGGCCATCAGCGGGGCGAGGGGCGTGCCGCGGGCGACGAGGTGGTTGTGGCCCCGGTAGGTGATGAAGGAGTAGTCGTCGGGGCGCATCGCGGTGGCGACGCCGGCCGCCACCGCCTCCTGGCCGATGCCCAGGTGGGTGGTGCCCTTGACGAGGTTCTGCAGGAACAGGTCGTAGGCGCGCTTCTCGAACTTCCGCGCGGTGGACATGATCCGGTACAGCGTGAGCGCGGTGTCCTCGGGGACCTCGCCGGTCACGGGTCCCGTGATCGGCGGGTGCGCGGTGCGGACGTCGACGGACATGGGTGGACGCATCTTTCTCGAAGGGGGCGGGCCGTACGGCGACGGCCCCGCTGCCCGTCGGCTCAGTACTGGTTGGCGATGAAGAGTTCGTCGGCGGGGAAGCGGGTGAGGATCTCGACGCCGTCCGCGGTGACGACGACCTCCTCCTCGATGCGGGCCGCGGAGACTCCGTCGGCGGCCGGGCAGTAGGTCTCCAGGGCGAAGACCATGCCCTCCTCGATCAGCATCGGGCTCTCCAGCGAGGTGAGCCGGCTGATGATGGGCCGCTCGTGGAGGGCGAGTCCGAGGCCGTGTCCGAAGAGCAGGCCGAACGCGGTCTTCTCGTCCTCGACGCCGATCTCCTGGGCCGTCGGCCACAGCCGGGCCACGTCCGCCGTGGAAACGCCGGGCTTGATGGCGTCGATGGCGGTGTCCATCCACTCCCGGGCCTTGGTGTAGGCGTCGCGCTGCACGGTGGTGGCGCGGCCCACGTTGAACGTGCGGTAGTAGCAGGTCCGGTAGCCGTTGTAGGAGTGCATGATGTCGAAGAACGCCTGGTCGCCCGGGCGGATGATGCGGTCCGAGAAGTTGTGCGGGTGCGGGTTGCAGCGTTCGCCGGAGACCGCGTTGATGGACTCGACGTCGTCGGAGCCCATCTCGTACAGCCGCTTGTTGGCGAGGGCGACGATCTCGTTCTCCCGCACCCCGGGCTTCAGCGCCTCGGTGATGTCGTGGTAGACGCCGTCGACCATCGCGGCGGCCATCGACAGCAGGGTGATCTCGTCCCGGTTCTTGATCTGCCGGGCGTCCAGCATGGTCTGCTGTCCGTCGCGGACCTCGACGCCCTGCCGGGTGAGTTCGGTGTGCAGGGGCAGGTCGAGCAGGTCGACGCCGACGGGCAGTCCGGCGACGCCGGCGGCGGCGAGCCGGTCCTTGATCTCGGCGACGGCGCGGACCATCAGATCGGCGTCGGGCGGCACCGCGCCGCGCATGGTCGTCCAGGACGACAGGCAGTTCTCCGGCTTCATCCAGGGCGCGTACATCCGGTTGTGGACGGCGGCCGAGCCGAAGTCCCACAGGATCAGCTCGCCGGTGCGGGTGTAGATGGCGTACCGGGAGAGCTTCTCCCGGGTCCACTCCCCGATCGAGATGCCGGTGAGGTAGCGGATGTTGTTGTTGTCGAAGACCAGCACGGCGCCCAGTTCGCTGGCGTCCAGCGCCTGCTGGATGCGGGAGAGCCGGTAGGAGCGCAGCCGGTCGAAGTTGATCCGCTCCTCGAAGTCGACGAGCGAGTGGCCGTGGGCCGGGGCGACGGGCAGGGTCGGGGTCGGCGGGACGGCGGAAGCGGGGCTCATGGGGTCTCCAGGGGTGGTGGTGGGGCCGGGTGGGCGTACGGCGGTCAGCCGGTCGCCGTACGGGCCGGCTCGCTGTGGTGGCAGGCCGCGTGGACGTCGGGGTCGGCCAGCGGCAGCAGCCGGGGCTGCTCGACGCGGCACAGGTCGTCGGCGCGCGGGCACCGCGGGTGGAAGGCGCAGCCGGGCGGCGGCGCGAGGGGGCTCGGGAGTTCGGCGTCGGCGGCGAGCGCGCGCCGCCGGGCCGAGCGGCTCTTCTGGCGCGCCGGGTCGGCGAGCAGCGTGGAGGCCAGCAGGGTCTGGGTGTACGGGTGCGCGGGCGTGCGGTGGACGCGGTCGGCGGGGCCCGACTCGGCGAGGCCGCCGAGGTAGAGCACCCCGATGTCGTCGCTCATGTGCCGGACGACTTCCAGGTCGTGGGCGATGAACAGATAGCTGACCCGGAGGTCGCGCTGGAGTTCCTTGAGCAGGTTGATGACCTGGCTCTGGGTGGAGACGTCCAGGGCGCTGACGGGTTCGTCGCAGACGATCAGCCGGGGGCGGGTGGCCAGGGCGCGGGCGATGGCGACGCGCTGGCGTTGGCCGCCGGACAGCTCGTGCGGGTAGCGGTCGGCGTGGTGGGCGGAGAGGCCCACCCGGTCCAGCCACTCCTCGGTCTCCCGGTGCCGTTCGACGGAGCTCATCCGGCGGTGTCGGGCCATGGCCTGGCCGAGGGTGGTGGCCACGGTCTGCCGGGGGTTCAGGGAGGACAGCGGGTCCTGGAAGACGACCTGGACGTCCCGGTGGAACGAGGAGGGGGTGCGCCGGCCGAAGCGGGCGACGTCCTGCCCGTCGAAGACGACCCTGCCGCCGGAGATGGGGGCCAGGCGCAGGATGGCCCGTCCGATGCTGCTCTTGCCGGAGCCGGACTCCCCCACCAGGCCGAGGGTCTTGCCCGCGGCGATGGTGAAGCTGACGTCGCGGACCGCGGTCAGCATGCGGGGGCGTCCGGTCAGCCCCCGGCCGAGCGGGTAGCGCACGGTCAGGTTCTCCACGCTGAGCAGGGGCGGGGCTTCGGCACCCGGGACGGGCTTGCTCGTCGGGTCGTTCATCGGGCACCTGCCAGGTCGAGTTCGACGGCCCGCAGACAGCGCACCCCGTCGGCGTCGATCGGTACGGGTGTGGTGCGGCAGCCGTCGGTGGCGTACGGGCAGCGCGGGTGGAACCGGCAGCCTTGGGGCCAGTCCCAGGCGGGCGGGACCCGGCCGGGGATGGTGGCGAGCGGCGCGTCGCCCGTTCCGTGGTGCGGTACGGCGGCGAGCAGGGCCTCGGTGTAGGGGTGTCGGGGGCGGGCGAACGCGTCGCTCACGGTGCGCTGCTCGGCGATCTGTCCGGCGTACATCACGGCGATGCGGTCGCAGGAGTCGGCGACGACGCCGAGGTCGTGGGTGATCAGCAGCAGGGACATGGACAGGCTCTCGCGCAGCGAGGCGAGCAGGTCCAGCACCTGGGCCTGGATGGTGACGTCGAGTGCGGTGGTGGGCTCGTCCGCGATGAGCAGTTCCGGGTCGCAGGCGAGGGCGCCGGCGATGACGACGCGTTGGGCCATGCCGCCGGAGAACTGGTGCGGGTAGTCCTTGAGCCGTTGCCGGGGCGCGGGGACGCCGACGAGGCGGAGGAGTTCCGCGGCCCGTTCGGTGGCCTGGGCGCGGTTGAGGTCGCTGTGGGCCCGGATGGCGTCGGCGAGTTGGCGTCCGACGGTGTGGACGGGTGAGAGCGCGGAGCCGGGGTCCTGGAAGACCATGCCGATGCGTCCGCCGCGGATGCGGCGCAGCTTCTCGCCACCGAGGCCGGTCAGTTCGGTGTCGCCGAGGCGCAGCGAGCCGGCGGCGACGGTGACGCCCTTGGGGAGCAGTCCGAGGATCGCCGATGCGGTGACGGACTTGCCGCAGCCGGACTCGCCGACCAGGCCGAAGGTCTCGCCCCGGTTGATGTGGAACGTGACGTCGGAGACGAGTTGTGCGCCGCCGGGGTCGGTGACGGTGAGGCCCGCGACCCGCAGGAGGGCGTCGGACGGCGCGTCGGGGGCGGCGGGCGTTTCGGTGACCTGGACGGGCCCGGGTGCGGGGCCGTCGGTGGTGGCCTTGGTCTTGCGCGGTCGGCTCGCGCCCGCGGACCGGGGAGAGCCGGCGTCCCGCAGCCCGTCCCCCAGCAGGTTGAACACCAGCACGCTCAGGGTGATCGCCGCCCCGGGAAGGATCGCGAGCAGCGGGTGCTCGGCGACGTGCTGGCGGGAGGCGTCGAGCATGGCGCCCCAGCTGACCTGGGAGGCGTCGACGCCGACGCCGAGGAAGCTGAGCGTGGCCTCGATGAGCAGCGCGGTGCCCAGGGCGATGGACGCCTGCACGATCAGCGGCGGCGACACGTTCGGCAGGACCTGGCGGAACATCACGGAGAGCGGGCGCAGGCCGAGGACGCGGGCGGCGTCGACGTACAGCTTCTCCCGTTCCGCGAGGACGACGGCGCGGGTGATGCGCATGAAGCTGACGGCGAAGATCAGGCCGACGGCGAGCATCGCGTTGCCGAGGCCGTTGCCGAGGACGGCGACCAGGGCGAGGGCGAGCAGCAGCGCCGGGATGGACTGCATGACGTCGGCGACGCGCATGCCGATCCGGTCCCACCAGCCGCCCCGGTATCCCACGAGGAGGCCGAGGCCGACCCCGAGGACGAGTCCGATGGCGACGGACTCGCCGGAGGCGAGGAGCGCGGTGCGGGTGCCGTGGATCAGCCGGGACAGGGTGTCGCGGCCCAGGTCGTCGGTGCCGAGGAGGTGGTCGGCGCTGGGGCCCTGGAGCTTGTCGGCGACGTTCGGTTCGGCGGGGCCGTACGGCGCGATCAGCGGCGCGGCGAGGGCGACGACGACCTGGAGGCCGAGGACGGCCAGACAGATCACCGTGATCGGCTGGCGCAGCAGGCGGCGGAAGGTGCCGGCCCGTGCCCGGGGGGTGCTCATTGGGGCCTCACCTTCGGGTTGATCACGCCGTACAGCACGTCCGCGCCCAGGTTGACCAGGAGGACGATGACCGCGACCAGGACGATGGACCCCTGGAGCACGGGGTAGTCGGCGCGTACGACGCTGTCGATGAGCAGGGTGCCGAGGCCCGGCACCGCGAAGATGCGTTCGATGACGAAGCTGGCGGCGACCAGCACGGACATCTGGATGGCGATCACCGCGAGGACCGGGACCATGGCGTTCTTGGTGGCGTACCGCAGGACGATCGTGCGGCGCCGGATGCCGCGGGCGAGCAGGGTCTGCACGTACGGGGACTCCAGGGAGTCGATCATGGCGCTGCGGGTCTGGCGGGCGATGACGGCCGCGGTGTGGGAGCCGAGCGCGACGGCGGGCAGGACCATGCCCTGGAACCAGGCCACCGGGTCGTCGGCGAGCGGTACGTATCCGACGACGGGCAGCCAGCCGAGGTTCACGGCGAACACCAGGACCAGCAGCATGGCGAGCCAGAAGCTGGGCACGGCGAGGCCGAGGGCGACCAAGGTGGTGAGCAGCCGGTCGGCGACGGTGCCGGGCCGCAGGGCGCCGAGCACCCCGAGCGGGACGCCGACGGCGAGGGCGAGGGCCATGCCGGCGAGGGCGAGCGACAGCGTGATCCCGATGCCGGTGCCGATGGACTCGCTGACCGGGACGCTGGTGTACAGCGAGGTGCCGAGGTCACCGCCGAGCGCGCCGCCGAGCCAGTCGGCGTACTGCTCGAACAGGGGTCGGTCGAGGCCGAGTTGGGCGGTCATGGCTGCCCTGTCGGCGGCCGGCGCGCCTTCGCCGAGGATCTGCGCCACCGGGTCGGTGGGCGTCAGGTGGACCAGGGTGAAGACGAACGCCGACACCAGCAGCAGCGTGGGCAGGGCGGAGAGCAGTCGCCGCAGGACGAAGGTGGTCACCGCGCTGGTCCCGGGTCCGGGGCCGCCGAGCCGAGGACCCGGGCGCGCACCCGGCGGGTCGCGGCGCCCGCCTCGGTCGGGTCGAGGTCGATCAGCCGTCCGCCGCGCTTGCGGATCCGGCCGCCGACGACGACGGTGTCGACGTCGCGCGGGGTGGTCTGGAGCACGACGTGGGCGGCGGGGTCGCCGAGCGCGACTCCGTACGGCTCGGTGTCGATCAGGACGACGTCGGCGAGCCGGCCGGGGGCGAGGCGGCCGAGGTCGGCGCCGAGGCCGAGCGCTGCGGCGGCGTTGACGGTGGCGTACTCCAGCATGTGGCGCGGCTGCACCAGGGGGACGCCCGGGTGGTGGGCCAGCGGCCAGCGGCCGGCTTCCCGCTCGGCGGCGGCGTCGACGTTCCGCATCAGCAGGAAGGTCAGGCGCATGGCGGCGAACAGGTCGATGGCGACGCGGGCGTGGGTGTCGATGCCGAGGCTGGGGCTCGCGCCCGCGCGGTGGGCGCGGTTGAGCACGGTCATGGACCGGCCGCCGCCGAACTCCCCCTCGGGGGTGAAGGAGATGCCGCCGCCGCAGGCCGCGAGCAGGGCGAGTTCCCCGTCGTCGGCGGCGTTGGCGTGCGCGGGGACGATGTCGGAGGCCAGCAGGCCCGCCTCGTGCAGGGCGCGGATCTGGCCGGGCGGGTTCTGGTGCACGGTCATCCGCAGGCCGAGTTCACGGGCGAGGGCGATCTCCCGCGTGACGCGTGCCATGGAGCCGTACTCGATGGAGCCGAGGGCCAGGCCCACCCGCAGGAGGCCGTCGCCCCCCTTGTTGACCTCCTCGTCGAGGCGGCGGACGTGCTCCAGGCGCCAGGCGTGGTCCTCGGGCGTGGCGTCGAAGCTGCCGAGCATGCCGTACGCGAACAGGGCCCGCTGACCGGTGGCGCGGTGGGCACGCAGCCCGGCTTCGGCGGCCTCGGGCGACATGACGTTGTGGCAGAAGTCGATGACGCCGGTGATGCCGGCGTCGAGCATCTGGACCGAGCCCGAGAAGGTGGCGTCGTGGATGTCGTCGGGGGTGAAGCGCTCGCGGAGGTGGAAGACCTCCGACTGGTAGTCCTCGCCGGTCCAGCCCTGGGCGTGCAGGCCCTTCAGGGGGACCTGCCAGGCGTGCATGTGGGTGTCGATGAGGCCGGGTACGGCGATCGTGCCGCGGGCGTCGATGACTTCGGTGGCCGCGGTGGCGCGGTCGGCGAGGTCGGGGCCGACGGCGGTGATGCGGTCCCCGGTGACGAGGACGTCGCCCGGCAGCAGGTCGCCGAGTTCCGGGTCCATCGTCAAGACGGTGGCGCCCTTGATCAGCAGGCTCGGCTCGGGGGTGGTGGTGCGGGTCGTCTCAGGCACGGCTGACTCCCTGCGGGACGGGGGCGGCGACGGGGAGGGCCGCGAAATCGCCGGCGGTGTGCACGATCCGGCCGCCGACCAGGGTGAGGTGGGACTCGATGCGCGCGATGGCGTCCTCGTCGACGGTGAAGTAGTCGTCGGAGAGGACGGCGAGGTCGGCGAGGAGCCCGGGTTCCAGCCGGCCCCGCTCGTGCTCCTCGAAGCTGAACCAGGTGCCGGACGCGGTGTAGCCGCGCAGGGCCTCCGCCCGAGTGAGCAGGTGCCGGCGGTCGAGGGTGGCGTTCCCGGTGACCGTGCGGCCGTTGAGGAACCAGGCGAGGGTGGCGAACGGGTTGTACGAGGCGACCCGCATGGCGTCGGAGCCGAGGCCGAGGGGGATGCCGCGCTCGATCAGGGTGCGCAGCGGCGGCGCTTCGGCGACGGTGTCGGCGCCCCAGGCGGCGATGGCCTCGTCGCCCTGGAAGCGGAAGAGTCCCTGGGCGAGGACGCCGGCGCCGAGGGCGGCGATCCGGTCGACGTCGGCGGGGCGCAGGGGTTCGGCATGGACGAGAGCCCAGCGCAGGTCGCTGATGTCGTGTTCGGCGTGCACCTCCTCCCAGGCGCTGAGGACGGCGTCGATGGTCGCGTGGTGGTGGGCGTGGGTGTGCACCGTCCACCGGTTGCGGGCCAGGTCGGTGAACATCTGGCGCAGTTGGCGGCGCACGTCGTCGTCGATGACGACGGGGTGGGCGATCTTGTCGACGGTGCGGTAGAGGGCGACCTCGCCCGAGCCGATGACCCGGAGCATGCCGTCGCCCACGTCGAGGGGGGTGAAGCGCAGGTAGCCGGCGAGCTCGTCCATTTCGGCGCCGGCGCGGGAGGCGTGCACGGCGAGCCGGCTGCGGACGGTCAGCAGGCCGCGGCGCCAGGTCTCGCGGATGGCGGGGTAGGCGTCGGGGCCGCTGTTGAAGCCGCCGCCGTCGATGGCTCCGGTGATGCCGAGGCGGTTCAGTTCGCGGGACATCTCGGCGGTGGAGGCGACCTGTTCCTCGAAGTCGGGGCTGGGCATCCGGCGGTAGAACCACTCCATCAGCGGGGTGCCGTTGACCTTGCCGGTGAGCTCTCCGTCGGCGTCGGTCTCGAAGGCGGACGGGTCGAAGCCCTCTTCGCCGAGGGAGCGCACCAGTTCGTGGTCGACGCCCAGGGCGCGCATGGCCGCGGTGTTGAGGACGGCCCAGTCGTAGAGGAACTGCACGTAGACGGGGTTGTCGGGGGCGGCGCGGTCGAGTTCGGCGCGGCTGGGGCCGCGGTTCTCGGGGAACTGGGCGGGGTGCCAGCCGCCGATGACCTTGATCCAGCTTCCCGCGGGGCGCTCGCCCACCCGGGCGGCGACCGCCGCGAGACCGCTGGCCAGGGAGGGCTCGTCCTCCCAGCGGACCTCGTCGCGCCAGGTGCGGCCGGCCCGGACGATGTGGACGTGCGAGTCGATCAGCCCGGGGACGACGCGTCGCCCCGCGAGGTCCACGACGGTGGTCGCGGGCCCGGCGAGATCGGTGATCTCCCGGGTGGTGCCGATCGCCGAGATCCGCTCGCCGGTGACGGCGACGGCTTCCACTTCGGCGCTGCGGGCGTCCGCGGACAGGGTGGTCACGCGTCCGACTCGCGGGCTGTTCCGCCAGCCTCATCTCCCAGGTGGAGCGGGGGCAGACGGCCCCGTCCGCGGGCGTGATCTACGGAATCGCCAACGCGCTCGACATCTCCCTCGACTACCTGTTCGGGGTCGGTGAGGACGGCGCGGTTCCAGCGCGCCGCCAGGGAGAGCAGCTCGCGGGCGAGGCGGACGCCCTGCCGCGGTTCGCCATGACCGCCGCCCTCGGCGCCGCAGCGGCCGGGCCCGGGGCGGCCGACGCCGGCACCGCGGACGTAGGCCGGCCCGGCGCCCGGCCGTCCGGCGCCGCCTCCGGCGCGGACCCCGCCGACGGCCCTTCCGTCCTGCCGGACGAACCCGTCGTACAGCGCCGTAGCCGCCGACGGACCATCGACCTGGCGAGCGGGGTCCGTTGGGAGCGGCTCACTCCGCAACAGGACGCCCGGGTGGACTTCCTGGAAGTCGTCTACCAGCCCTTCGGGCGCTCCACCGACACCCACGCCTCCATCCGCCACGACGGTCGCGAGTACCAACTCGTCCTGCACGGCACGCTCCACGCCGACATCGGCTTCGAGACGTACGTCCTGGAGGCGGGCGACTCCCTCGCCTTCGACTCGGCGACCCCCCACCAGTACCGCAACATGACCGATCAGGAGGTCCGGGTGATCTCCGTCGTCATCCACCACACCGCCTGAGCGGCCTGCACGACCACCACCGGCGAGCGCAGTGAGGATGTCCTCACTGCGCTCGTTGCTGTGGTGACCGCTCCGACCGGACGATGGGCAGCAAAACGAATGG
Source organism: Streptomyces sp. NPDC047315 (assembly GCF_040643215.1). Taxonomy (NCBI): domain Bacteria; kingdom Bacillati; phylum Actinomycetota; class Actinomycetes; order Kitasatosporales; family Streptomycetaceae; genus Streptomyces; species Streptomyces sp. NPDC047315. The sequence continues at coordinate 40,874 of NZ_JBEYTZ010000048.1, read as the reverse complement.
CTGTTTGCTTCCGATACTTCGGCAGGTCGGGGTCCGAACTCGCGTGCGGGCTCGACAGGACGGTGCGGACGTCGTCGTAGCGGGTGACCACCCGCACGGACTCGCCGCTCCAGATCTTCACCCGCTGCAACGGCTCGTCGTGCCGGTAGGACGTGAGGGCGGGTGAGGGGTCGAAGGGGCACCGGCCGGATCGCTCAGCTCGCCCAGCGGCCCGCCCTCGGGTCGCTGGACGACTTTGGCCTCGTCCACCCGGGCGTCAGCCTCCCGCATCACCGCCCCGAGCCGATCGCATGGCGCCATTGTCACCCATCGGACTCCACCCGCCCGAACGGCCGCCCGCTCACTCCTGGGCGCTCTAGACCACAGCGTTAGCATGTATTAACTTAACTCTTCCAACAGGCAATCCTCTGACAAGCACGGATCCGGCTTCACCACGGTGAAAGCAGACACTTCAGCGCTGGGGCCATAGAGGTGTTGCATGAGGGGCAGAAGAGGATTTTCCAACGGTCATTAACTTAGTGTGCCCGTTGAGCGCACCGGACGACAGACGAGGACCGCCAGCATGCGCCGGACCATCTTCACCGAGGACCACCACGACTTCCGGACGGTCATCCGGAAGTTCATCGCCGAGGAGGTGACGCCGCACTACGCCGACTGGGAGCGCCAGGGCCACGTACCGCTGGAGCTCTACCGGAAGTTGGGCGCACTGGGCGTGTTCGGCATACAGGTGCCCGTGGAGTACGGCGGCGCGGGCGTCACCGACCTGCGCTACTCCGTGGTGATCCGGGAGGAGTGCGCTCGGGCCGGGGTCGGATTCGGCGCCGACGTCGTCCACACCGCGCTCGTCCTTCCGTACCTGCTGGAGTTCGGCAGCGAGGAGCAGAAGCGGCGCTGGCTGCCGGGCTTCCTCTCCGGCGAGATGATGACCGCGATCGCGATGACCGAACCGGGGACCGGGTCCGACCTGGCGGGGATCCGTACGAGGGCGGAGCTGTCGGCGGACGGCTCGCACTACGTCCTCAACGGCGCCAAGACCTTCATCACCGGCGGGGCGCAGGCCCACCGGATCCTCGTGGTCTGCCGCACCGCACCGTACGACCCCGCGAACCGCCGGGCGGGCCTGTCGATCCTCTGCGTCGACACGGCCAGCGAGGGCTTCCGGGTCGGCCGCAAGCTGGAGAAGATCGGCCTGCGGGCCCAGGACACGGCCGAACTGTCCTTCACCGACGTGCGCGTTCCGGTGGGCGACCTCCTCGGCGAGGAGGGCCGTGGCTTCTCGTACCTCGCGCACAACCTGGTGGTGGAGCGGCTGGGCGCGGCGGTCAGCGGCTGCGCGACGGCCGCGGCTGCGGTCGCCTTCGCCACGGAATACGTGCGCGAGCGGGAGGTCTTCGGGCAGCCGGTGGCCGCCTTCCAGAACACCAAGTTCGTCCTCGCCGAATGCTCAACCGAAGTGACAGCCGCGCAGTGCCTGGCCGACCGGGCGGTGGAACTGCACGGCCAGGGGCAACTGACCGCGGCCGACGCCGCGAAGGCGAAGCTCTTCTGCACGGAGACCGCCGGCCGCGTCATCGACAAGTGCCTCCAACTGCACGGCGGGTACGGATACGTCCTGGAGTACCCGATCGCCCGGCTGTACGCCGACACCCGGGTCAGCAGGATCTACGCCGGGACCAGCGAGGTCATGAAGTCGATCGTCGCCAAGGACCTCGGCCTGTAGGCCGGACACGGGTGCGGACGCAGGTGCGGGCTTGGGCTTGGGACGTTCGGTTGAGGGAGGTTCGCGATGCCGGGAGAACGCAAGACGGCCGACGCCGTCGAGCAGGCTCCGTCCGACGGAACCCCGCGGGGGCGCCACCCGGTCGTCGCTGCCCTGATGCTGGGCATGGCGCTCGCCGCGCTCGACGTGACCGTCGTCTCCACCGCCGTACCGCAGATCGTCGGTGACCTCGGCGGGTTCTCCGCCTTCTCCTGGGTCTTCGCCGGCTACCTGCTCGCCGTCACCGTCACCCTGCCGGTGTACGGGAAGCTCGCCGACACCGTCGGCCGAAAACCGGTCCTGGTCATCGGGATCGGCGTCTTCCTGATCGGCTCCCTGCTCTGCGCGACCGCCTGGAACATGACGTCCCTGATCGCCTTCAGGATCGTCCAGGGCCTGGGCGGCGGCGCTCTCCAGGGAACCGTGCAGACCATCGCCGCCGACCTCTACCCGGCGGAGCAGCGCCCCAAGATCCAGGCGAGGCTGTCCTCGGTGTGGGCGGGCTCGGCGGTGACCGGTCCGGCGATCGGCGGCGCCGTCGCCGGCTACGCCGACTGGCGCTGGATCTTCCTGCTCAACCTCCCCGTCGGCGCCGTCGCGCTCTGGCTGATCGTCCGCCATCTGCACGAACCCCGACGGATCAGGACCCGGGCGAAGGTGGACTGGCCGGGCGCCCTCGCCCTCTTCGGCACCGGAGCGCTCCTGATCACCGCGCTCGTGCAGGGCGGTGTCGCCTGGCCGTGGCTCTCGGTGCCCTCGCTGGCGCTGTTCGCCGGTGGCGCCGCCATGGTCGCCGTGACCGTGGCCGTCGAGCGACGCGCCAGCGACCCGATCATCCCCGGCTGGGTGTGGCGAAGGCGCACCATCGCGGCGGTGAACCTGTCGTTCGGTGCGCTGGGCGTGCTGATGATCGCGCCGAACGTGTTCATCCCCACGTACGGACAGTCCGTGCTCGGCCTCGACCCCACCCAGGCCGGGTTCGTCCTCACCGTGATGCTCCTGAGCTGGCCCGTCAGCGCGGCCCTCTCCGGCAAGATCTACCAGCGCATCGGCTTCCGGCTGACCGCTGCGATCGGTGCCGCCCTGACGAGCCTGGTGCTGGGCTCCTTCTTCTTCCTCCCCCACCCGGGCGAGCCGTGGCACCCGGCCCTGATCATGCTACTGCTCGGCGGGGCGCTCGGGCTGTTCCAACTCCCGCTGCTCATCGGCGTGCAGTCCTCGGTGGAGCACTCCGAGCGCGGCACGGCGACCGCTTCGGTCTTCTTCTGCCGGCAGATCGGCCAGACCGTGGGCGCGGCCCTCTTCGGCGCCCTGGCCAACGCCGTACTCGCCTCCCGCCTCGGGTCCGGCGGCGCCGACTCCGTCGGCCGCGCCGCGAACGACCCGTCCGCCCTCACCGCCACCGCCGCGGACCGGCTGCGCCGCGCGGTGGACGCCGCGGTCGAGTACGTCTTCCTCGGCGCGGCGGCGGCTGCCGCGGTGGCGTTGCTGGTGCTGCTGTTCGTGGCCACCCGGGGCTTTCCCCACCCGTCCGACGAGGCGACGGGATCAACAACGAGGTGACGGCGGACCGGGCGGATGGACTGCGCCGTCACGCTCCCTGTTGTGCACCGTTCGGGAACAGACAGAACTCGTTGCCTTCGGGATCGGCGAGGACGACGTGATCGTCATGGCGCACGAGGACCTCGGCCCCGAGTCCGGCCAGGCGGACGACCTCGGCTTCCACGTCGTCGGTGCGCAGGTCCAGGTGCGTGCGGTTCTTCACCGACTTGTGCTCCGGGACGAGTTGGAACCACAGACGCGGACCGGGTCCGGCGGGCTCGACGAGCACCGTTGGATCGTCCTCGGGGCCGTTGACCCCCAGCGCCCGCAAGCGGGCGAGTTCGGCCTCGTCGTACGGCGCAACGGCATGGCCGTCCAACGCCGCCGCCCAGAAACGGGCTGTCGCAGCCGGCCGAGCGGAGTCGAAGACGATGTCGCGTAGGTGTGCCATCCGCCCATCCTCGCCCCACGGACTCCGGCCGTCACTACGCTTTCGCGCAAGCGGCCGGCGCACAAGTCGGAATCCGGCACACAAGGTGGAACCCGCAGCGGCCCGTGGACCATCTTCTCTGGAGAAGAGTCGCTCGGTCGGTACGAGACCGTGAGATCGGACCGGAGGGCACGTGGAAATCTTTCTGATCGGCTTGCTGGTGCTTGTCGTCTTCGGATGTGCATGTGTCGTCTGGTCCAACCGCGGTGGGCCGCCGTGGACCCGGAAGGTGGCTGCGGCGACTCTGATCGCCGGATCGGTCGCTCGCGCACTGTCGAAGTCCACGGGCAAAGGACGAAAGGGAGGCGGCGACGATTGAGGGCCGTCGTTGAAGCGGACCTCCCCACGGAGCGGGAATGAGCGACGGGCCGGTGCGACGCACCGGCCCGTCGGGGTTTGCGAGGTCAGCGGTGCCTGGCGCGCCGCTTGCGGCTGATCAGGACGGCTGCCCCACCTGCACCGAGCAGCAGTGCGACGAGGGCGATCGCCTGGCCGAGGCCGGACGTGCCGGTGTTGGCCAGTCCACCCGGTTTCCGGTCACCGGCCGGTCCCGGGTTGTTGGGAGCCGGGGTCGCCGGCGGCGTGGACGTCGGGGTCGGGGTCGGGGTGGGCTTCGGGGACTCGGATGCGGTCGGCGTGGGCTTCGGCGAGGGCTCCTTCGGGATGTACACGCCGGCGTCGATCGTGTGATCGACCCCGCCCGGTTTGGCCGGTGCGGTGACCGGTGCGTACCCGTTGCACAGCCGGCCGGTGGTCGGCGGGGTCACGTTGGAGTCGTGCACCCGGTCGTTCCCGGTCCGCGGCAGGGTGAACCGCAGGTCGGCGGCGGCCGGCTGGCCCGGGACCTCGCTGGTGTCCGCGGTGCACACGTCGAACTGGACCGTGTACTTCGCGCCCGGCGTCAATTCGTACTCCGCGCCGACCCCGCCGAAGTAGTACTCACCGGCGGCGTCGGTCTTGGTCGTGGCGACCTTCTTGCCGCCGGCGTCCAGGAGGTTGATCGTCGCATCGGGCAGCAGCACGTGCCCGGCGTCCTGGATGCCGTTGCGGTCGCCGTCGAACCACACCACGTTGCCGATCTGGATCGGTGCGTTCGCCGCGGCGTACGCGATGTCGCCGAGGCCGCCGGCCTTGCCGAACCCGTTCTGGTTCGGGCCGACGAACTCGTACGCGTTCTTCACCGGGTCGTTGCCGGGGCCGAGGCCGGTGGCGACGTCGTAGTAGCCGGTTCCGCTGGTGATGACCCGGCCGGTCGGGTCCATCTGGGTGCTGACGACCCACTGCTGCTGCGGGATGTAGGCGACCGACCCGAGGGCGGACTCCTGGTGCGGCCCGGGCTGGGTCGCGGAGCCACCGTTCGGGAAGAAGTCACCCGGGAAGTACTCGACGACGCCCGGCGGCTGGACCCCGTCGACGGTCGGGCTCGTGGCGTGGTCGGGGCAGCTTCCGGTGCCCTCCCACTCGTACCCGCCGGTGGGCTTGGCGCAGGCCATGTTGATGTCGCCGCCGGACATGCCGCTCTGCGGGGTGTCGATGCCCGGCCTCGGGTCCAGTCCGCCCCAGCTCACGACGTCCATGAACCGGTCGCGGAAGCCGAGGATCAGCGAGCCGTTGCGGGTGAAGGCCATGCTCGCCAACGACGGCTGCGGATTGATCATCGCGCCGGTCACCTGGAAGGAGTCCCAGTCGTCCAGGTCGGTGTTCCAGGGGTTCCAGTGGTTGACCTGGTCGCGGCCGGAGTTGCTGGTGAGCACGCTCCCGCGCTCGGCGGTCAGCGGCTGGGACAGCACCGTGCTGAACCGCCGGCCGTCGTAGGTGGCGACGACGGCTTTGAGGTCCGCGCGCTTCTGCGTGCTCTCCGCACTGCACACCCCGCCGACGTACAGGGTGCCGTCGTGGGCGGCGACGCTGAACGGACGCCAGTCCCCGTTCGCCGCGCAGCCCGGGTCGGGGATCGGCACGGTCGCCTTGGGCGCCGAGGCCGTGGGCCTGGTCGCGTCGAAGCTGACCAGGCTGCGGTTGAGCAGGTTCACCGCGTACAGGGTCGAGCCGTCCTCCGACAGGGCCAGGCCGCCGATGCTCTCCTTGCCCGGTGCGTCGGTGAACCCGGCGTCCTTGATCAGGTTGCCGGTGTCGTGTGCCGTCCTCGTGGCGCCCGGCACCTTCGCGAAGAGCTTCGTTGCGCCCCCGCCTTCGGTCGGCACGGTGTAGATCGCGTTACCGCCGGACGGTCCGTACTCGGTGTACCGCCGGGCGAACGCCGACTGGAAGATCTGCTTGCGGTAGCGGTCGTAGGCCAGTCCGTAGGTGGTGCCCACCTGTTCCTGGGTGTTCAGCACCTCCGGGCACGCCTGCGGGGTGGGGCAGTTGCCGCGGGCTTCCGTCCCGAAGGCCACCAGTGCCCGGGTGTCCTTCCCGCCAGCGCCGTTTTGGATCGGTACGAAGTAGCGGGACTCGGGCAGTGCGTAGTCGGCCGGGTTCCAGACCCCGGTGGTCACCGATGCGTCCTTGCCGTCCGAGACGTCCACGAACGAGGTGAAGCTGTCGAAGTGGTTCGGCGCGGTCGAGGCGGGCGCCGCGCGCAGATAGTCGCTGTAGGGCGCCGGGACGGTGACGTCGACCCGGTACCGGCCGCCGACCAGCTTGCTCGACGGCGGCACGATGACCTTTCCGGTGACGTCCGTGACACCGGTGACGTCACGGCCACCGGGGTCGGTGACCGTGACCTTCATGCCCCGCTGCGGCACGTCCATCGTCGAGTTGATCACGCCGGTGCCGAAGAAGTCCCGTAGCACCTCGACGGTCAGCGTGCCGTCGGAGGCAGCGGCGCCGGCCTGCCCGGCGCTGGTCACCATCGCGCCTATGCCGCCTCCCACCAGTAACAGGCCGGACAGTCCCACCCGCACCAGTCCACGTAATGGCATGGCACTCCTCTTACGTCGTCCTACGCCAGCGCCGAACACGGCAAATTCCAGCGGGATCCTACTAGCTGACGACGCATCATGCCGGGGGTTGCGCAGACATTCCCGGCGCCTTCGCGAAGACCTGTTACAGTCGCGCCGCGTGCGGAGCATCAGAACACGCAGCAACGACGTCAAGCGGGGCGCCCCGGGGCGCGGAACAGGTCGCCGCCGGTGGCCCAAGGTCCGCTGGCTGGCAGCCGCCGCCATCGCCATCGCGGCTGCTGCGGCCACCGCCTTCGCCCTCCTCGGCAACAGCGGTGACCCCACCGCCCCGAGGGCGCTGACCTCGGACGAGGTGAACCGGCTGGCGATCTCCCGGTTCCTCAACTACCAGAAGGGTGGCAGGGCGGTGACCATCGCCGTGCCGGGCACCACCGGCGAGCTGACCATCACCGCCTCCATCGACTACCGCACCCACACCGGCTACGGGGTAGTGCGCGGAACCGGCCGCGCCGCGTCCAGCTCCGGGCTGATCCAGTGGACGGCCACCACGGTCCTCGTGCACCCCATGGCGGAACCCCCGGCGCTCGCACCGAAGTCGCCGCCCGCGTCCGGTTGGCACCGGCGTCCGCTGCAGAAGTCCGGCATGTCCCTGGACAGCTCGCTGGCCATCGCGCTCCGCCTCGGCAACGACCGACCGGACAACGCGGCGCTGCTGCCGCAGAACGGCGCCGAGTGGGTCGGGCGGGAGCGGGTGCACGGCCGTCAGACGGACATCATGAACGGGCCGGACGCCGGCGACGAAGCCCGTACGTCACCGACGGTGCGCTACTGGATCGGCTCGGACGGCACCATGCACCGGGTTCGGGCCGGCATCGCCACCGCGCCGCAGCCGGTGGTCATCGACTTCGACACCCACGAGTACGTACCCGTCCAGCCCGTGGGCGGCGCCAAACCGGCGCCGTAGGGGGTGTCCGCGAAGTCCCGCGCGCGTTCCCGCAGACGTCTCACCGCAGCACGCCGCACGGCGCAAGCGCGCCAGCCAAGGCGCGGCACTGCCGCACGGGCCACGCGGGACTTCGCGGACACCCCCTACGGCCTGTCGTTCACGACGTCTGCACCCGTGCACCGGGGGCGAGCAGCGACGGCGACGGCAGCACGACGGCCGCGACGTCCGGGAGCACCGGAGCGTCCGGCACCGCGGTGGCGCCGGCGGTGGCCGCCTGCGGGAACTCCGGCTGCGGCACGGGCGCGGCCACGTCGGTGAACGGAATGCCGGCAGGCGCCGTCGGGCTCCTCCAACTACCCGACGGCGTGGGCGACGTGGCGGGGACCGGGCAGGACGCGGTGTCCGCGATCCCTGCCGGCACGGTCGTCCGAAGCGCGTTCGCCAGCAGGCAGTTGCCCTGTCCTCGGGTGGCGGCGGGGAACGTCCAGCCGACGTCGACGCCGTTGCCGGCGAAGGCGTTCTCCGCGATCCGGTTGCGGTCCGCCGTCAGGTCGGCGGTCGCCGTGATCATGAACCCGACGTTGGTGTTGCCGGTGATCCGATTGCGGACGAACTCGTTCTCGCTGCCGCCGTCGACGCCGATGCCGATGCCCCAGCCGCCGTCGGCCTGCACGGGGGTCAGCTTCTGCTGGTTGTCCGCGATCAGGTTGCCGGCGACGACGGTGTCGCGCTGCGGGAGCAGCTTCTCCTGGTGGTCGGAGTTGACGGTCAGCCCGACGCGATTGCCGACCAGACGGTTGCCGACCACGTACAGCTCACCGCTGGCGTTGGTGTTCTCGTAACCGACCGCGTTGAGTTCGGCGACGTTGTTCCGCACCACGATCCGGCACGGCTTGCACTGGCCGACGTAGATGCCCGAGTCCGCCCCGCCCGATGCGTAGGAGTGCTCGATGACGCCGTTCTGGGCGGAGAACGCGTAGATGCCGTACAGGCCGTTGCGGGTCGCCGTGACGTGCGAGACGAGGAACGACTCCAGGAGGCGGACGGGTTCGTCACCGGTGTCGTATCCGCCGCTCCCCGGCAGGCCGGCGACCGCCGCCGCCGAGCCGGTGACCAGCACCCCGTTCTGTGTGTTCCTCTGCACGGTCAGGTTCTGGACGGCCACCCCGGGGGCGGTGACGACCACCCCGTTCGGCCGCTGCAACTGGCCGTCGATGACGACCTCGCCCCGGGACTCGCCGCGCAGCGTGACACGGGCCGTGTCGATCTTCACCGACTCGTGGTAGACGCCGGGAGCCACCAGCACCAGATCGCCGGGCCGGGCCAGGGACACCGCGTCCGTGATCGTCGGGGCGTCGTCGGGCACCCGGATCGTCACCTGTGCGCCCTCCGGCCGCCGGCCCCTGTCCGATCCGTCGTCGTCGCCACCGCCGCCACCACAGCCGACCACCAGCGACAGCGCGCCCAGGACCGCCGCCGTCACGCGAAGAGCTAATCGAGACATGATCCCAGTCTGGCACGGCGGACAATTCCACGCGGGAATAGGACAGTTGAGCAGTGCGCGGAAGTGCGGGCATGGCACCCTACCCATCATGCACCGCGCCGATCACCATCCGTCACGCCGCGCGTTCCTCGACGTCTCCGGCGTCGCGCTGGCAGCCGGCCTCGTCGCCGGGTGCTCACCGCAACCCGCCCGGTCGGACCGGCCCGACTCCTCCGCGGCAGCCCCGCTCGCGAAGGTCGCGGCGACGGGCCGGCACCAGGCGGGCATCGCGCTTCCCCGATCGGCCCAGCGCAACCTGCTCGCCGTGGTCGCCGACCTCGGCGCGGAGGTGGCGCCCGGCCCGCTGCTGGCAGAACTCGGCGAGGCCGTCCGCGCCCTCACCGCCGGGTCCGACCCGCAGCTGCTGGGTCTGGCCCCCGGCGATCTGACCGTGACCGTCGGCGTGGGTCCACGGCTGGTGCGTACGGCCGGCGCCACGCTGCCCGGCGCGGCCGACCTCCCGCGGTTCTCCCGCGAACGGATCGCCCCGCAGGCGCGCGGCGGCGATCTGCTGCTACAGATCTGCGCCAGCGACGCGCTGCTCCTGCCCGTCGTCGCCGCAGCCCTCCTGGACCGGGCCGGCGACCGCGTCCGCGAACGCTGGCGGCAGTCCGGACGCCGCGGCACGGAAGTGCCCGTCGCCGACGGTCTCACCGCACCCCGCAACCTGCTCGGCTTCATCGACGGCATCGTGGGCCCGCACACGACCGCCGAGCAAGAACGCGACCTGTGGCTGGCCGGCCCTCCTGCGGTCGCCGGCGGAACCCTGGCCGTACTGCGGCGCATGGAACTCGACCTGACGCGGTTCGCCGCCCTGTCCGTCGCCGAGCAGGAGGCGGTCTTCGGCCGTCGCCGGGACAGCGGCGTCCCCCTGTCCGGCGGCACGGTCGCCTCGGGCCCGCAACTCGCCGCCAAGACTCCCGACGGACGCTATCTCGTCCCCGTGGACGCCCACGTGCGGCGGGCGAACCCCACCGCGGTCGGCGTCGGCCACATGCTCCGCCGTTCCTACAGCACCGACGAACCCCTCGGCCTGCTCTTCGTCAGCTTCCAGAACGACCTGCGGACGTTCACGGCCACGCTCACCCGCATGGACGCATCGGACGCGCTACTGCCCTTCACCACCACGACCGCCAGTGCGACCTTCCTGATCCTCCCCGGCTTCGACCAACGGCATCCGCTCGGCTCCCGCCTGTTCGGCTGAGACCGCCGTCACCGTCCCGCCCGTCCCGCCGCGCCCTGTTCGCTGCTGACGACTCGTCGCGTCCCGGCCGGGTGAGGATGGTGGCGCACCCACTGCCACGCATCGGGCGCACGGCCCTGGTGAATGCCGGAGAGCGCCGCCCGCAGGTCCTTCGTCACGGGGCCCTGCTCGCCTCCTCCGATCAGCCAGTCGTGCTCACCGTCGCGCACCCGGCCGACCGGTGTGACGAGTGCCGCCGTGCCGCACGAGAACGTCTCGGTGATGACGCCCGCCACGCACTCCTCCCGCCACTGGTCGACGGAGATCCGCTCCTCGCTGACACCGTGGCCCCGCTCCGCCGCGAGCGTCATGAGGGAGTCGCGCGTCACGCCGGGAAGCAGCGTGCCGGTCAGCGGGGGCGTCACCACGGCGGCGTCCGGTCCGGCCCCCCGGACGAAGAACAGGTTCATGCCCCCCATCTCCTCCACCCAGTGACGCTCCACCGGGTCCAACCACACCACCTGCTGGCAGCCCGCGTCGGCCGCCGCCTGCTGGGCGAGGAAGGCACCCGCGTAGTTCCCGGCGCATTTGGCCTCACCCGTGCCCCCGGGGGCGGCCCGCGCATACTCCCGGCTGACCAGCACGGACACCGGATCCGCGCGGTCGGAGAAGAACCCGCCGGTCACGAACCCGACGAGCAGGAAGGTGTACTCACGGGCCGGGCGCAGCGCCAGGGACGCCTCGCTGGCGAACAGCACCGGCCGCAGATACAGGCTCAGTCGCTCGTCGTCGGTCGGTAGCGCCCCGCCGTCCCGGGCCACGAACGCGTCCACGGCTGCCAGGAAGAGTCCTTCCGGCATTTCGGGCATGGCGAGGCGTCGGGCCGACTGCTGGAAGCGACGTGCATGCGCGTCCGGTCGGAACGTCCCGAGGCTCCCGTCCCTGCGCCGGTAGGTCTTCAGACCCTCGAACACCACCTGGCCGTAGTGGAGTCCTGCGGTAGCAGGGCTGAACGGCAGGGCGCCGAAGCGCTGTACCCGCGGAGGGCTCTCCCAGCCGGTCTCCGCGGTCCAGGTCAGCAACACGACGTGGTCGGTGAACGACTCTCCGAACTCAAGTCTCGCCGTCACGCGAGGCTCCCTCCTCCCGCGTCGACCGGAGCGCTGCGGCACGAGCGATTTCGGTGACGCCGTCGAGATGTGCTTTGAGGTAGAAGTGGCCGCCCGAGAAGGCGATGGCCTGAAACGGCGCTGTCGTGAGTTCGTCCCACGCGCGCAGCTTCGGCCCGGGCGTGTCCGGGTCTTCGGTCCCTCTCAGCGCGGTCACCGGCACGGGTAGCGGCAGTCGATCGACGAACTGGTACGTCTCGCACAGTTCGTAGTCGGCCCGCACCACCGGCAGCAGCAGTTCCAACAGTTCCGGCTGGTCCAGCACCTCACCGGCCGTCCCCTCCAGCGCCTCGATGTGTTGGACCAACTGGGCGTTCGGTAGCCGGTGCACCACCTCGTCTCCGGTCAGCGACGGCAAGTGCGGCGCCGTGCACCCCGAAACCACGAGGTGGACCGGTGGACAGCCGGCCAGTACGAGCTCGTGCGTCAACTCGTACGCGAGCAGGGCGCCCATGCTGTGTCCGAACAGCGCGAACGGCTTGCCGGCCGCCCGCTCCGCCAAGGGCTCGGCGAGTCCCTGCGCGATCGCACTCGCGGAGGTGACCAGCGGCTCGGCGAACCGGGACTCCCGGCCCGGAAGTTGCACGGGCACCACTTCGACATCCGGGCCGACCATTGCCTGCCACCCGCGGTACGCCGAAGCGCCCGCGCCCGCGTGCGGCAGGCAGAACAGCCGCGCCGCGGTGTCCGGTGCCGCCTCCTGCGGCGCGAACCAGCGGGCGTTCACGGGATCCACGCGTTCTCCTTGTTCAGTGGCCGGGGCCGGCCGTTCCCTGGGGGCGCGATGTAGGTGCCTGGCTCAGTGGGCTCCGGCCGGGACCGCGTCGCGCCCGAACAGCCGGATCGACCAGAGGAAGCCGACGACGCCGATGCCGACGCACCAGGCCAGCGCGGCCAGTCCGCTGGTTCCGACCGAGGTACCGGCGAGCAGTTCGCGGATGGTTTCGATGATGGGGGTGAGCGGCTGGTAGCGGGCGATCCACGACACCACGGCGGGCATCGTGTCCGTGGGCACGAACGCGCTGCTGAAGAACGGCAGGAACTGGAAGATCAGGGTGTTGCTGGTGGCCTGCTGGAGCGTCTTGGCCGCCAGGGTGAGCGCCACCACCAGCCACGTCACCGCGAAGCTGAGCAGCGCGACGAGTGCCAGGGCGGCGACCCAGCCGAGGATCCCGCCGCTTGAGCGGTACCCCAGCAGCAGGCACGCCACGACGACCACGAGGACACTGGCCATCGTGCGGATCAGGCTCTCCAGGACGTGTCCGCCGAGGATCGCGGCCCTGGAGATCGACATGGTGCGGAAGCGGCTGACGATGCCCGAGGTCATGTCGGTGCTGACGTTGAACGCCGTGGTGGTGCAGCCGAAGTTGACGGTGATGAGGATCACTCCGGGCGCGGCGAACTCGATGTAGTCCGTGCCCGGCGCGCTCGCTCCCAGCGCGTTGCCGTAGACCCCGACGAACATCAGGAGGACGAAGATCGGCTGGCCGACGTAGACGATCATCATGATCGGGTAGCGCAGCAGATGCTTCAGATTGCGGCGCAGCATCGTCCAGGCATCCGGGACGACGTAGGTCAAGGAGCTCATCGCACGGCCTCCTCGGGGGAGTTGGTGACGGACGTGGCCGTCTTCCCGCTCCCGGTGAGGGCGAAGAACACGTCGTCCAGGTCGGGGGTGTGCATCGACAGGCTGTCGAGTTCGATGTCGTCGCGTTCGAGGCGTTCGAGTACGGCCCGCAGCTCGCCGGGGCTGCCGTCGCTGGGCACGCTGAGGGTCAGCGCGTCCTCGTCGGACGTGGCGCCTTCGAAGCACGCGGCGGCGCGGGCGAGGGCCGCCGCGTCGGCGAACTGGAGTTGGACGTGTCCGCCCGGCACCCGCTGCTTCAGCGACTCCGGCGTGCCCTCCGCGACGATGCGACCGCCGTCGAGCACGGCGACCCGGTCGGCCAGCTCGTCGGCCTCTTCGAGGTACTGCGTGGTGAGGAAGATCGTGACGCCGCCAGCGGTGAGCTCGCGGATGAGCTCCCACATCGAACGGCGGCTGCGCGGGTCGAGGCCCGTGGTCGGCTCGTCGAGGAAGATGACGCGCGGGTCGCCGACCAGCGTCATCGCCAGATCGAGCCGCCTGCGCATGCCCTGTGAGTAGGTCGCGACCGGCTTGGCGGCCGAGTCGACGAGGTCGAACTCCTCCAGCAATCGCTGCACCCGCTCGCGACCCGCCCTCTTGCCGAGGTGCCGGAGGTCCGCCATCAACTGGAGGTTCTCCCGCCCGGTGAGGAGATTGTCCACTGCGGAGAACTGGCCGGTGACGCCGATCGCGGCCCTGGCCGCGTCGCCGTCCACCGCGATGTCGTGTCCGGCGATCACGACCGAACCGGCGTCGGCGGTCAGGAGCGTCGTCAGGATGTTCACCGTCGTCGTCTTCCCGGCACCGTTCGGTCCCAGCATCGCGTACACCGTGCCCTCCTCGACGGTCACGTTGATGCTGTCGAGGACGACGTGATCGCCGAAGGACTTGCACAGCCCGGAGGCGGCGATCGCCGCCTTCGAATGTTCGGTCATGTTGATTCCTCTCCGCGATGCCGTGTTGCGGTTCCGGATCAGATGGCGGCCCGGAAGAAGAAGGTCTTCCGGAAGACGATCTTTCCTTCGCGAACCCGGTAGACGTCGGCGAATTCCTCGCTCAACGGCTGCCCGGTCCGGCTCGTTCCGACGAACCTGCCCCAGCAGGCGACGGTGTCGGTGTCGCTGACGACGTGGTCGACCTGGTGCCGGCCCGAAGCGATGATGCGCTCCCTGCGGTAGAAGTGCTCGACCCTCGGCAGTCCGACGAGCGGCTCGTATCCGGGGCGGCAATAGGTGCATTCGTTTCCGAACACCGTGCCGAGTTCGTTCCAGCGGCATCCGTCGATGACGTCGAAGAGCTCGCCGACGAGCTTCTCAGGGGATTCGTCCGTGGTGTTTGGCGAAGGGCTGACCACCGCTATCCACTCCCCGTCGGGGAATAGGGGTCGAATGCATCACCGGGCCGGGATTCCAACTGGACCCGCGACCCGATTCCCAACTCGTCCACGATCTCCAACAGCACGTCCAGCGCCAGATGGTCCTCCAGGGCGAATCCGGTGGAGTCGAAGACGGTCAGGCGGTCGCGGTTCGCTGCGGCCCGGGCGGCTGACGCGCACAGCTCTCCCAGGCTGGGTCCGATCACTCCCGGCGCCGCGTCGTCCCCGACCAGTTGTTGGCACTCGCCCTCCCGCAGGGCCTGTTCAGGGTGGTCCGGGCAGACGAACGCCGCACGCAGGAGACTTCGGGGCAATTCCGTCTTGCCCACGAGGTCCGAGCCGATCGCGTTGATGTGAAGGTGGCTTCGGTACTCCCCGTGGGGCACCACCGGTGCTTGCCCCACACCGGTCGAGGTCGCCGTGCTGATGATGTCGGCCCGCGCCAGGATGTCCTTCGGCCGGGCGATCGTGACCGGAACGCCCAGGAACGCGGTTCGTGCGGCCAGGCTCGCCGCGTTCTCCGTGCGCACGTCCCACACGAGCACCCGCTCGACGGGGAACCTCCTTGTGAGGGCGTGTAGTTGGGTGACGGACTGAGCGCCGGCGCCGATCAGGCCCACGACCGTGCTGTCCGGTCTGGCCAGCAGCGACGACGCCACCGCCGAGGCCGCTCCGGTGCGTATCGCGGTGAGGACGATGCCGTCCGCGAGCGCGAGCAACCTGCCGGTGACGCAGTCGTACCGGGCCAGGGTGCCCACGATGGTCGGCAGTCGGTGGCGCTGCGGGTTCTCCGGGCTGTAGGCCACCGTCTTGATGGTGATGCCCTGTCCCGACACGAAGTGCGGCATCCACTCCAGCACGCCGGGCACCGGGTCGTGCCGGTCGAATCCACCGCGCGGCGGAGAGAACTCGTGCCCGCCCTGGCCGAGCTCCGTGAGACCCTTGGTCAGGCGCTCGATCACACGGTCCATCAGCACGTCCCGCCCCACCTCGGCCAGCACGCGCTCCACGTCGGCCCGGCCGATCAGCAACGTGTCCATGGTTCCTCCGTTGACTGGCTAGACGACACGACGCGGCGGTCGGGAGAACGGACAGGGCTGCGAGAAGACGTTCAGCCGTTCCTGAACGTCGCGGAAGTTGGCCTGCGTCACCTTCCCGGTCTCGGTGAGCAGCAGCCCGTCCGACGACTCCGGGCCGTCGAGGTACTCCGCCAGCGGCCCGACGGCACTGCTCGGTACCTGGACGCGCTTCTCCAGCTGCGCCACCGGGTCGTTCGACGCCGCGTTGTCCCGCATCTTGCGTACGGTCCGCACCGCGTCCTGTGCGCCGGTCAGCGACTTGGTCTCCGCGCCGCCCAGGTTGTTGCGGGGCAGGTGCAGGTGCATGTCCCGCCAGGAGAAGATGAAGACGTTCAGGCCCATCGCGTGCCGTCGCAGTCGCGGCAGCAGCGGGTGGTCGCCGTCCGCCTCGGCCCGGTCCGCGATCGCCTCGACCAGCTGCTCGTACAACTCGGTGAACAGGTGGAAGCGCAGGCTCACCGAGTGGCTGCCGCTCGTCAGACCCAGGTTCTCCCGGATCTGGTGGTAGTCGTACGTGCTCAGGTTGTCGACGATCGGCGGCAGGCACGCCTCGATCGGGTCGAACAGCTCCTCGGCGCCGTCCAGCACGTCGACCGCGGCGGTGATGTCGCCCGCGCGGGCGCTGCGGATCGCGATCTCGACGCGGTCGTTGATCTCCCGGACAAGCAGCTCGGGGATCTGGTGCAGGGCCCGGAACTGGGTGAAGTAGGTGTTGCCGGTCAGCTGGTGCTCGAAGACCGCCTGCCGGACGTGATCCGACGCGAGCAGCTGATCCGGTGCGAGATGGGGCGCCGGATGCACGGAGGCTCCCAGGTTGGCGCTCCACACCCGCGCGTCGTGGTTCGCTATCCGCGTGCAGTGCAGTACGGCGAAGAACGCGTCGTCGAGGGATCGCTCCGCGATGACCTCGCCCAGGTCGATCTCCGGTTGGTCGGCGAGGTGGGTCAGTGCGCCGTCGAAGCGCCGCAGCACCCCCATGAAGTCGGCGAAGGCCGGGGTGGCGTCGACCGCCCATCGCGGTGCCTCGCCGTCCCAGCCGGCACTGATGCGGCGCGCCGCCAGGCTCAGTCGCACCAGCACGCGATGGAAGCTGCGCACCCAGTGCAGGTCGATCGCGCACGCCGCGATGTCGTGGTCGCGAAGGTGGCCGGCAGCGCGGTCGAGCAGCTGGACCACGTTGTGGAGACCGATCTCGACCGACTGGTAGAGGCCGATGAGCAGAGCGCTCCTGGTGCCCGGGGCGACCGGCATGGCGGCCCGGGCCGCGTCGATGGAATCGAGGCTCTGTAACGCGTGGTAGTGCTCGGCGATCACACCGCGGTGGTTGCGCATCCGCGTACTCCGCTCCCGTTGTTCTGGAGACAAGGCGTCCACCTCACTGTGCAGTTAGACGTGTTCGGCACATCGCGGTCCTCATCCCCGTACCTTCTGTTCGTTGTCACGTCCGCCGCGTTCCATCGCCGCGATCAGGCTCTTCGGGCGCATGTCGGTCCAGTTGTCGTTGACGTACTTCAGTGCCGCGTCACGGTCGGTTTCGCCGAGCACCTTGTGCCAGCCGGTCGGAACGTCCACGAATGCGGGCCACAGTGAGTGCTGGCCCTCGTCGTTGACGAGAACGAGGTACGTTCCGTCGGGGTCCTCGAATGGATTGCTCACGTTGACCGCTCCTTTTCGCGGGTCGATTGCGTGGAATTGCTCATGGAACTCTCGTAGGCAGCGCGAAGCTCGATGTCCAAGGTGGGTCCGAACACCGCGAGGGCGTGCGGCTGCATCATGCGCGCATGCGTGGTGTCGACGGTGTGGAACGTGATGTCACCGTCCGTGTACTGGTCCCACGATCCCCTGCTCAATGGGGAGCGGGCGGAGTCGGACGGAACGCGCGGGCCCTCGACGACGGTCGAGGCGAACACCAGGAGATCGGCCGACACCCTCTCGTGCTGGTACTCCGAGCCGAGTCGAACGCAGTTCTTCATGACTCGCTGCGAGGATTCGAACAAACTCTCGTCGGCAATGGCCAGCCCGGCCTGCTCCGCCCGGAGCAGCGTCACGAACTGGGCGTAGGTCAGTTCGGGGTCCACGTCCTCGACGCCGTAGGCCCTCAGTACCTCGACGTAGACCTTCGATGACTCCATGACGGTCACTTCCTCGACCACCTTTTCGTCGATCGACGGCGAGGGGAACGCGTCGACCAGCACCAGCAGGGCGACCGAGCGGCCCTGCCGTTCGAGGCGGGCGGATATGGCGTGGGCGACGATTCCGCCGTAGGACCATCCCAGAAGGTAGTAGGGCCCTTCGGGTTGAATAGCAGTGATCTGGTCGACGTAGTCGTCGGCCATTTCCTCAAGCGACTGGGGCAGCGGGTCGTCCCCGCCCAATCCGCGCGCTTGAATGCCGTAGACCGGCAGGTCCGGACTGAGGTACTTGAGCAGTCCCCCGTACGACCAGCTCATCCCGCCGCTCGGATGGATGCAGAACAGCGGCGGTCGGTCCCCGCTTCGGCGCAGCGGCATCACGACGCGGCAAGCGTCCTGCTGGTCGCCCACGTCCATGCGGACGGCGAGCCCGGCGACGGTCGGGGACTCGAAGATCGCCCGGATCGCCATCTCCACGCCCAGCACCGCGCGGATCCGGCTGACCAGCCGCGCGGCCAGCAGCGAGTGCCCGCCCAGTTCGAAGAAGCTGTCGTCGACCCCGACGTCGGGCAGGCCGAGGACGTCGGCGAACAGGCCGCACAGCACCTCCTCCTGCGGTGTCCGCGGAGACCGGCCACCGGCGGACCCCCCGTAGTCCGGGGCAGGCAGCGCGGCCCGGTCCAGCTTTCCGTTCACCGTCAGCGGCAACTCGTCAAGCACCACCACCGCGGCCGGAACCATGTACTCCGGCAGTCGCCGTCCCACGAACTCGCGCAGTTCGGCCGGTTCGACGGGCCGTCCTTGTTCCACGGTCGCCTCGGCGCTCGGGACCGCGTAGCCCACGAGGCGTTCGTCGCCGGGGGACTCCTCACGGGCCACCACCACGGCCTGACCCACCAGTGGGTGTTGGGTGAGCGCCGCTTCGATCTCGCCCGGCTCGACGCGGAAGCCGCGGATCTTGATCTGCTCGTCGGCCCGGCCCACGAACTCCAGCAGTCCGTCCCGGTTCCACCGCACGACGTCACCGGTGCGGTACATCCGCGAGCCGGCCGGCCCCCAGGGGTCGGCGACGAACCGTTCGGCAGTCAGGGCGAACCGGTCGGCGTATCCGCGCGCCAGGCCGGCGCCCGCGATGTACAGCTCTCCTGCGACACCGGGCGCCACCAGGTCCAGGCGGGCATCGAGCACGTACACGCGCGCGTTGGCGATCGGCCGGCCGATCGGCACGGCCGTGGGCCACCGGTCCACCGCGCCGTCCAGGGACAGCCCGGTGGCCATGTGTGTCTCGGCGGGTCCATACACGTTGTGCGCGCGCCGGCCGTCGTGGCCGCCGTAGAACTCGCGGAACTGGTCGCTGAGCCTGAAGTCCTGCCCGCCTTGCAGGACGTCCGTCAGGGAGGGCAGGTCGCTGCCCGTCTCGCGGGCGGCCTGGCAGATCACCTCGATGGGCAGGAGCGGACCGTAGATCTCGTTCACCCGGTGACGGTCGATCCACCGGACGAGATCCGTGGGATTCCTGCGCGCCTCGTCGGTGGGGACCACCAGACACTTGCCGTGCACGAGCGTGGCGAACACCTCCTGCACGCAGTAGTCGAAGCTGACCGCCGTGAACTGCGCCGTTCTGGTGCCCGGTACTACAGGCAGGTTGTCCCCGTGCCAGGTCAGCAGGTTGACCAGGCCGTCGGACGGCATCAGGACGCCCTTGGGCCGGCCGGTGGAACCGGAGGTGAACACGAGGTAGGCCGGGTGCTGTCCCCGCAGCGGACACGACCGGTCCGCGTCGGTCGGGTTGGCCGCGGACTG
The DNA here is from genome assembly GCF_040643215.1 of Streptomyces sp. NPDC047315. Lineage (NCBI taxonomy): Bacteria > Bacillati > Actinomycetota > Actinomycetes > Kitasatosporales > Streptomycetaceae > Streptomyces > Streptomyces sp. NPDC047315. The sequence continues at coordinate 21,320 of NZ_JBEYTZ010000048.1, read as the reverse complement.
CTGTTCCAGGTCTGCCCTGACCGCCGGCTCGTCGAGCACCAGTAGCTGTCCGTGCGCGAGGTGCGAGAGGTGCGACAGCTTCTCCGCCGGCTCCCCTGCCGTGACGGTCACCACCGCGTCCGCGTCCGTCACCATGGACGCGATCCGTTCGACGGGTTGGTCGGGGTCCATGGGCAGGAACGCGGCACCCGCCTTGAGCGCGGCCACCATCGCGACGACCAACTCCGCCGAGCGCGGCAGGACGACGGCGACGACGCGCTCGGGGCCCGCACCGCACCCGATCAGCAGTCGAGCCAGCCTGTTCGCCCGCGCGTTCAGCTCCTCGAAGGACAGGGACACGTCCTCGTGGATCACCGCCGTCGCCTGCGGGGTGCGAGCCACCTGTGCCTCGAACAGGTCGGGCACGGTCACCGGCGGGACGTCGACGACCGCACCGGTGCCGTCCGCCAGCAGCCGGGTCCGTTCGTCGTCGGTGAGCAGCGCGATGTCGTCGATGTGCAGGTCCGGGTAGGTCACGACCGCGTGCAGCAGCCGCGTCCACCGATCCACCAGGGCGTCCACCGTGTCCCGGTCGAACAGGTCCGTCGAGTACTCCACCAGCGCGCTGACGCCCCGGCAGGCACCATCCGCCGCGTGCGACTCGACCAGGCTGAAGAACAGGTCGAACCGCGACGTGCCCGTACTGACGAACTCGGAACGGGCCGCCAGACCGACCAGGTCGACCTCCGCCGGAGGGACGTTGTGCAGCGCCAGCATCACCTGGAACAGCGGGTGGTGGGCGGCGGAGCGCTGGGGGTTGACCAGCTCGACGAGGTACTCGAAGGGGATGTCCTGGTGGGCGTAGGCAGCGAGGCTGGTCTCGCGCACCCGGTCGACGAGGTCGGTGAAGGACGGGTCGCCGGAGGTGTCGGTGCGCAGGACGAGCGTGTTGACGAAGAACCCGACGAGGTCGGTCAGTGCCTCGTCGGTGCGGCCCGCGATCGCGCTGCCCAGCGGGATGTCCGTGCCGGCGCCCAGCCGGTTCAGCAGCGCCGCCATGCCCGCCTGCAGGACCATGAACACCGTCGCGCCCAGCCGGTGCGCGAGCTCAGTGAGCTGGTAGTGCAGCTGCGGATCCAGCTCGAAGAGCAGGTGGTCGCCTTGGTGGGTGGCGACCTTGGGCCGCGGCCGGTCCCACGGCAGGCTGATCTGCTCGGGCAGACCGGCTAGTTGGCGGGTCCAGTAGTCCGTCTGCCGACTGAACACGCTGTCGGGGTCGGCCTCGTCGCCCAGCAGGTCCCGTTGCCACAGGGTGTAGTCGGCGTACTGCACCGGCAGTCGTGACCACGCCGGTTCCCGGCCCTCTCGCCGGGCGCCGTACGCGGTCATCAGATCCCGGGCCAGCGGTCCCATCGACCAGCCGTCGCCCGCGATGTGGTGCAGCAGCACCAGCAGCACGCTCTCGGCGGGTTCGAGCTCGAACAGCCAGCCCCGTACCGGAAGTTCCACGGCGAGGTCGAAGCCGTGCCCGGCTGCCGCCGCCAACGTCTCCCCCAGCGTCTCGTCGCTGACGCGGCGGACCTCCCAGTCCACCTCCACCGCGTCGGGGTCGATCAGCTGTTGCCGGGGCGCTCCGTCCACGTCGGGAAACGTGGTGCGCAGGGCCTCGTGCCGGCTCACCACGTCCTGCAGGGCCGCGCGCAGCGCGCCTTGGTCCACGTCGCCGGTCAGCCGCAGCGCCAGCGGGATGTTGTACGTCGCCGAAGGGCCCTCCAGCTTGTGCAGGAACCACAGCCGCCGCTGCGCGAACGACAACGGCAGGACCTCCGGCCGCGGGCGGGCCTTCAGTGCCGGCCGGGCATCCGCCGTCCCTTCGGTCAGCTGTCGGGCCAGCCCGCCCACCGTGGGCGCGTGGAACACGGCCCGGATCGGCAGCTCCACGCCCAGCACCGTGCGGACCCGGCTGACCAGCCGTGTCGCCAGGAGCGAGTGGCCGCCCAGGTCGAAGAAGCTGTCGTCCAGGCCCACCAGCGGCGCGCCGAGCACTTCGGCGAACAGGCCGCACAGCACTTCCTCCTGTGGCGTGCCGGGGGCCCGGTACCGGGACGACCGCGCGTAGTCGGGATCGGGGAGCGCCGCACGGTCCAACTTTCCGTTGACCGTCAACGGCAGGTGACCGACCACCATCACCGCGGCCGGCACCATGTACTCGGGCAGCCGTTCGCGAAGGTATCCACGCAACGACGTGGTCAGCTCCGCGGTCCCCCGTGATCCTGCCGGGTCGTTCACCAGTCGGCGACCGGGGGTCCCCGGAGCGGTGAACACGCCCGACAACGCCTGTCCGGAGATCGGCCCGGACGGCAGCACGACGGCGTCGAAGCTCTCCACGGAGCCCGCCGACCAGGTCACGACCGCGCCCCAGCCTCGTGCGGCGGCCCAGTCCACGACCTCCTGCGGATCCAGGTCGGGCCCCGTGGCGCGCTCCGGCCCGCCGGCCGACAAGTTCCGTGCCGCGGCGGCCTCGGCGGCCACCCGGGCGTTGGGGACACCCACCACGCGTACCGTTTCGTGCCGGTCCGCCAGTTCGTCGAGGGTCGTGACGTCCCGGCCCCACGCCACGCGGGCCGCCGCGTCCAACGTGACCACGTCCACGGGAGCCTTGTGGAGGACCACCTCATAGCGGTATCGCGTCAGCTCGTTGTGCGCACGGCCGGACTTCAGCCGTACGTCGACCCCGGCGATGTGCTCGTCGACGGCGGCCAGCGCGGTGAAGAACTCCGGGTCGACGACCAGTTCCTTCTCCACCAGGACGGCGTGCTCGACGGCCGCGCGCACTTCCGAGGGCGGGGCGTCCTGGTGTGCGGCGTGCTGGATCGCGGTCTTCAGCATCCGCAGCGACTGCAGATGGCGTACGTCGCCGACGACGATCCTCCCGCCGGGGGCCAGCAGCTCCAGCGCCCCGGTCAGCACCCGGGTCAGGTAGTCGTCGTTGGGGAAGTACTGTACGACCGAGTTCAGTACGACCGTGTCGAAGTGTCCCCGGGGCAGTCCCGACACGTCGTCGGCGGCCTGGCACCGCAGTTCGACCCGTGCGGCCGGACCCGCCCGCCTCACCTGATCGGCCAGCCGCTCGACCACCACGGGTGAGAGGTCCGTGCCCCAGTACTCCCCCACCTCACCGGCCAACTGCGACAGGAGGAGGCCGGAGCCGACGCCGATCTCCAGCACCCGCCGCGGTCCGAACGCGCGGATCCGGTCGACCGCGGCGCCCCGCCACTCCCGCATCTCGTCGAGCGGGATCGGCTCGCCGGAGTAGGCGGAGTTCCAGCCGGTGAAGTCCTCGCCGAACTCCGCGTCGGCCGAGGCGGAGTACACCGAGTCGTACAGCTCGCGCCACTCGTCGACCTGGGCCCCGGCACCCGGTTCCTGGGGTGTCGCGGCGACGACGTAGCCCACCAGGCGTTTGTCCCCGGGCTGGTCCTCGCGGGTGATCACCGCGGCCTGGGCCACCTGCGGGTGTCGGGCCAGCGCTGACTCGACCTCGCCGGGCTCGACGCGGAAGCCGCGTATCTTGACCTGCTCGTCGGCCCGGCCCCGGAACTCCAACTGGCCGTGGCGGTTCCACCGCGCGACGTCGCCGGTGCGGTACATCCGCGAACCGGCCGGCCCCCAGGGATCGGCGACGAACCGCTCGGCGGTCAGTCCGAACCGGCCCAGGTACCCGCGGGCGAGGCCGGCACCGGCGATGTACAGCTCCCCCGCCACACCGGGCGGCGCCAGGCCCAGTCCGTCGTCCAGCACGTACACCCGGGTGTTGAGCACGGGCCGGCCGATCGGTGCAGCGCTGCCGGTGAACGGGTCGCTGACGGTGGCGCTCGCGGTGCTCTCGGTGGGGCCGTACGCGTTCACCATCCAGCGGCCGGGTGCCCATCGCGAGACCAGCTCCGGAGCGCACGCCTCGCCGCACACCGCGAGCATCTCCAGGTCGGGCGTCCGCTGTGCGAAGTCCTCCGGCACCGTCGCCAGCACGGACGGCACGACGAGGGCATGGCTCACTCCGGACAGCTCGTGACCCAGCTGCTCGCCCACCAGGCGGTCGGGGGGCGGGACGACCAGGGTCGCGCCGGACGGGAACGCCAGGACGAACTCCCACACCAGGGCGTCGAAGCCCAACGACGAGAACTGCAGCACTCTGCTACCGGGGCGGACGCCGCACCGTTCGACGAGGGTCTCGGCGAGGCTGGCGATCCCGGAGTGGGTCACCGCTACGCCCTTGGGCACTCCGGTGGAGCCGGACGTGTACATCACGTACGCGGTGTTCGACGCCGACGCCGTCACCGCCGGAGCGGTCCGCGGATGCCGCTCGACGTCGCGGGCCAGTGCCTCGCTGTCGACGACCAGCACCGGTGAGGCGTCCGCCAGCATGAACTCGACGCGTTCCGGCGGGAACTCCGGGTCGATGGGCAGGTAGGCGCCGCCGGCCTTGCCCACCGCCAGGATCGCCGCCACCAGCTCCAGCGACCGGGGCAACGCCAGGCCGACCAGCCGCTCGGGCCCGACGCCCTGCTCGATCAGCCAGTGCGCCAACCGGTTAGTCCAGACGTCCAGTTCGCCGTACGACACCTCCCGGTCCCCGGCCACCACGGCGACCGCGTCGCGGTCGCGTTCCACCTGCCCCTGGAACAGCTCTGCCAACGTCACACCGGTCAACGTGAGACCTCCTCGGCCGTGCCCCAGTCCAGTAGTCGATTGCGTTCGTCCTCGGTGAGCAGGTCGACCTGGCCGATCCGCAGGTCGGGGTCGGTCGCCACGGCGCGTAGCAGCCGCGTCCACCGGTCGACCAGGTCGTCCACCGTGTCCCGGTCGAAGATGTCGGCGGAGTACTCCAGCATCCCGGCGACGCCGTTGGGCCCTCCGGTGTGGTCACGCCGCTCGCCCAGGCTGAAGAAGAGGTCGAAGCGGGCGGTGCCGGTGCTGACGAACTCCCACTGCACCTTCAGGCCGGGCAGGTCGAGCTCGGCCGAATGCGTGCTCTGGAGAACCAGGGCGACCTGGAACAGCGGGTGGTGGGCTGCGGAGCGTTGTGGATTGAGCAGTTCCACCAGATGCTCGAACGGCACGTCCTGGTGCGCGTAGGCGGCGAGGCTGGTCTCCCGCAGCTGTTCGACCAGGTCGGTGAAGGACGGGTCGCCGGACGTGTCGGCCCGCAGCACGAGGGTGTTGACGAAGAACCCGACCAGGTCGTCCAGGGCCTCGTCTGTGCGGCCTGCGACCCCAGAGCCGAGCGGGACGTCCGTGCCCGCGCCCAGCCGGGTCAGCAACGCCGCCATGCCCGCCTGCAACACCATGAACACCGTCGCGCCCAGCCGGTGCGCGAGGGCGGCGATCCGATGGTGCAGTTCCGGATCCAGCTCGAAGTGCAGATGGTCCCCCCGGTAGGACGCGACCGCGGGACGCGGCCGGTCCGTGGGCAGGCTCACCTGGTCCGGCAGTCCCGCCAGCCGGTGCGTCCAGTAGGCGACCTGGCGAGTCAGCACGCTGTCCGGGTCGTCCTCGCTGCCGAGCAGCTCCCGTTGCCAGAGGGTGTAGTCGGCGTACTGCACGGCCAGGTCCGGCCGCTTCGGGGCGGTGCCCCGCCGCCGGGCGCCGTAGGCGGTCATCACGTCCCGGGCGAGCGGCCCGATCGACCAGCCGTCGCCCGCGATGTGGTGCAGCAGCACCAACAGCACGCACTCGGCCCGGCCGGTCCGGAAGACCCACGCGCGTACCGGCAGTTCCGCGGCCAGGTCGAAGGCGTGCCTGGCCGCTGCCTCCACCGCCGCTTCGAGCTCGTCAGGGGAAACGTCACGGACCTCCCACGGCACGTCGGCCGCGTCCGGGTCGACCACCCGCTGATGCGGCTGCCCGTCGGCTTCCGGGAAGACCGTGCGCAGGGCCTCGTGCCGGCCGACGACGTCGCGCAACGCCTCGCGCAGCGCGCCCTGGTCCACGTCGCCGGTCAGTCGCAGCGCCAGCGGGATGTTGTACGTCGCCGAAGGACCCTCCAGCTTGTGCAGGAACCACAGCCGCCGCTGCGCGAACGACAGCGGCAGCACCTCCGGCCGCGCACGTGCCGCCAGTGCGGGCCGGGAATCCGCGGCATCGAGCACCCGGTGGGCCACTCCGGCGACGGTCGGCGCCTCGAACACCGCCCGGATCGGCAGCTCCACACCCAGCACGGTACGGATCCGGCTGGTCAGGCGCGTGGCCAGCAACGAGTGTCCGCCGAGGTCGAAGAAGTTGTCGTCGACGCCGACCACGGACGCTCCGAGGACCTCGGCGAACAGCCCGCACAGCACCTCCTCCTGTGGCGTGTGGGGCGCCCGGCCGCCGGCCGGAGCCCCGTAGTGCGGCGCAGGCAGCGCGGCGCGGTCCAGCTTGCCGTTCACGGTCAACGGCAACCGGTCCAGCAACACGACCGCGGCCGGGATCATGTACTCCGGCAGCCGCTGCCCCACGAACTCGCGCAGCCGGTCGGCGGGCGGCGGTGGCTGTTCGCCGGCGGGTACGACGTAGCTCACGAGGCGTTTGTCGCCCGGGCGGTCCTCGCGGGCCAGAACGGCCACTTGGGCCACGGCCGGATGTTGCAGCAGCACGGCCTCGATTTCGCCGGGCTCGACGCGGAAGCCTCGCATCTTGACCTGTGCGTCGACCCGGCCGACGAACTCCAGCCGGCCGTCGTGGTCCCACCGCACCACGTCGCCCGTGCGGTACATCCGTGCTCCGCCAGGGCCGTACGGGTCAGCGACGAACCGCTCTGAGGTCAGCCCGGCGCGTCCCAGGTAGCCGCGCGCCACGCCCCGCCCCGCGACGTACAGCTCCCCCACGACGCCGGCGGGCACCAGGCTCAGACCGGCGTCCAGTACGTAGGTCCGCATGTTGTCCACGGGGCCGCCGATCGGTACGGTCCGGCCGGCCGTCACGGCCTCGACTGGGTGGTGCGTGGCGAACGTCGTCGCTTCGGTCGGGCCGTAGCCGTTGACCACGAGCACGTCCGGGTCGGCCGCCAGCACCTGCTCGACGGCGGCGGGCGAGACGACGTCGCCGCCGGTCCACACCTGCCGCACCCGTGCCAGCGCTGAGGCGTGGTGTTCCGCCACGACCGAGAAGACACCGGCAGTCAGCCACAGCGCGGTCACGTGCTGACCCGTGATCACGTCGACCAGTGCGTCGAGGTCGGAGTCACCGGTGGGGGCGACGACGACCGTGCCGCCGCTCAGCAGCGGCACCCACAGTTCGTACGTCAGGGCGTCGTACACGGGCGGCGAGTGCCACAGCACGCGCTCGTGTCCCCAGGTCCAGCACCGGTCCGCCGCCATGGCGACCGCGTCGGCGTGGTCCAGGACGACCCCTTTGGGGACGCCGGTGGAGCCCGACGTGTACATCACGCACATGGCGTTGTGCGGCTGGACGTCGATTGCGGGAGCGGTGTCGGGATGCGCGCGGAAGTCCCGTGCCAGCACCTCCGCGTCGACCACCAGCACCGGTGACGCGTCCGCCAGCATGAACTCCAGCCGATGCGCCGGGTAGTCCGGGTCGATCGGCAGGTACGCGCCACCGGCCTTGCTGACGGCCACCACCGCGACCGCCAGCTCGATCGAGCGCCCGAGGGCCAGTCCCACCAACTTCTCCGCGGTGACGCCCTGCTCGATCAGCCAGTGGGCCAACCGGTTGGCTCGGGCGTCCAGGTCCCGGTAGGAGAGTGCGTCCCGGCCCGCCACCACGGCCACGGCGTCCGGGGTGCGCGCCGCCTGCGCGGCGAACAGGTCCGGAAGGGTCGTGGCCGGCACGTCAACGGTCGTGCCGGTGCCCGCCGCGAGCAGCCGGGTTCGTTCGCCGTCGGTGAGGAGGCCGACCTGGCTGATGCGTCGGTCCGGGGCGACGGCCACGGCACGCAGCAACCGTGTCCACCGGGCCACCAGGACGTCCACCGTGTCCTGGTCGAACAGGTCCGCCGAGTACTCGGCCATTCCCGTGATGCCGTCGGGCCGGCCGGCGGCGTCGTGCCGTTCGGCCAGGCTGAGCGCGAGGTCCACCCGGGACACGTCCATCGTGACGGGTTCGCCGCTGACGCGCGCGTCCGGCAGGTCGAACTCGGCCGCGGGAACGTTGTGCAGGGCGAGCATCACCTGGAACAGCGGGTGGTGGGCTGCGGAGCGCTGCGGGTTGAGCAGCTCCACCAGGTACTCGAACGGCACGTCCTGGTGCGCGTAGGCGGCGAGGCTGGTCTCCCGGACCCGGTCGACGAGCTCGGTGAAGGACGGATCGCCGGAGGTGTCGGTGCGCAGCACGAGGGTGTTGACGAAGAACCCGACCAGATCGCCCAGGGCGTCGTCGGTCCGGCCGGCGATCGGCGAGCCGAGCGGGATGTCGGTGCCCGCGCCCAGCCGCGTCAGCAATGCCGCCATCCCGGCGTGCAGCACCATGAACACGGTGGCGCCCAGTCGGTGGGCCAGGTCGGTGAGCTGCTGGTGCAGTGCAGCGTCGAGCTCGACGTGGAGGTGGCCGCCGCGGTACGACGCCACGGCGGGCCTCGGTCGGTCGGTCGGCAGGCCGAGGTGCTCGGGCAGACCGGTCAGCTGCTCGGTCCAGTAGGTGATCTGCCGTGCGAACACGCTGCCCGGGTCGTCCTCTTCGCCCAGCAACTCCCGCTGCCAGAGTGTGTAGTCGGCGTACTGTGCCGCGAGCGCCGGCCACTGCGGCGCTGCGTCCTGGCGTCGGGCGCCGTACGCGGTCATCAGGTCCCGCGCCAGGGGGCCGAGCGACCAGCCGTCGGCCGCGATGTGGTGCAACAGCACCAGCAGGACGCATTCGGTGGGTCCGGTCACGAACACCCAGGCCCGCACCGGCAGCTCGGCGTCCAGCGCGAAGGCGTGTCCGGCCGCCGTCGACAGGGCGTCGCCGAGCGTGTCGTCGGTGACCTGCCGGACCTGCCAGCCCACGTCGAGCGCGTCGGCGTCGATCACCTGCTGCCGTGGGTGTCCGTCCACGTCCGGGAAGACGGTGCGCAGGGCCTCGTGGCGGACGACCACGTCGTGCAGTGCCGCCCGTAGCGCCTCCAGGTCGACGTCACCGGAGAGCCTCAGGCCCAGGGGCATGTTGTACGTCGCCGACGGCCCTTCCAGTTTGTGCAGGAACCACAGCCGCTGCTGTGCGAACGACAGCGGCAGGTTCTCGGGCCGGGTGCGGGCTGCCAGCGCCGGCCGGACGGCGCCGCCCGCCGCGCCGTCCACGTAGTCGGCGAGGCCGGCGACCGTCGGTGTTGCGAAGACCTGGCGGATCGGCAGTTCCACGCCCAGTACCCTGCGGACCCGGCTGGCCAGGCGCGTGGCCAGCAGCGAGTGGCCGCCCAGGTCGAAGAAGCCGTCGTCGACCCCGGCCTCGGGCAGGCCGAGCACCTCGGCGAACAGCCCGCACAGCACTTCTTCCTGCGGCGTGCGCGGTGCCCGGTACCGGGAGGAGCGCACGTAGGCCGGAGCCGGCAGGGCCGCCCGGTCCAGTTTGCCGTTCGCCGTGAGCGGCAGCCGCCCCAGCAGCACCACCGCGGCCGGCACCATGAACTCCGGCAGGCGCTCCCGAACGAACGCGCGCAGCGCCCCGACCAGCTCTCCGGAACCGCGTGTCCCGGCCGGGTCGTTGATCAACCGCCGGCCGGTGGTCCCCGGTGGGAGGTACACGCCGGTCAGTGTCCCGCCGTCTGACCGGTCCGACGGGATGAGCACGGCGTCGAAGGTGTTCACGCCCTGCGGTGACCAGGTCGGCACCACCGTGTAGCCGTGCCGGGCTCCCCATCGCGCCAGTGCGTCGGGGTCGACCGTCTCCTGCTGGTCTTCCCGGGCCGAGGCCTCGGCGGCGACTCGGGCGTTGGGCATGCCCGTCACCCGCACCGGTTCGTCGCGGCCCGCCAGCTCGTCCACGGTGTCGATCTCGCGGCCCCACACGATCCGGGTCACGCAGTCGAGGGCGATCGTGTCCGCCGCGGCCTTGTGCAACACCACCTCGTAGCGGTATCGCGTCAGCTCGTTGTGCGCCCGACCGGGCTTGAGCCGGATGTCGACTCCCGAGCGGTCGCGCCCCCGCGCCCAGCGGGTGAACCACTCCGGGTCGATCACCAGCTCCCGTTCCGTCAGCACCGCGCGCTCCACCGCGGCGCGCACCGCCGAAGCGGCTGCCTCCGGATGCCGGGCCCGTTGCACCGCGGTCCACAGGGGCCGCAGCGAACCGGCGTGGCGCACGTCGCCCACGATGATCCGGCCACCGGGGACCACCAGGTCCCAGAGCCGCTCCAGCACCCGGTCCAGGTAGTCGCCGTCGGGGAAGTACTGCACCACCGAGTTCAGTACGACCGTGTCGAAGAACCCGGTCGGAAGGCCGTCGAGATCGTGTGCCGGACGGGTCCGCAGTTCGACACGGTCGGACAGCCCGGCCCGCTCCACCTGACCCGCCAGCCGCTCAACGACGACCGGCGAGAAGTCGGTGCCCCAGTAGGCCACGCAGTCCGGCGCCAACCGGGACAGCAGCAGACCCGAGCCCACGCCGATCTCCAGCACGTGCCGGGGCCGCAAGGACAGCACCCGCGCCACGATCGCGTCCCGCCACTCCCGCATCTCCGCAGCCGGAATCGGCCTTCCGGTGTCGGTCGAGTTCCAGCCTCTGAAGTCCTCGCCGAAGGCCACCGAGTCCGAACCGGAGTACAGCGAGTCGTAGAGCCGCCGCCACTCCTCGACCTGCTCCCCCGAATCCGCGGTCGAGGAGTCCGCGGCGGCCGGAACCACATAGCCCACCAGGTGTTTGTCGCCGGGCCTGTCCTCGCGGGTCACCACCGCGGCCTGGGCCACGCGCGCGTGTCGGGTCAGCACCGCTTCCACTTCGCCGGGTTCGACGCGGAAGCCTCGGATCTTGACCTGCTCGTCGGCGCGCCCGACGAACTCCAGCCGTCCCTCGCCGTTCCACCTCGCGACGTCCCCGGTGCGGTACATGCGGGAGCCGGCCGGGCCCCATGGGTCGGCGACGAACCGCTCCGTGGTGAGCCCGAACCGGCCCAGGTACCCGCGCGCCACGCCCCGCCCGGCGACGTACAGCTCGCCCGCGACACCGGGCGGCACCAGGTGCAGGCCGGGGTCCAGCACGTACGCCCGCATGCCGTCGAGAGGGCCGCCGATCGGCACCCCGGAACCGGTCCCGTGCAGGTTGCGATCCCGGTCGACCGGGCAGCGGCAGGCGAACGTCGTGGTCTCGGTCGGGCCGTAACCGTTCACCACGACGGTCTCCGGACTGGCCGTCAGCACCTTCTCGACCGCCGCGGGCGGAACGACGTCGCCACCGGCCCACAGCTGCCGTACGCCCGACAGCGCCGCGGCGTGCCGCTCGGCCACGACGGCGAGGACGCCGGCGGTCAGCCACAGCCCGGTGATCCGCTGCTCGACGACGGTCTCGACCAGGGCGTCGATGTCCGCGTCGCTCGCCGCAGCGACGACGAGCGTGCCGCCGCCGAGCAGCGGGACCCAGAGTTCGTAGGTCGACGCGTCGAACAGGGGTGACGAGTGCAGCAGAACGCGCTCGTGCCCCCGGGCGAAGTGCCGGTCCCGGGTCAGAGCGACCACGTCGGCGTGGCTGACCACCACGCCCTTGGGCACGCCGGTGGAGCCGGACGTGTACATCACGTAGGCCGTGTGGGCGCCCGTCACCTCGATCACGGGGGCGCTCGCGGGGTATCCGTCGAAGTCGCCCGTCAGCGTCTGCGCGTCCACCACCAGCACGGGCGAGGCATCCGCCGTGATGAAGTCGAGCCGGTGCGCCGGGTAGTCCGGGTCGATCGGCAGGTACGCGCCACCGGCCTTGACCACGGCCAGGATCGCCACGACCAGGTCCTCGGAGCGCGGGAGCGCCAGGCCCACCAGCTGCTCGGGCCCCACGCCCTGCTCGACCAGCCAGTGCGCCAGCCGGCTCGCCCGAGCGTCCAGCTCCGCGTAGGTCAGCTCGGTCCGCCCGTTGACCAGGGCAACGGCATCCGGGGTCCGCGCCACCTGCTGGGCGAACAGTCCGGGCAGCGTCATCGACGGCGCCATGTCCAGGGCCGCGCCGGTGCCGAGGGCGAGTTGCCGGGCCCGTTCCTCGTCGGTGAGGAGCTCGATCCGACCGATGCGCAGCTCGGGGTCGGCGACCGCCGTTCGCAGCAGCCGCAGCCAGCGGGCCACCAGGCCGTCCACGGTGGCCCGGTCGAACAGGTCGGTGGAGAACTCCACCATCCCCTTGATGCCGCGGCAGGAGCGGTCCTCGGCGTGTGACTCCGCCAGGCTGAAGAACAGGTCGAACCGTGAGCTGCCGGTGCCGATGAACTCCGAGCGCACGGTCAGGCCGGGCAGCTCGAACTCGCCCGCCGGAGCGTTCTGCAGGGCGAGCATCACCTGGAACAGCGGGTGGTGTGCGGCCGACCGCTGCGGGTTGATCGCCTCGACCAGGGACTCGAAGGGCACGTCCTGGTGGGCGTAGGCCGCGAAGCTGGTCTCCCGCACCCGCTCGACCAGGTCGGTGAAGGACGGGTCCCCCGAAGTGTCCGTCCGCAGCACGAGGCTGTTGACGAAGAACCCGACCAGGTCGTCCAGCGCCTCGTCGGTACGGCCGGCGACCCCAGAGCCGAGCGGGACGTCCGTGCCCGCGCCCAGCCGGGTCAACAGCGCCGCCATCCCCGCGTGCAGCACCATGAAGACCGTGGCGCCCGACCGCTGGGCGAGGTCGGTGATCCGCTGGTGCAGGTCGGCGTCGAAGGTGATCAGCAGGTGGTCGCCCCGGTACGTGGCGACCGGGGGCCTGGGTCGGTCGGTGGGGAGCGTCAGCTGTTCGGGCAGATCGCGCAGTTGCTCCGTCCAGTAGTCGATCTGCCGGGCGAACACGCTGTCCGGATCCGACTCGCTGCCCAGCAGCTCGCGCTGCCAGAGGGTGTAGTCGGCGTACTGCACCGCCAACTCGCTCCACTCGGGGGCACGGCCGTCCCGCCGGGCGCCGTACGCGGTCATCAGGTCACGCGCGAGCGGCCCCATCGACCAGCCGTCACCGGCGATGTGGTGCAACAGCACCAGCAGCACGCACTCGCCAGGACCGGTGACGAACACCGAACCTCGCACCGGCACCTCGGCCGCGAGGTCGAAGCCGTGCCCGGCCGCTGCTGCCAGGGCCTGCGCGATCGGCTCGTCGCCGAGGTGCTGGACGTCCCAGCTCACCACGGCGTCGTCAGGGTCGATCACCTTCTGGTACGGCCGCCCGTCGGTGTCGGGGTAGACGGTGCGCAGGGCCTCGTGGCGCACCACCACGTCCCGCAGCGCCGACCGCAGTGCGGTCAGGTCGACGTCGCCGGACAGCCGCAGCGCCAGCGCGATGTTGTACGTCGCGGACGGTCCTTCCAGCTTGTGCAGGAACCACAACCGCTGCTGCGCAAAGGACAACGGAATCATTCGGGACCTCCCGCTCGTGGCATCCGGCGCAATCGCGGTGTGCGGGTCTCGGGGAAACTGGCGGTTCGCTGGGCCAATCCGGCCACGGTCGGCGTCTCGAAGATCGCTCGAATGGGCATCTCGATCCCGAACGCCGTCCTGATCCGGCTGACCAGGCGGGTGGCCAGCAGTGAATGCCCGCCCAGTTCGAAGAAGCCGTCGTCGACGCCGACCGTGGGAACGTCCAGCACCTCGGAGAACAATCCGCACAGGACTTCCTCTTGAGGTGTCCGCGGTGCCCGGTACCGGGTGTGTTGCAGTTGGTTCGGGGCCGGCAGTGCGGCACGGTCCAGCTTGCCGTTCACGTTCAGCGGCAAGCGGTCCAGCAGCACCACCGCGGTGGGGAGCATGTACGCGGGCAGGTGATCGCCCATGAACTCCCGCAGCTCCGCCGGGTCAAGGGCCGGAGGGTCCACGGCCGCCGGGTCAAGGGTCGGTGGGTCCACGGCCGCCGGGACGACGTAGCCCACGAGTCGTCTGTCGCCGGGCCGGTCCTCGCGCGGTACCACCACGGCCCGGGCGACCCGGGGATGCCGAGTCAGCACGGCCTCGGCCTCGCCGGGTTCGACGCGGAAGCCGCGGATCTTGACCTGGTGGTCGGCGCGGCCCACGAACTCCAGCCGCCCGTCGCGGTTCCACCGCACCACGTCACCCGTGCGGTACATCCGTGCCCCGGCCGGGCCCCAGGGATCGGCGACGAACCGCTCCGCGGTCAGACCGGCTCGGCTGACGTATCCGCGTGCCAGGCCCAGACCCGCGACGTACAACTCGCCGGCCACGCCGGGCGGTGTCGGACGCAGCGCGGAGTCCAGCACGTACACCCGCATGCCGTCCATCGGGCCGCCGATCGGCACGGTCCGGCCCGTCATGGCCGTCACGGGGTGGTGCGTGGCGAAGGTCGTCGTCTCCGTGGGCCCGTAGACGTGCACCAGCGAAACGTCTGGGTGGTGCGCCCGCATCCGTTCGAAGGCCGCCACGCTCACCAGCTCACCGCCGGTGAGCACTTCGCGGACGCCGGCGAAGCAATCCATGTGGTCGTCGACCATCAAGTTGAACAGCGCGGTCGTCAGGAACACGCCGCTGACGCCACCCGCGATCAGCCGGGCCAGCTCGGCGGCGTCAAGCTCGCCCGCCGGAGCGACCACGACCGTGCCGCCGCTCAGCAGCGGCACCCAGAACTCGTAGGTCGAGGCGTCGAACACCGGCGCCGAGTGCCACAGCACCCGCTCGTGCGCCTGCGCGAAGCGTCCGGAGCGCACCAGGCCGATGACATCCGCATGGGTCACCGCGACGCCCTTCGGCACGCCTGCGGAGCCGGAGGTGTACATCACGTACGCACTGTTCGTCCGCACGGCCCCCGTCGATGGCGCGGTCGCCGGATAGGCGCTGACGTCCCGCGCGAGGGCCTCGGTGTCCAAGGCCAGGACGGGCGACGCGTCGGCGAGCATGAACTCCATGCGCTTCCGGGGATAGTTCGGGTCGATCGGCAGGTACGCGCCACCGGCCTTGACCACGGCCAGGATCGCCACGACCAGGGCCTCGGAGCGCGGGAGCGCCAAGCCCACCAGCTGCTCGGGCCCCACGCCCTGCTCGACCAGCCAGTGCGCCAGCCGGTTCGCCCGCACGTCCAGGTCCCGGTACGTCAGTTCGGCGTTCCCCGCGACCACCGCGACCGCGTCCGGAGTGGACGCCACCTGCGCGGCGAACAGCTGGGGCAGCGTGGCCGGTTCGAACTCCACCGGTGCGCCGGTTCCGGTGGCGAGCAGGTGGGCCCGTTCGTCGTCGGTGAGCAGTTCGACGTGCTCGATGGACTGCTCCGGGTCGATCGCCACGGCCCGCAGCAACCGGACCCACCGGGCCACCACGTCGCCCACCGTCTCCTGGTCGAACAGGTCCGTGGAGAACTCCGCGATCCCGGCGATGCCGTCGGGCCGGCCTGCGCCGTCGTGCCGTTCGGCCAGGCTGATGGCGAGGTCCACTCGCGACACGTTCATGGCGACGGACTCGCCGCCGGCCCGCACCCCCGGCAGGTCGAACTCCGCCGCGGGAGCGTTCTGCAACACCAGCGCGACCTGGAACAGCGGGTGGTGCGCGGCGGAGCGCTGCGGGTTGACCCGCTCGACCAGGTACTCGAACGGCACGTCCTGGTGCGCGTAGGCGGCCACGCACGTCTGCCGTACCCGCTCGACGAGTTCGGTGAAGGACGGGTTGCCGGAGGTGTCGGTGCGCAGCACGAGGGTGTTGACGAAGAACCCGACCAGTTCGTCCAGCGCCTCGTCCGTGCGGCCGGCGATCGGCGAGCCCA
This sequence comes from Streptomyces sp. NPDC047315, assembly GCF_040643215.1. Taxonomy (NCBI): domain Bacteria; kingdom Bacillati; phylum Actinomycetota; class Actinomycetes; order Kitasatosporales; family Streptomycetaceae; genus Streptomyces; species Streptomyces sp. NPDC047315. Next base: position 5,507 of record NZ_JBEYTZ010000048.1, on the reverse strand, counting down.
GCGGGATGTCCGTCCCGGCGCCCAGCCGCGTCAGCAGGGCGGCCATGCCCGCTTGGAGCACCATGTACACGGTGACGCCCAAGCGGCGCGCCAACGCCGTGATCCGCCGGTGCAGGTCCGCGTCCAGCCGGACGTCCAGGTGGTCGCCCCGGTAGGTGGCGGCCGAGGGTCGCGGCCGGTCGGTGGGGAGCCTCAGCTGTTCTGGCAGTCCGCGTAGTTGCCGGGTCCAGTAGTCGATCTGCCGGGCGAACACGCTGTCCGGATCCGACTCGCTGCCCAGCAGCTCGCGCTGCCAGAGGGTGTAGTCGGCGTACTGCGCCACCAGCTCGGTCCATTCAGGCGCGCGGCCGTCCCGCCGGGCGCCGTACGCGGTCATCAGGTCACGCGCGAGCGGCCCCATCGACCAGCCGTCACCGGCGATGTGGTGCAGCAACACCAGCAGCACGCACTCGCCAGGACCGGTGACGAACACCCAACCCCGCACCGGAACCTCAACGGCGAGGTCGAAGCCGTGTCGGGCCGCTGTCGCCAAGGCGTCGCCCAGCGCCCCTTCGGTGAGGTGGCGGACCTCCCAGCCCAGCTCGATCCCGGCAGGATCGAGCACCTGCTGGTACGGCTCGCCGTCGACGTCGGGGAACACGGTGCGCAAGGACTCGTGCCGGATCACCACGTCCCGCAGGGCCGCGCGCAACGCGTCCGGGTCCACCTCGCCGGTCAGCCGCAGCGCCAACGGGATGTTGTACGTCGCCGAAGGACCCTCCAGCTTGTGCAGGAACCACAGCCGCTGCTGCGCGAACGACAGCGGCAGCACGTCGGGCCGCAGGCGGGCCGTCAGCGCGGGGCGGGCGTCCGCGCCGTCGACCACCCGGGGGGCCAGTCCGGCGACGGTCGGCGCGCCGAAGACCGCCCGGATCGGCAGCTCGACGCCCAGCACGGTGCGCACCCGGCTGACCAAACGGGTCGCCAGGAGCGAGTGTCCGCCCAGGTCGAAGAAGCTGTCGTCGACTCCGACCGCCGGCAGGCCGAGCACCTCGGCGAAGAGTGCGCACAGGACCTCTTCCTGCGGCGTTCGCGGCGCCCGGCCGCCGACCGGGATCCCGTAGTCGGGGGCGGGCAGCGCCGCCCGGTCCAGTTTCCCGTTCAGCGTCAGGGGCACGCTGCCCAGCAGCACCACCGCGGCGGGGACCATGAACTCTGGCAGCCGGTCCCGGGCGTACTCCCGCAACGACGTGACCAGCTCTGCGGTCCCGCGTGCGCCGGCCGGGTGGTTCACCAGCGACGCCAGCGGCCGGTCGGCTCCCGAGGGCTTGTAGACCCCGGCGTAGGTCGTGCCTGCGACGGAGTCGGGGACGACGACGGCGTCGAACGCGTCGACCTCCCGTGCCGACCAGGTGGAGATCACGGTGCGACCGTGGCGGGCTCCCCACCGGCCAAGGGCCTCCGGGTCGACTCCGTCCCTCACCCGCCGGGCGTTGGGAATGCCCACCACGCGCACCGGTTCGGCCCGGCTCACCAGCTCGTCCAGCGTGCCGTCCGTGCGGCCCCAGGCCAGCTCGGGGACGTCGTGCAGCGCGACGGCGTTCGCCGCGGCCTTGTGCAGCGCCACCTCGTAGCGGTGGCCGGTCAGCTCGTTGTGCGCGCGGCCGGACTTCAGCCGGACGTCCACTGCGACGTCCGGCTGCTTCTGTGCCCAGCGGGTGAACCACTCCGGGTCGACCACCAGCTCCCGTTCCGTGAGCACTGCGCGCTCCACCGCGGCGCGCAACGCCGACGGGGAGGACTCCGGGTGCCGGGCGCGGTGGACCGCGGTCAACAGCGCCCGCAGCGATCCTGCGTGCCGTACGTCGCCGACGACGATCCTGCCGCCGGGAGTCAGCAGGTCCATCGCGCGTGTCAGCACCCGGTCCAGATATCGCCCGTCGGGGAAGTACTGCACGACGGAGTTCAGCACCACGGTGTCGAAGAACCCGACGGGCAGCCCGGACGTGTCGTCGGCCGCCTGGCAGCGCAGCTCGACGCGCGCGGCCACCCCGACCCGCTCGACCTGCCCGGAGAGCCGGTCGATCACCACGGGCGAGACGTCCGTTCCCCAGTACTCCGCCACCTCATCGGCCAGTTCGGCCAGGATCAGACCGGACCCGACTCCGATCTCCAGCACCCGCTCGGGTCCGAAGACCCGGATCCGCTCGACCGCTGCGGCACGCCATTCCCGCATCTCGTCGAGCGGGATGGGCTTGCCGGAGTAGGCGGAGTTCCAGCCGGTGAAGTCCTCGCCGAACTCCGTGTCCGCCGGGCCGGAGTACACCGAGTCGTACAGGTGTCGCCATTCGTCGACCTGCGCCCCGGCGTCGGTGGTGGACTCCTCCGGCGCGGCCGGAACGACGTAGCCCACCAGGCGTTTGTCGCCGGGCTGGTCCTCCCGGGCCACCACCACGGCCTGGGCCACGCGCGGGTGCCGGGCCAGCACGGCCTCGATCTCACCGGGCTCGACGCGAAAGCCCCGGATCTTCACCTGTTCGTCGCCACGGCCCACGAACTCCAGTTGGCCGTCCCGGCTCCACCGCACCACGTCCCCGGTGCGATACATCCGCGACCCGGCCGAACCCCACGGATCCGCGACGAACCGCTCCGCCGTCAGCCCGGCCCGACTGACGTAGCCCCGCGCCAAGCCTTCACCGGCGATGTACAGTTCACCGGCCACACCCGGCGGAACCAGACGCAGTCCGGCGTCCAGCACGTACGTGCAGGTGTTCCAGATCGGCCGCCCTATCGGTACGGGACCGGGGTCGGCGTCCCGTCGACCGGCCCAGGACGTCACGTCGACCGCGGCCTCGGTGGGGCCGTACAGATTGTGCAGTTCGGCGTCCGACACCTGGTGGAACCGGGTCTGGAGGTCCTCGGGAAGGGCTTCCCCGCTGCAGATGACCCGCCGCAGTCCGCGGCACTCGGCCGCACCGGGCTCTTGAAGGAAGGTGCGGAGCATCGACGGGACGAAATGGACGGTGGTGACGCGTTCGGCCCTGATCAGATCGGCCAGGTACGCGGGGTCCCGGTGGCCGCCGGGCTCGGCCAGGACCAGGGTCGCCCCGGTGATCAACGGCCAGAAGAACTCCCACACCGAGACGTCGAAGCCGGCCGGCGTCTTCTGCACCACCCGGTCGTCCGGCAGGAGGCCGTACTCGCCCTGCATCCATCGAAGCCGGTTCACGATGGCCCGGTGCGAGACCATCACGCCCTTCGGGCGGCCGGTCGACCCCGACGTGTAGATCACGTACGCGGGGTGCTGCGGTACGAGCCCGCCGCGCGTCGCCTCCTGTGCGGGCCTGCTCGCGAGCATCGTCACCGTGTCCGGCAGGTCCAGGAGCAACGGCGTGTGCGTGGCCGGCAGTGCCGACGCCGTGCGGGCGGTCGCGAGCAGCACGGTCGGACGGGCGTCCTCGAGCATGAAGGCGATCTGTTGCGGCGGGTACTCCGGGTCGATCGGCAGATAGGCACCGCCGGCCTTCCCCACGGCCAGGATCGCCACGACCAGGTCGACCGACCGCGGCAGCGCCAGGCCCACCAGCCGCTCGGGACCCACGCCCCGCTCGACCAGCAAGTGCGCCAACCGGCTCGCCCGAGCGTCCAGCTCCGCGTAGGTCAGCTCGGTCCGGTCGGCCACGAGGGCGACGGCGTCCGGGCTCCGCCGCACCTGCTCGGCGATGAGTTCGGGCAGCGTCGCCGGCGGGAGTTCCACGGTCGCGCCGGTGCCGTCCGCGAGCAGTCGGGCCCGCTCGTCGCCAGTGACGAGCTCGACCGCGCCGATGTGCTGGTCGGGGTCGGTCGCCATCGCCTTGAGCAGCCATATCCACCGGCCCACCAGACCTTCGACCGTGCCCCGGTCGAAGAGGTCGGTCGAGTACTCGACCAGGACCCCGGCGCCTTCGGTGTCCGTGCTCTTGACGAGCGAGACCCACAGGTCGAACCGGGACGTTCCGGTCTCCACGCCGCGCGGGCGCACCTTTAGCCCCGGAGCATCGAACCGGTCCTCAGCCGCGTTCTGGAGGGCGAGCATCACCTGGAACAGCGGGTGGTGGGCTGCGGAGCGCTGCGGGTTGAGCAGCTCCACCAGGTACTCGAACGGCACGTCCTGGTGCGCGTAGGCGGCGAGGCTGGTCTCCCGGACCCGGTCGACGAGCTCGGTGAAGGACGGATCGCCGGAGGTGTCGGTGCGCAGCACGAGGGTGTTGACGAAGAACCCGACCAGATCGTCCAGCGCCTCGTCCGTGCGGCCGGCGATCGGCGAGCCCAGCGGGATGTCCGTCCCGGCGCCCAGCCGCGTCAGCAGCGCTGCCATGCCCGCTTGGAGCACCATGAACACGGTCGCGCCCAGCCGCCGTGCGAGTGCGGTGATCTGTGGGTACAGGTCGTCGTCCACCGGGACGTACAGGTGGTCCCCCTGGTACGAGGCAGCCATCGGCCGTGGCCGGTCGGTCGGGAGGCTCAGTTTGTCGGGGAGGTCCGCCAACTGCTGTGTCCAGTAGTCGATCTGGCGGGCGAACACGCTGCCCGGGTCGTCCTCTTCGCCCAGCAGCTCCCGCTGCCAGAGGGTGTAGTCGGCGTACTGCACCTCCAGCGCCGCCCACTGGGGCTCCTGGCCTTGGCGACGGGCTCCGTACGCGGCCATCAGGTCCCGTGCGAGCGGGCCCATCGACCAGCCGTCACCGGCGATGTGGTGCAGCAGTACGAGCAGTACGGACTCGTCCGGACCGGTCACGAACAGCCGACCTCGCACCGGCACGTCGACCGCCAGGTCGAAGCCGTGGCGAGCCGCTGCCGTCAGGGTGCCGTCGAGTTCGTCGGCAGTGGTGGGGCGGTGCTCCCAGTCCACCTCGATCTCATCTGGGTCGAGCACCCGCTGGTGCGGTTGTCCGTCGACGTCGGGGAAGACGGTGCGCAGGGCCTCGTGCCGGATCACCACGTCCCGCAGGGCCGCGCGCAACGCGTCCGGGTCCACCTCGCCGGTCAGCCGCAGCGCCAGCGGGATGTTGTACGTCGCCGAAAGACCTTCGAGCCGGTGCAGGAACCACAGCCGCTGCTGCGCGAACGACAACGGCAGCACGTCGGGCCGCGGGTGGACGGTCAAGCCCGGTCGCGCCCTAACTGCTCCGTCCACGTACCGCACCAGCCCGGCGACGGTCGGTGCTTCGAAGACCAGCCGGATCGGCAGCTCGACGCCCAGCACCGTACGGACGCGACTGGTCAGACGGGTGGCCAGCAGCGAGTGGCCGCCGAGGTCGAAGAAGCTGTCGTCGATCCCGACCGCCGGCAGGCCGAGCACCTCGGCGAACAGCCCGCACAGCACTTCTTCCTGCGGCGTCCGCGGCACCCTGTGCGAAACGGCACGGGCGTAATCCGGCGCCGGCAGCGCCGCACGGTCCAACTTCCCGTTCACCGTCAACGGCAACCGCTCCAACACCACCACCGCAGCCGGAACCATATGCTCCGGCAACCGCCGCCCCACGAAC
>NZ_JBEYTZ010000047.1:0-58781 GCF_040643215.1 Streptomyces sp. NPDC047315 | reverse complement strand
TCGTACTGGACGTACCAGGAAGATCCCGACAACGCAGCGAGTGTGCGTGCCGGGTGCCGCGGCCCAGACGGGATTTGTCAGACACGGCCTAGGGGAGAGCAGAAACGAAGGAGGTGGACCAGCCCCCGGTCAGGAGGCCGCGGGTTCGTCCGTGGACTGCTGCTCGGCGAGACGGTCCAGGCGGCGATAGCCCCAGTCCGAGACGGGAGCCAGGGCCTCGGACAGGTCCCTGCCGAACTCCGTCAACGAATACACGGTCTTGAGCGGCAGGACGTCGTGCACCTCCCGGTGCACCAGGCCGTCGGTCTCCATCTCGCGCAGCGCCTGAGTCAGCACCTTCTCGGAGAGCCCCGGCAGCCTCCGACGCAACTCGCCCGGCCTGCGCGGACCGGATTCGAGCAGCCAGAGCAGGGCCGTCTTCCACTTGCCGTCGATCACCGCGATCGCGGCGGTCACCCCGCACACGGTCGGGTCCTGCGCCCGCATGCGTGCCATAGCCACCATCCCCTTCATCGAGACCTTTCCATTCTGCACGGGAGCTCAAGCATGTCCGCACACACTGACAACACCCCCCGGACCGCCGTCACGGTGATCGGGCTGGGCCCGATGGGCCGGGCGCTGGCCGCCGCGTTCCTGGCAGCCGGGGTGGCCACCACGGTCTGGAACCGCACGCCCGGTCGCGAGCGGGAGCTGGTCGCCAGCGGCGCGGTGAGCGCGACGTCCGCCGAGGAGGCCGTGACCGCGAGCGAGCTGATCGTGGTGTGCGTGGTCGACTACGACGCGACGGACTCCGTCCTGCGGCGCCCCGAAGTGGAAGCCGCACTCAAGGGCCGCACCCTGGTCAACCTCTCGGCCGACCTCCCCGCCCGCTCCCGCGAGGCCGGGGCGTGGGCGGCGGAGCACGGCGTGCGCTACCTCGACGGCGCGATCATGACGCCGACCACCACCATCGGCACGCCCCACGGCGTCTTCCTCTACAGCGGCCCGGAGGAGCTGTACCAGGAGCACAAGCCCGTACTGGACGCGCTGAGCGGCGCCCAGAGCTACCTCGGCGAGGACATCGGCCGCGCCGCCGCGTTCGACATCGCGCTGCTGGACATCTGGTGGACCGCGATGACCGGCTACATGCACGCCCTGACCATCGCCCGCGCCGAGGGCATCAGCGCCCAGGAGCTGGCGCCCTTCGCCAAGGGCATCGCGGCCATCCTGCCGCCGTCCTTCGACGAGGCCGCGGTGGAGGTGGACAACGGCGACTACGTGGCCAAGGTCAACCCGATCACCTCGTCCGCCTCGACGATGGCCCACATCATCCACGCCTCCGAAGCCCACGGCATCGACGCCAGCGTCATGCGCGCCGCGGAGGGCCTGACCCGCCGCGCCATCGGCCTGGGCCACGGCGGCGACGAACTGACCCGCCTGTCCGAGGTGATGGGGCGCCACCTCTGAGCGGTGGCACCGCTCCCCCTGCGACCTCGCCCCCGACGGGCGCGCCCCGTCGGGCGAGGTCGCGTCAGCGGCCTTCGTGCCGGTCACGAGCTTCCTTGCCGGAAGCGCAAGACCACACGGCGGCCGTGACCGCGTACCCGGGGGATTCCCGTGCGGACCGGCCCTGGTAGAACACTTCCCCGTGGGCATCCAGGAGCGCGAACGCAAGATGTACCGGCCGCTGCGACGGGCCGGGCTTGAGGTGATCCCGGACGCCGTGCCGGACGGCACGATGCCTTTCGTCTACGGCTACGGTCCCGAGGACGTCTCCGGCGGCTTCTCCCATCGGTACGAGACCCCTCGGCTCGTCGAGCGCCTCAACGAGGACTGGTACGACCTGGCAGTCTCCTCGGGCCTTCTCGACCGACGGCGCGAGTTCCTCGTCCAGCTTCCGAAGGGCACCCACACGCACCGGGCCTTCTTGCAGAACCTGCACTGGGGCAGCCGAGCCGTACCGATGGGCTGGACCAGAGTCCGGCTCCTGGAACGCTGGGACATCATGGGCCGGGGTGCGGAGTCGGCGTTCCTCGGCATCCGCGCCGGCCATCCGGGCTTCGGCATGATGGCGCTCGACAGCAGCGTGTACATCAGATGCTCCACGGGCGAGAGCGGCATCGACGTCCTCGCGGTGCGCCACCCGGGCCGTTCGGAGAACATCCGCCAACAGTTGGAGTGGTTCGCGTCGCGGCGGGACGGTCCCGAGCGGGAGTTGCAGGAGCGGATCGTCAACTGGCTCGCGGGCCGCGCGTCAAGCACCGCCGGCCGTTCCGACCGCTGACCGCACGGCCCCGGCGCCGGGGACCCGAGGCCGGGGCCCGGGGGGTCAAGGCCCGGGCCCCCGGGGGGCCGAGGCCCGCAGCGCCATCGCCGTTCTGATGACCGTGAACGCGACCGCCCGGACCGGACATCGGCGCGGACATCACCCTCCGTGCCGCGCCGGCCGGTGGGCGTCCACCTCTATCTCGATCTTCATGCGTGGGTCCGCCAGTCCGCACACCAGCATCGTCGCCGCCGGGCGCACCTCGCCGAAGTGGCGGCGCAGCACCGGCCAGCAGGGCTCGAAGTCCGCGCGGTCGGGGAGGAGATAGCGGACTCGGACGACGTCGGTCAGGCTGGCGTCGGCCTCGGCGAGGGCGGCGGTGATGTTGCGCAAGCACTGCTCGGCCTGCTCGACGACGTCGTCGGAGATGGTCGTGGTCGCGTAGTCGAAGCCGGTCGTCCCGGAGACGTGCACCCGGTCGCCGTCGACGACGGCGCGGGCGTAACCGATCTGCTCCTCGAACGTCGAGCCGCTGAGGACGGCGCGGCGGACTCCGTCCGGCGCCGCCGCGGCCGGGCGCTCGGCGGGGGTGGCGAAGTCCACCTCGGCGGCGGGCAGGACGCGCACGCTGCGGCGGGGGAAGGCCATGCCCCTAAAGATCCAGTTGTGATGGGCGACCACCTGCTCGGGCGCCGTGAACGCGCCGTCGGCGAGCGGCACGGCGGTGGTGTGCCCGTCGGAGACGTACACCAGGTCGTAGCCGTGGCTCAGGGCTTGGCGGGCGGTGGCCTCCACGCACATCTCCGTCGCGAAGCCGGTGACGACGACCTCGGTGACGCCGAGGCCGCGGAGGATCCGATCGAGGTCGGTGCCGAGGAAGCCGTCCGCCGTGGTCTTGTGGACCACGAGGTCCAGCGGGTCCTTCGGGTCCGGGGCGAGGTCGGGCACGATGCGCCAGCCCTCCGTGCCGGGCACCGCGTCCGCGCCCTGGTCCTGGACCGTGACGATCGGGACCCCGGCCGCCTTGGCGCGCCGTCTGAGCCCGGCGATGGTGGCGACGGTCTCGGCGCCGCGGAAGGCCATCGGCAGATAGCCCTGCTGCATGTCGATGACGAGAAGTGCCGAGAGCGCTGGACGTGCTGTTCCAAGTGACATGCGTTCACCGTAGGGCGGACCGAAATCCCCCGCTGAAGCCTGTGGATAACCTCCGCCCCCGCGCCCGGGCGTTTCATGCTCCGGAGCGGTCCTCACGGATCGGCCACTGCCCGGAATGGCCGGTGGGAAGCGCGAGATCGCTTCGTACGGATTCGTAGTACCGGGCGCGCGCCGCCCGTTGCTCCACGGGCAGCGCGGCCCATCGCTCCGGGTCGTGCGGCCCCGCCCGCAAGAAAGCCTCCATGTCCATCACCACCGTGACCCACTCGCGCGCGCTCGCCACCACCTCCTGCGCGCCCAGCATCAACAGCGCCTCCCCCGACGCGTCCCGGGCGTCGGCGGCCTCGGCGAACAGCGGTGCGGCCTCGGCGGGGGTGAGGGGGTGCGGGTGGGAGTCGCAGCCGAAGTGGGCGGCGACGCGGTACGCGAGGGTGACGGAACGCTTCAAGTCCCGTGCGTAGTCGGCGTACAGCGCGAGTCGCCGCTCCTCCCAACGCGCCTCCTGCTCGCGCTGGAAGCGCGCCCGGTCCCCGCGGGTGATGGCCAGGTACGAGCCGATGGCGCCCACGACGACGCCTATGAGCGCGGGCAGTTGCTGTACGAACGCGGTCATGCGCCTCACGCTACGGGGTGGCCGCCTCGCCTGCTCCGGAACGTCAGCCACCCCCGTACCACCAGCAGCGCCACGCCGGCCGCGGCTGCGACGTACAGCGCGACCGTCGCGTCCGGAACCCACGTCCACGCCTGCCCGAGGGGCATGGCGCGGGCGAGCAGCCAGAGGGCCACCAGCGGCAGGGCGGCCAGCAGGCACCACAGGGCCGTCGGAAGCCAACCGTGGCGGCGGGCGGGACCGCGGCCAGGGCCGTGGGCGGGGCGGCGCAGGAGCAGCAGGGAGCGGGTGGTGGCCGCGAGGAGGAGCACCGCCAGGGCCGTGGTCGTCCACACCGTCAGGTGGTGGACGGTCGCCGACGGGGAGCCGTCCGGGCGGGGCGCGCCGGCCAGCATGCGGGCCGCGCCGAAGCCGACCTCCATGATCGTCTCGTCCTGGAGCAGTCCGTACAGGTTCTGTTGGAGGACCAACGCGACGCCCTGTTCCGGCAGCAGGAAGAGCATCGCCGCGTAGCCGGGACTGGCGCCGGTGTGCCAGACGGCCTTCTCCAAGGGTGCGTCCAGGCCGCCGACGCGCCAGCCCAAGCCGTATCCGCTGCCGGCCTTGCCCTCCTGGCGCATCAGGCGCACGGAATCGGGCGCGAGGACGGGGGCGGCGGCGCGCAGTTGGAAGGAGGCGAAGGCGGCGAGGTCGTCGAGGTCGCCGCCGGTGTAGCCGTACGCGGCGCCGTGGTCGTCGACGCCGTCGGCGGTCGCGGCGGGCATGCCCCACAGGAGTTGGTGGCCGGGGGCGAGGCGGCGCGCGCGGGCCGATTCGCGGTCGACGATCGCTTCGGACATGCCGGCCGGCGCGAGCACCGTGCGCCGCAGCTCGTCGGCGAACGACCGCCCGGTGGCGGCTTCGACGACCGCGGCGAGCAGGAGGTAGTTCGCGCTGGAGTAGGCGTACGCGGCGCCGGGCGGGCCGAGCGGCGTGACGTCGTCGAGTGCGCCGACGCGCTCCCCGGGGCGGGGGCAGTCCGCGTCCAGGCAGTCGGTGACCTTGAGCGTGGCGGAGTTGGGGACGCCCGCGGTCTGCGTGAGCAGGTGTCGCACCGTGACGCGGGACGCGTGGTCCCTGCCGCCGAAGCGGAAGCCCGGCAGGTGGTCGACCACGGGGTCGTCCAGGCCCAGTCGCCCCTCCTCGACCAGGGCCAGCACCGCGGTCGCCGCGATCGGTTTGGCGACCGAGCCCCAGAGGAAGGGGGTGTCGGCGGTGACGCGGTCGCCGCGGCCGTCCGTGCCCCAAGAGCGCTGGTGGAGGGGGCCGTCGGGGCCGACCACCGCGTACGAGAGGCCGGGGGTGTCGGTCGCCGCCATCCGCTCGCGGACGTACGCGTCCAGCTCGGCGTACGAGCTGGGTGACGGCGCTTCAGGCGCAGCCGCGGCCGGCGGCGGTACGGCGAGCAGGCAGAACAGCAGCGGCAGCACGGCCGCGGCGGCGCGGCGCCACCCGGAGCGCGGGGGCAGGTACAGGGGCATGGCGGTCCTCAGGTCCGAGGCGGGCACGGATAACCATATGGCTGTACGGTTTTTACCGTACGCTGGTACGGTTATCAAGTGCCAAGGACCGCCGACCACGACGAACGCCGACGTCAGATCGCCGCCGCCGTCTGCGAACTGATCTCAGAGAACGGGCTCGACGCCGTCACCGTCGCCCGCACCGCCCGGACCGCCGGCATGTCCGTCGGGCTGGTGCAGCACTACTTCCGCTCCAAGGACGAGATGCTGCTGCACGCCTTCACGACCGTGAGCGCGCGCATCCGCGGCCGGGCGGAGGAGCGCATCCGCACCGGGACGCGGCACCGGCGGCCGATCGCCGGGATCATGGCGGAGGTGCTGACGGAGTTCATTCCGCTGGACGACACCCGGCGCGCGGAGTACCGGGTCGCCCGGGCCTTCGCGGGGCGCGCGCTCGACGCGCCCGCGCTCGCCGCGGTGGACGTCGAGACCGCGCGCCGGATCCGCGAGGACCTCGCCCGCGCGGTGCACAACGGCAAGGAGTGCGGCGAGGTCGAGCCGGACGTCGACCCCGCCGCGGCGGCGGTGCGCCTCGCCGCCGTGACGGAGGGGCTGGCGCTCCAGGTGTACCGCGAGCCCCTACCCGACGCCGCCGCGCTCGGCTCTTCGCTCGTCTCCTCGATCGTCGCCGCGGAACTGGCCGCGGTCTTCACCGGCGAGTGCCGTCAGTACGAGCGCAAAGGCGCCCCGGCGAAGGACTGACCGTCAGCCATCGGTCGTCGGTCGTCAGTCGTAGGTCGTCAATCGTCGGCTGTCAATCGTCGGCTGTCAGTCGTGCTCGTGGCTGGAGGACGTGTCCTCCGGGGGCTGTTGGCGTCCGCCGTCGTGGCCCGACAGCACGACGGCCAGCAGCGCGGCGACCACGCCGGCCGCCGCCACCCGCCCCGTCAGCCGTACGCCCCACAACGGCTTGGACGACGCCGCCGACACCGCCGGCAGCCGCTCCGAGCGACGGGCCGGGCGCATCAGCCGGGCCAGGAGCAGCAGGGCCACGGGGATCTGGAGGAGCCAGATCGTGGTGCGGAACCAGCCGTCGTACCAGACGTTCGTGCCGTACAGCAGGGTGTGCCAGACGCTGAGCACGTACACCACGATCACGAAGCGGTGCATCACGCGCCAGGTCTTGGGCCCTATCCGGTGGCGCACGTAGAACAGCAGGCCCAGCGGGATCGCCAGGTACAGCGCCGCCTGGCCGACGGGGATGGCGATGCGGCCGGTGCCGGACTGGTAACCGCCGGGGACGAACGCCTCGACGAAGGCGGTCCAGGTCGCCGCGGGCCAGGAGTCGTCGTCGAAGCGGATGAGTTCCGCGGCGAACAGCAGCGCGTGGGCCGCGATCAGGATCATGGTGTTGAGGCTGGTGGTGCGGTGCAGGCGCTCCAGCCGGGTGGCCGAGATCCGCAGCCAGGAGGGGCGGCGGCCGGAGAGCAGCAGTCCGAGCAGGACCGTGCCCCAGGCCCACAGCAACGCCGACCAGCCGAACGCCTGGCTCAGGAAGTAGAGCCAGAAGGCGCGGGGGTCTTCGGCCATGAAGGGCATCACCGTGGCCGTGGAGGAGGCCCCGGACGTGATGCGGGCCCAGATCAGGGCGAACAGGCCGGCCGTGATCACCACGGCGATCAGCCCGTCGACCCAACTAGCCCGCAGGTCAGCGCGGAGCGTTATGCGCGGCGCTCTGGTGGATTGCGGGGTGGCCGGCTGGGGGGCGGGCGTGGTCCGCTCCGAAGGGGGGTGCATCGAGGTCACTCCTCCGAGATCCGATGTGTACGTGTGGGGGGAAACCAGGGGGATCAGGGGGAACGGGGCGTCAGGAGGTCGGTGAGCCCGGTGAAGTGGGGGAACTCTTGGTGGGGATTCCTGGTGGGACTCCTCGTGGGATTCCTGGGGGAGGACCCCTGGTAGGGGATGGTGTGCTCTCTCAAGTGGTCGGGAGCAGGGGCGGGAAAGTTCCCCGCGTCTTTTCGTGACGTGGGTCACCACCGCCCTCCGTGGCGGTAAACCGCCCAATGGGCGGACATCTGATGATCGAGCCGCTCTCCCAGAGCCGGCCGTCACGCTGGCAACATGAGCCGCATGAGAGCCGGATCCGCGCTCCGCCTCGTCCACACCGCGGTGCTCACCGCCGTGTGCGCCGTGGTGTCCGGGCTCGGCCACACCCTCGCGTCGGGCGACTCGCCCCCGAGGTACGCGTACGGCCTCGCTCTGCCGCCGCTCGCCGCGATCGCCTGGCGATTGACTCGAAAGGAACGTTCCGCCGGGGCCGTCGTCGGCGTCAGCGCCGCCGCACAGGTCGGGCTCCACCTGCTCTTCGCGGCCGTCGGCCACGGCGCGGCGCCGGCGGCGGGCGTCGGAGCGCCGCACCACCCCGGGCCGCACCCGGGCATGCGCTCCGCCCCCGTGGCCGCGCTGGACCGGGCGCTCGACCCCGGACTCCTCACCTCCGGCATGACCTTCGCGCACCTGGTCGCGGGCGCCGTCTGCGGCTGGTGGCTGTGGCGCGGCGAGCGGGCGCTCGCCCAACTGGCCCGACTGGGGCGGGCCGCACCGCTGCCGCAGGCCGTACGACAACGGCTGCTGGCCGTACGACAACGGCTGCGGCTGGTGCGCGCGGCGCTCGGCGGGGGGTGCGCGGCGCTGCCGTGCGCCGTACGCCTCGTCACGGCGCCGCGTCCGCCGCCGCGCCCGCCCGCGTCGCTCACTCCGCTGAGGGCCGTGACCCGTCGCGGGCCGCCCACCCTTCCGTTCTTGACCTCTCTTGGGAAAAGTTCGGATGTGAAGGGCGATTTGTCATGTCTCATTCGCTTTATCCGCATGCCGTGCGAACCGGTCGGAGCGATGCGTCGCGACGCAGCCGGAACGACGCGGAGATCACCGGCTGGGCCCTGGCGGCGGGCGGTGGCGACCGGCGGGCCACGGAGCTGTTCGTCGAGGCCACGTACGAGGACGTACGCCGTTTCCTCGTCCATCTGACCACCGACGTGCCGGGCGCGGACGACCTCGCGCAGGAGACGTATCTACGCGCGCTCACCAGCCTCAGCGGCTTCGCCGGGCGCTCGTGCGCGCGGACCTGGCTGCTGGCGATCGCCCGCCGGGTGGTCGTCGACGGAATCCGGCGGGCCTCGGCCCGCCCCCGGATCGCGGACACCGCGGACGACTGGCTCGCCGCGGCCGACCGCGCCGGGGCGGCCCGGCTGCACCTGCCGGGGTTCGAGGAGTCCGTGGCGTTCATGGACGCGGTGGGGGCGCTGGAGCAGGGGCGGCGGCAGGCGTTCGTGCTGACGCGGCTGTTGGGCCTGTCGTACGGGGAGGCGGCGGACGTGCTCGGCTGCCCGGTCGGCACCATAAGATCCCGGGTGGCCAGGGCCCGCCGCGAGCTCGCGGCGGTCTGGCTGGACGAGGCGCCGCTGCCGCCACGGGAGGCGGCGGAGGAGGGTGCGGGGGTGTTGGTCGCGGCGTAGGGCGTCCCGCCCGGGTGACGGGGCGGCGGGCGGGTGGGCTGGGCCCACCCGCCTCCCCTCTCCCCCTCAGTCCAGCCAGTCCAGTCAGTCCAGGTCGGACATGTCGAGCACGAAGCGGTAGCGGACGTCGCCTCGCCGGAGGCGGTCGAGCGCGGTGTCCACCTGTGACGACGGGAGCACTTCGACGTCGGCGACGATGCCGTTGTCGGCGCAGAACCGAAGCATCTCGGCCGTCGCCGGGCGGCCTCCGCTGCCCGCGGAGCTGAGCTTCTTGCGGCCGATGAGCAGATCCGTGGCCTCGACGGTGACGGGGCCCAGCCGCCCGAGGAGGCTGAGGGTGCCGTCCATCGCCACCAGCTTCAGATACGGGCCGAGGTCGTGCGGGGCGGGGACGGTGTCGACGACGACGTCGAAGGCGTCTCGCAACGCGGCCATCTGCCGGGCGTCGGTGGCGGCGACGAGGTCGTGCGCGCCGAGCCTGCGGGCGTCGTCGGCCTTGTCCCGGGTGCGGCTGACGACGGTGGTGGTGGCGCCGAGCGCCACGGCCATCTTGACCGCGAGGTGGCCCAGGCCGCCGAGTCCGGCCACGGCGACCCGACTGCCGGGGCCGACGCCGAGGTGGCGCAGGGGTTCCCAGACGGTGACGCCGGCGCACATCAGCGGGGCAGCGGCGGCCGGGGCGAGGCCGGAGGGGAGCGGGTAGGCGAAGGCGTCCCGTACGACGTACTCGCGGGAGAAGCCGCCCAGGGTGGTCGTTCCGTCGTGCCGGTCGGTGCCGCCGTAGGTCAGGGTCGGGAAGGAGCGGCAGAAACCAACGTCGTGCCCATCGACGCCGACGACCTCGCGGAGTGGGCGGTCCGCCTCTACGACGAGTACCTGCGCCGCCCCGACCTCATCCGGCTGGCGACCTGGGCGCGGCTGGAGCGACGGCCTGCGGGGCATCTGGTCGAGACGCACCAGGAGTACGACGACCGCAAGCTCGCGGCGATCGCTGCGGCGCAGGCTGCGGGGCGGGTGCGCGGGGGTGACCCGTTCGACGTCATGGCCGTGGTCATCGCGATGTCCATGGCCTGGTCGCCGGTGAGCAACGTGTACGCGGCCAGCGGTGAGGAGCCGGGTGAGGTGCTGCGCGGCGGCGCGAACTGCTCCGTGAGTGCGTCCGAAGCGCGATCGCCCCGGGCGGGGGCGATGGCGCCTGAGGCGCCTCTTGAACCTGCGGCGGGGTGCGGTTGCTCGTGGGGTGGGGGGCGCGCGGTTTCTCTGCGGGTGCGTTGGTCTCTGCAGCCCGGTGGTGAGCTGGTCGCGCTGTTCCGCCCCCTACGCCCAGAGGGCGTGGGGGGGACCCCAGCGCCCCTGAAAGCCCCACGCCCTGCGGGCGTCGGGGCATCTTGTGGCCGGTCGGTCCACTGCCCGCAGGTGGCCAGCTACGGGAGGCCCATCAGGGGCGCGAGGAACTGCGCGAGCAAACCACCACCGGGCCGCAGGGGGCAACGCTCTCGGAAGGGGCGTTCGGGCTACGGGTGGGGCGCGGTGGGATTTGGGCTGCGGGGACGCGTCGTCAGGGGGAGGCACAGCAGCAGGGGGAGCAGGACGGCCTGGGCGGATGCGGCCAGCCAGAAGTGGGACGCGCTGCCCGCGCGTTCGGTCGCGGCGTACAGGGGGGCGCCCAGAAGCGCCGCGGTGCTGGCGCCGAGGCCGGCTGCAAGGCGTTGGCGGGCGAAGACGGTCGCCGGCGGGGCGGTCGAACGGGTCAGGGCCTCCAGGTCGTTGCGGAGGAAGAGGACCGCCTCCGCCAGGCAGATCAGCACCGCGCCCGCCGCGATCCACGCGTGGCCGCCGCCCGCCAGCGTCGCCAGGCCCAGGGCCATCGTGCCGAAGCCCAGCCGTAGGGCGCGGCCGTAGGTCAGTTTCGCCGTCCGGGCGGCGAGCAGCGGCTGGACGACTACCAGCAGGAGGGCGTAGCCCATCAGGACCGCGCCGTAGTAGCCGGTCGAGGTGCGGGGGATCGCGTACAGCGCCAGGTAGTGCTGGAAGAACATGAAGACGTAGACGGCGAGGACCGTGTAGGCGAAGGGCGCGCCCGCGAAACCGCGAGCAGCGCCCGCATAACCGCCCACCGGCTCGTCCGACGCCTCGTCCGACGCCTCGTCCGACGCCTCGGGCAGCAGCAGGTGCGCCGCGCCCACCAGCGCGAACAGCACAGCCACCGCCCCGAACAGCACACCCGGGTCGCCGAGCACCAAGGGCGCGGCGGCCGGCGGGCCCAGGGCGATGCCCGCGTTGAACGCCGATCCGCTCGCCGCCAGCAGCCGGGGGCGCTCGCCGGCCGGGCGCCCGGCCACCAGGTGCGCCTTGTTCGCCGGCAGGTACAGCGCCGCGCCCGCCGACACCAGGAACAGCGCCACCACGGCCAGCCACGGCCGCCCGAGGCCGGGGACGAAGCACGCGAAGCCGACCGTACGCACCGCCAGCGCCAGCAGCATCGTCGCCCGCAGCCCGATCCGCCGGGCCAGCGCCGCCCCCACCACGCCCCCGCTGAACTGCACGAACGACGCCATCGCCAGCACCACGCCCACGAGCGGCAGGCCGAGGCCCAGGCGCTCGTGCAGCAGCACCGACATGTACGGCAGCACGGCGAAGCTGCCGAGGGTGATGAGGAACGAGGCCGTGAGGAGAAGGACTTGGGAGGCGCTGAACCGACGGTCCACCCGCGGTCAGGGGGCGATCAGGGGGCGTACGGTCGTCGCCGCGCTCCACGCCCGGTGCTGCGCCAACTCCGCCGTGGGGCCCTCGGCCAGCACCATGCCGGTGCAGCCGCGCTGGTCGTCGACGGCGGGGACGGCTTCCCCGGGCTCCCGCACCGGATACCACTCCACCCCGCCGGGGAACGCCCGCAGCCCCTCCAGGCCCCGCCAGCCCGTCAGGACCCCGGGCCGGTCCGCGTACACCAGCACGAACGCGACCGCGGGCGCGCCGCTCGGCGCCGGCGCGTCCAGGAGCGCGGGACGCTCGCCGAGCGTGACGGCCACCAGCGCCTCGTACACCTCGTTCCCGTAGGAGCGGCACAGCGCCTCGCCGATGAGCGCACCGCCCATGCGTCGGTTGACCTCGACGAGTTCGGGGCCGTGCGCGGTGAGGACGAACTCGACGTGTGCGAAGCCCTGGTCGTGGCCGGCGACGGCCAGCACGTCCGAGACCCAGGCGGCGACCCGCTCGCCCTCGTGCGGCGGGAGCGCGACGGGGAACGCCGCGGCCTCCTCCCGTACCGCGGGCGTACGGGAGGTCTGCCGGCTCGCCACGCCCAGCAGCCGCGTCTCGCCCTTCCACGTGAGCGTCTCGGCGCTGTACAGCGGGCCGGCGAGGAACGGCTCGGCGAACAGCGTCCCCTTCAGGGCGGCGGTGGCCGCGGCGGCGAGCGCGGCGCGGCGCTCCGGCTCGCCGTGCACGATCCACACGGCGCGCGACGACGTGCCGGCCGAGTCCTTGAGGACCGCGGGCAGTTCGACCGCGGTCGGGTCGTCGGACGCGCTGCCGCGGCTCAGCCCGGCGCGGTGCAGCTTGCGGCGTACGACGGCCTTGTCCCGCAGGTCGCGCACCGCGGCCGGGTCCGGGCCCGGCAGGCCGAACTCGGCGGCGAGGTCGGCGGCCGGCACGCTCCACGTGTCGGTGGTGTTGACCAGCCCGGCGAGGTCGGGCACGGCGGCCAGCGCGCGCCGCACGGCGTCGACGTCCGTGGTGTCGACGTCGACGACGGTGAGCGCGTCGTGGGCGACGGTGGCCAACTCGTGCCGGTACACCGAGCGGTCGCAGGTCAGCAGGTGGAGCCGGTGGCCGCCGGCGCTGGCGGCGCGCGCCAGCCGCTCCAGGCCGAAGGAGAGGGCTTCGAGGGCGACGATCGTCATCAAACGCTCCTGGTGCTGGTGCTGGTGCTGGTGCTGGTGCTGGTGGTACGGGAGGGCGCGGCGATGGGTGCGCGGGCCGCGGGCGGCGCCGGGCGGCCCGCCCACTCCAGCACGGCCCACGGCGGCGCCAACTCGCCGGGTTCGGCGATCCGCTGCGGGCGCAGGGTCTGCGGGTCCAGCGCCTCCGCGTGCCGGGCGAACACCCGCTCCGCGTACCGGTGTCCGGTGTCCGCGCCCAGCACCAGGTGCGTCGCCCCCGTCGCGCCCTGCTCCGCCTCCCAGCGCGCGACGAGGTGCGCGGCGCCGGTCGACAGGCCCGCGAAGACGGCGTGCCGGCGCAGCAGTTCCACCGCGCCCGCCATTGCGTGCCGGAAGTCCAGCCAGTGCAGGGTGTCGTACAGCTCGTGCCGTACGTTCCCGAACGGGATGGAGCTGCCGATGCCCGCGATGATGGCCTCCGGGTCGCTGAACCGCTCGCTGCCGAAGGTGACGCTCCCGAAGGGCTGCACGCCCACCAGCCGCACCTGCCGGCCGCCGGAGCGCAGCGCCCGGGTCAGCCCGCCGGTGGAGGAGCCGGTGCCGACCGCGCCGACGACGGTGAGCGGGCCGGGCGGCAGCGCGGCGGTGACCAGGTCGGCGAACTCCCGGTAGCCGGCGTAGTGGACCGGGTCGTGGTACTGCCGCATCCAGTGCACGTCGGGCCGGCTGCGCAGCAGCTCCCGCACCCGGCGCACCCGCCGCTCCTGGTCGAGCCGCAGGTCGTGGGAGGGCGGCATCTGTTCCACCGTCGCGCCCAGCACGTCGAGTTGGGCCCGCATCGTGGCGTCCACGGTGGTCGAGGCGACGATGTGGCAGTGCAGCCCGTAGCGGTGGCAGGCCATCGCGAGGGCGAGCGCGTAGATTCCGCTGGAGCTGTCGACGACGGTCTGACCCGGCACGACGCGACCGGACTCCAGCAGGGCGCGCACCGCGCCCAGCGCCGCGTACACCTTCATCGTCTCGAAGCGGGCGAGCACGACCGAGTCGGAGAGCCGGACGAAGGCGGGGTCCTTCAGGGCGTCGGTGATGTGCTCGTGCACGGTGACGGACGGCACTGCCGATGCTGCCGGCTCGGACGTGACACGTGTGGCGGGTGTGACGGATGAGGGCATGGTGAAGGAGGTCTCCTCGGGCGGCGGTGGGGGAGGTCGAGGCGGGGGCGTGCGGAGGGGTCAGGCGGGGGGCGTGCGGCCGACGACGACCAGACGGCGCGAGTGCTGGTCGTACGGGCCGCCGTCGAAGTCCCCGTAGCACTCGACGTCGTCGAAGCCGGCCTCGCGGAACAGGTCGTGGAGTTCGGCGGCGCTGTAGAGGAAGGAGTGGATGGAGGCGGTGCGCGCGGTGTCGCCGCGCACCAGGGTCCAGTCGGTGCGCAGCCGGCGCCAGCTGTCGAGGACGGTGTCGCGCTGGACGACGTAGGAGCCGTCGGGCAGGTCGACGGCCTGGGGGCGGCCGATCCAACCGGCCAGCACCTCCTTGCCCATGACGTCGACGATCAGCCGGCCGCCGGGGGCGAGGCTGCGGCGGGCGTTGCGCAGGACCCGGAGGTTGTCGGCGGGGTCGGCGAAGTAGCCGAAGGAGGTGAAGACGTTGAGGACGACGTCGTACGCGCCGGGCCGCACGTGGTGCAGCATGTCGGCGCGCAGCAGCTCGGCGCTGACGCCGGCGTCCTCGCAGGCGGCGCGGGCCCGGGCCAACATCGGTTCGCTCAGGTCGACGCCGGTGACCCGGTGGCCGCTGCGGGCGAGGGGGACGACGAAGAGGCCGGGGCCGCAGCACAGGTCGAGGACGCGCGAGCCGGGCGGGAAGTCGAGCAGGGCGGCGTCGTGGACGAGCGCGGCGACGGACTCGGCCCGGGCGTCGGAGAACATCGTGGGCGCGAAGTCGACCCAGAGCGCGTCGTCCGCATACCACTCCGACGACACTGACGACACCGACGACGCCGCCGCTGCCGTCGTCGACCGGGCTCCGGCCCGACCTCCGTGCTGGCCCTGATCGTGGTCCTGGTCCTGGTCCTGGTCCTGCTCTTCAGCCTGGTCTTGGGGGTGGGGCACCGTCGACCTCCTGGGAACCGTACGTCCTCGTCCGTCCCTGCAGTGGTCGTACCGTAACGCCGGGGAGTTCCCGGACGGACTCACGAACCGCGCTTCGGTGGTCCGCGGGAAACCCCCGCCGCCGATCGTTCCGGGAACGGCGGCGGGGACTGGGGACTGGGAACCCCGTGTGACTAGGCCAGGTCGGTCAGGAGGCCGGCGAAGAGCTGCGGCCGGCTGAAGTACCCCACGTGCGAGGCGGCCAGGGTGTGCACGTCGAACGGGTTGTCCGGGGTCACCTCGTCCGCCTTGCGGATCATGTGGTCCTGGACGGCCGGGGTGATGCTGCGGTCCTCGGACAGCCGGACGTACGTGTGCGGGACGCGGCCCCACCCGTCGGCCCGCACCACGACCCCCGGCTCCAGCACCGAGTAGTTCTCGTCCGGGTCCATCGAGTCCAGCAGCACGCGGAACTGGCCGTCGGTCGCGTCGGCCATGATCGCGGTCTTCAGCTGGGCGAACAGGGCCGGGTCGGCGTGGGCGCTGCGCCAGTTCAGCCGGGCCACGGCCGGGTCCGGCGCGTCCGGCGGGTTCGGCACGGTGATCCGCGCCGCCGCGGCGTCCAGCAGGTTGTCGTCCACCACGTCCCACGGCTCGGTGAGCATGGCCGGGTCGCTGAGGCACAGCGCGGAAAGGTACACGACGCGGTCGAGCAGGTCGGGCACGGCGTTGGCGACGGCGCTGATGGTCAGGCCGCCGAGGCTGTTGCCGACCAGGACGACCGGCCCGTGGTCGGCGAGCCGGCGCACGGCGTCCACGACGTGGGCCACGTTGTCCCGCAGCGTGACGCCACTCATCGGCGAGGGCGCGGCGGCCAGCGCCGCGGCGTCCTGGGGCTGTCGGTAGTAGGCGGCGGGGCTGTCGGCGCGGTCACCGTGGCCGGGCAGGTCGACGGCGTACGAAAGGTGTCCGAGCAGGGCCAGTTCGTTCTGCAGCGGGCCCCAGGCCCGGGCGTTGCTGGAACCGCCGTGCACGAAAACGAAAAGGGGGCGCGAGTGTGCGCGCATGGTGAAGGTCCTCGTCATCCAGAGGCGTACAGGGGACGTGTGGACCCCGATGCCGGCACGACGGGCCGGCAGCACGGGTCAGAACGTCGACCGCGTCCGCGTGGCGTACCAGTTGTGGATGTCGGAACTCATGTGGTGATCGTACCAGCGGGCCTGTCGGCGTGCCCCGGACCGCGGGGCGGCCGAGGGCCTGCCCCGGCCTACTTCAGCGGTCGTCGGTCGGGGCCGACCCGGGCGTCGTCGGCCGCCGCCCGCCCCTCGGTCCAGCCGGCCTCGTCGCTGACGCCGCGCACCCGGGTCGAGGTCGTGCGCGGGAACATCGCCTCCGTCGTGGCCGTCACCGCGACCTCGCGGGTGGCGAGCACGGGCAGCAGGTCGTCCGGGGCGGCGACGGCAGCCGCCGCGGCCGTCAGGCGCTCGCCGACGCGGGCGGCGTAGGCGGTGAGGAAGGACTGCCGGAACGTCTTCGTACGCTTGCGGCCCCCGGCGCGCTGCGCCGCTTCGGCCCTGGTCATCGCCGCGTTGCCCTGGACCAGGAGCGAGGTGTAGAGCACTTCGACGGCGTCGAGGTCGGAGGCGAAGCCGACGACGGTCGAGAAGCCGAAGTCGTCGCTCCACACGGCCCGGCAGCGGTTGGCCTCCGCGACGGCGTCGAGGAGGATCGCCTTCGCCGTCTCGTACGGCGGATCGACCCCGATGCGGCAGGCGACCGGCGCGGCCCCGCCCCCGGCCTGCTCGGCGAGGGCGGCGGGGTCGACGCTGTACCGGGCCGCCAGCTCCTGCGCCTTCGCGCTCAGCGCCTCGGCCTCCTCCGGGTAGTCGGTGGCCTCCGCCTTGGCGAGCAGTGCGCGTATCCGGGTCAGGGTGCGGCTCTCGCCCGCGGGCAGCGGTCCGCGCGGGGCGGCCGGGGCTTCGCCGGGGACCGGGCCGACGGGCTCGATCGACGGCAGGTGCAGCAGCAGGCGGTACAGCTCCAGTACGGCCGTGGCGTACGAGAAGCGGTCGGGCGCCCGCCACGGCGGCACCGCGTCCGGCGCCAGCTCGGCGAGTTGCGCCGCCCAGCGCGCGGGGAGCGCCGCGGACGGGTAGCGCTCGGCCTCGGACCTGATGAGGGCGGCGACGGTGCGCACGTGGTGGTCGTCGAGGTCGCGGCGGACGAGTCGTACGACGTCGGCGGGTTGCCAGCCGCGTTCCCAGGCGCCGCGCAGGAAGCCCTCGCCGCGGCGGGTCAGCTCGGCGTCCGCCGCGGCGGCGGGGGCCGCGGCCAGGAGGGAGGCGGCCGTGTCGAGCGCGGCGTCCACGCCCTTGCGCGGGGCGCGGGCGTACAGGGCGGTCGCGAAGGCCGCGTCGACGGGCGAGGGCGGTGGCGGTGGCGGTGGCGTCTGCTGATTCATGGAGGTCAGGGGGTGTGGGTCACTGGGTGGTGCGTACGGACTGCTTCGCGCGCTCGTACGCGGGGAGCACGGCGTCGTGCTCCGCGTCGTCCATGGCGTCCACGACGATGACGACGACGCCGCTGGGCGTGCCGACCGCGAGCGCGCGTTCCTTCTCGGTCTCCTCGGTGATGCTGCTGGTGCCGAGGTAGGTCACTTCGACGGCCGGCAGCGCGCCGGCCTTCACCTCACGGTAGACGACCTGCTCGCGCTTCTCGTCGGGGACGTCGGCGACGAAGGCTTCCAGGGCGGCGCGCGGGTCCTCGCCCGGCAGCGCGCCGGTCCACACGCGCAGGAAGCCGGTGGCGCCGCTGGGGCGGGCGTCGAGTTCGCAGGCCAGGGTGACGGTGCCCTGGGCGCCGATCGCCGCCGCGACGTCGCCCTCCAGCTTGACGGGCGCCGCCTTCCAGTCGGCGGGGGCGTCCAGGGTCAGGGGGAGGGCGCAGGGGCTGCCCTTGGCGCCGACGCTGCGGACGGGGCCGGTCGCGGGGGCGGGGCCGTTTGCGGCGTCGGCGCTCGCGCTCGGGGCGCTGGAGGGGGCGGCCTTGCCCGACGGCTCGGCTTCGGTGCCGCAGCCAGTGAGCAGGGCGAAGGCGAGAGGCAGTGTGGTGAGCCCGGCGATTCTTCGCGCGGTCCCGTTCGCGTACGTCATGGAAACCCCCTGGATCTGTCCGCTGATCGGAGGTGATCCTAAGCGGGTCGACGGGGACCGCTGCGAGCAGGAGGCTGCAAGGTGGGCGAGCACAAGGACCGGATGCTGGCGGGCGACTGGTACCTGCCCGGCGATCCGGATCTGGCCGATGACATCACGCGCCGCGCCGAGCTGTGCGCCCGGTACAACGCGATCCCCTGGGGCGCGCGGGGAGACCGGGCGGCGATCCTCAAGGAGCTGTTCGGCTCGGTGGGCGAGAACGTACGAATCCGGCCGCCGTTCGAGTGCGACTACGGCACGTACATCACCGTCGGCGACAACGTCTTCGTGAACGTGAACGCGGTCTTCCTGGACGCGGCGCCGATCACCATCGGTTCGGACGTCCAGATCGGGCCGAACGTGCAGTTGGTGACCCCGAACCACGAGATGGACCACGAGCGGCGGCGGGAGGGCTGGGAGCGGGGCGAGCCGATCATGATCGGGGACAACGTCTGGCTCGGCAGCGGGGTCGTCGTCTGCCCGGGCGTGACGATCGGGGAGAACACGGTCGTCGGGGCGGGGTCGGTGGTGGTGAAGGACCTGCCGGCGGGGGTGCTCGCGGTGGGGAACCCGGCGCGGGTGGTGCGCGAACTGCCCTGAGGGAGCCGGCCGCGGGGTCCGTTCCGGGCCAGGTCACCGTGCGATGTCAGACCTCGGGCTCGTTCCGGGCCAGGTCACCGGGCGTTGTCAGACCCGGGTGCGAGACTCGGCGCATGGCTGAACGGTGGGCCGTCGCGGCGGTGGAGGGGGGCGGGGCGCGGCTCGTCCCCCTCCGCCCCGACGGGCTGCCCGCGGGGCCCGTGGTCGAGGAGCCCGACCTCGTCGAAGCGGTCCGGTCGCGGCCGGATGTCGGCCGGTGGGTGTGGCGGTCCACGGCCGAGACGTATCCGCGGCTGCTCGCGGCCGGCGTCCGCGTCGAGCGGTGTTACGACGTCGAGGCGGCGGAGGCGCTGCTGCTCGGGCACGAGGGGCGGCTGGGCGAGCCCCGCTCGGCCGCGGCGGCGCTCGCCCGGCTGCGCCGCCAGCCGGTGCCGCCCGATCCGCCGCAGCGGGCCGCCGAGCCCGGTGCGCAGTCGTCGCTGTTCGAGCCGGAGCCGGTGGCCGTGCCGCTGGAGTCGCTGTTGGAGGTGTACGGGGAGCAGCAGCGAAGACACGGGGCCGCCGAGCACCCCGGGCGGATGCGGCTGCTGACGGCCGCCGAGTCCGCCGGGATGCTGGTGGCCGCGGAGCTGCACCGGGCGGGCCTGCCGTGGCGGGCGGACGTGCACCGGGGCGTGTTGGACGAGCTGCTGGGCGAGCGGTACGCGGGCGGCGGGGAGCCGCGGCGCCTGGCGGAGCTGGCGGACGAGGTGTCGGCGGCGTTCGGGCGCCGGGTGCGGCCGGACCTGCCGGCGGAGGTGGTGAAGGCGTTCGCGGCGGCGGGCATCCGGGTGCGGTCGACCCGGCGGTGGGAGCTGGAGGAGGTCGACCACCCCGCGGTGGCGCCGCTGATCGCGTACAAGAAGCTGTACCGGATCTGGGTGGCCCACGGCTGGAGCTGGCTGCAGGACTGGGTGCGCGACGGCCGGTTCCGCCCGGAGTACGTCCCCGGCGGCACGGTCTCCGGCCGCTGGACGACGAACGGCGGCGGCGCGCTCCAGATCCCCAAGGTGATCCGGCGCGCGGTCGTCGCCGACGAGGGCTGGCGGCTGGTGGTCGCGGACGTGGACCAGATGGAGCCGCGGGTGCTGGCGGCGATCTCCCGCGACCCGGGCCTGATGGACGTCGCCGGACACCCCGGCGACCTGTACACGACCCTGTCCGACCGGGCGTTCTCCGGCGACCGCGACCAGGCGAAGCTGGCGCTGCTCGGCGCGGTGTACGGCCAGACGTCCGGCGACGGACTGAAGAACCTGGCGGCCCTGCGCCGCCGCTTCCCCGCGGCGGTGGCGTACGTCGACGAAGCGGCCCGCGCGGGCGAGGAGGGCCGACTGGTGCGGACCTGGCTGGGGCGCACCAGCCCGCCGGCGGCCGGGTCGGGCGACGACGACGGCGAGGCGGGCCTCCCGCAGGAGGCGCCGGACGAAGCGGACGCCGCGGGTGGTTCGGGTGCTTCGCGCGGCGGTTCCGCCGCCGGCTTCACCCCCGGTTACGCCTCGACGAACGCCCGCGCCCGTGGCCGCTTCACCCGTAACTTCGTCGTCCAGGGCAGCGCGGCGGACTGGGCCCTGCTGCTCCTCGCGGCGCTGCGCCGCTCGACCGCGTCGATGCGCGCGGAGCTGGTCTTCTTCCAACACGACGAGGTCATCGTCCACTGCCCGGCGGACGAGACGGACGCGGTGGCCCGGGCGATCGCGGAGGCGGCGGAGCTGGCGGGCCAGGTCGCCTTCGGCGAGACGCCGGTGAGGTTCCCCCTGACGGTGGGGGTGGTGCGGTGCTACGCGGACGCGAAATGAGTTACGCGGAAGCGAAGTGAGCGACGCGGGCGCGCCGCCGCCGCTCCACTCCGCGAACGTCGCTCACGACCGCGCGCCGCCGACCCCGGCAGTGACCGTCGCTCACGACCGCGTCGCGGTCGCGCACTCCTCGTCCCGGGAGTTCCGCGTCCGCTCGGGGATGGACGTGCTGCGGTCGTACGGGTCCACTTCGGGGCCGCTCCCCTGCTCGATCGACCGCTCCGCCGCGAACTGCGGGGTCAGATAGCCGGTGGTGGGGCCGCAGCCGCCGTTGGTCATGTCGAGGGAGTACGAGACGAGGGAGAAGGTCCCCGGCTCGGTGATCACCTTCTTGGGGTCGTTCCAGTCCAGCACGACCTCGCGCCGCACGATGGTCCGGGTGACCTCGTCGCCGCCGCTCGCCGGGGTGACGGGATAGACGTAGGTGACGTCGGTCGTCACGCGCAGCGCCCCGTCCTTGCCGGCCGCGTAGCTGATGCGCCCCCGGGTCCTGACGTCGTCCCCGACGAGGCGGGCGCGCCCGTCGAAGCGGCTGAAGAGCAACAGCGGGTCGTTCTCGTCGTCCGGAGCGGCGAAAGAGGTCGACAGGAAGTCCTGGACGTCCTTTTGATGGGGGTTCACCAGCGCGATGGCCCGGGTGGGCCGTTCGCCGCGCAGCACGGCGGGGTCGAGGTTGGACGCGGCGAGGAAGTCCCGCGTCTGGTGCAGCGCCTGCTGCACCTGCGTCTGGTTCATCCACCCGGTGGCCTTGGCTGCGGGCATCGTGATCCCGGCCGTGCCGCTGCCCCAACGCGCGGCGGGCGACCCCCGGAACGGCTCCTCGCGCGTGGGCCGTGCGGCGGCTTCCCGGGGCGGCGCACCGGTCGGCCGCTCGGACTCCATGGCGAGCGGCTGCCCGCCCGTGCCGTCCGAGCCGAACCAGTCGGCCACCCGCCCGGAGAGCAGCGCGACCACGAACAGGCCGAGCGCGACGACCAGGGCCACCGCGAGCCAGCGCTTCTTCTTCGGCTTCGGCCGGGCCGGGGCGTGGGCGCGCCACGGGGCCGGCGGCTCGGGTTCTTCACGCAGCCGCCGCGCCACGATCCGGGACCGCGCGGACGGCTCCCGGGGCGCGTTCGCCGTCCCCTCCACGGACTCCTTGAGGAAGCGGTCCCACTCGTCGTCGGACGGTCCCGAACCGCCCGTCCCCCCGCTTGCGTTCACCCAGCACCTCGCACGTTCCGTCGCCCCCGACGCTCCTGCTGAACGTCTGTCACACAATCCCACACAGGCACCCACGGTGACGGGCCTCAAGGACCCGGCCGCCAGCGCTCAAAGGCGTCGGGCGGAGGCTCCGGCGGAGGCCGAGTCGCAGGCTCAGGCTCAGTCGAAGTCGAGGACGTCCCCCACCGCGCGGCGGTGGGTCGAAGGGCCCAACGGGCCGTAGCCGAGGCGGATCACCATGTGGACGTGGCCCATCGCCGTCGCCGGGTCCCGGATCGCCCATCGCAGGTCGCTCCACTCCAGCGCCTGCGAGGCGACCGACGTCGCCAGGCCGTCGAGCGTCGCCTCCAGCAGGACCCGTTCCATCGCCTGACCGGCCCGCAGCCAGTCCACGGGGCGGTCGAAGGCCGTGCCGAGCAAGGCCAGTTGGGGGGACTCCTCGAAGACCGCCCAGCCCCGGACGTACGTGTCGTCCGGGGCCTCGAAGTCCCGCATCGGCGCGCCGCCCGCCCGGCTGCGCGGGCCGAAGGCGTACCGCGGGATGCCTTCGTCGCCGACGCCCTCGTGGCCCGGGCCCTCCGTCCAGCGGGCCGTCTCCTCGCGGTGCGCCGGTTCGGCGAGTTCGCGGTTCATCGCCTCACCGCTGAGTTCGAGGATGGTCTTGCGGTGGAAGGCGTCGGGGAAGGCGAGCCGGGCGCCTTCGAGGAGCGCGGCCCGGCGCAGGACGTCGAGGAGGGAGTCCTCGATCCGCTCGTCGCGGAAGGGCGCGCGGCTGGTGTGGCGGCGGTGGAGCGCGGGGTGGAGTTCGGCGAGTTCGTCGTACGACTCGGGGGGACGGCGCACCAGCTCGACCTCGGCCAGTAGGTCCTGGTCCGCGCGGTCGGGCAGCAGCCGGGTGACCGGGTCCCAGCCCGCGTGCACCGCGGCCACCCGCAGGTTGAAGACGGCGGCGGCGCAGCCGATGTACATGGCCCGGCCGTCGGGGTCCGACTGCGGCATGGAGCGGCTGCGGTCGACCCGAATCCGGAAGGTGCGGGTCGCGGCGGCGTAGCGGAAGGTCCAGGGCTGGGCGTTGTGCATGGACGGCGCCAGGGTCGCGTCCTCGACCAGGGAGGTGACGAGGGCGGTGTCCAGCGGGCGCGCCTCGGGGAGCGCGGTGGGGGTGGGGGGCACGGCCGGCTGCTTCCTCTGGGGGACGGGGGCGGGTCTGCCTCAAGGGTTCCCGTTGGTCCGCCCACAAAGGAGGGTCAAAAGTCTGATTTCACCTTTAAACATAAGAAAAATATCTTTTACCACTCTTTGCTCAGCCGGGTAGGCGCCGGGGAGGCACCCGGGTAGGTCAGCGGGGACGGGCGGGGACTGCGGTCCCCGGGGAGACTGGTCGGTGAGGGTGAGGGGGCTGCGCAGCCCCCGGCCTTCGGCCCCGTGAGGAGGTGCTCGATGGCAGCCGGGGACGTCGGGGAGACCGCCGGGGTCGCCGTCGGCCTGAGCGAGGCCGTCATCCGGCTGCTGAGCAGCCAGGACCCGCAGAGCCTGCTGGCCGCCGCGCTGGAAGCGGGCCTCGTCGGCATCGGCGCGTACGGCGGCTCCGTCTTCGTCGGCGACGAGGACGGCTGGCTCCGGCTCGCCGGCCACCTCGGCACCAACGAGGAGGTCCTTCGGCGCTTCCCGGCGATCGCGCCGGACTCCTCGCTGCCGCTCGCCGTCGCCGTGCGCGAGCGGCGCCCCGTCTACGGCGTCTCGGACGACCTGGTGGAGCGCTATCCGGACCTGGCGGGGCTCCGCGAGGAAGTGCACTTCGTGGTCATGCCGCTCCTGGTCGACGACCGGTGCCTGGGCGGGCTGGTGATCCAGTACGACCGACCGGGCGAGCTGGCGCCCGCCGACCACCGGCTGCTGACCATGGTCACGGAGGTGTGCGCACACCGCCTGGAACACCTGCTGGTGCACGAAGGCGCCGCCGGGCCGGCCCCCGACCCACCCCCCGAGACCGCGACCGCCGTCGAGAGCAGCACCACCACCGACGCCGCGTTCCAGGAGTTCCAGCACCGCAGCCAGAGCCACCGCACCCGTCTGGAGCTGGCCATGTCCAGCGGCAACATCGGCTCCTTCGAGTGGGACATCCCCTCCGGCGTCGTCGTCGCCGACGAGCGCACCATCCGCCTCTTCGGCTTCGAGCCCGACCGCTTCGACTCCCTCGTCTCCACCTTCCTCGGCGCCGTCCACCCCGACGACCTGGAAAAGCTCCGGGCCACCATCGAGAAGAGCAAGCGCGAGGGCGAGCACCACGCCGTCCACCGGGTGGTGCGGCCGGTGGACGGCTCGGTCCACTGGCTGGAGTCCAAGGGCAGCATCGAGTACGCGCCCGACGGCACCCCGGCCCTGATGGTCGGCGTCGTCTGGGACTGCACCGCACAGCGCGAGAGGGTGTCGCGCCGCGAGGCCCGCCGGGAGTTCGTCCTCAAGGTCACCAACTCCTTCGCCTCCGCGCTCTCCACCGAGGACGTGCTCGACACCATGACGGAGACGGTCCTGCCGGAGCTCGGCGCGAACGCCCTCGCCATCCACATCGAGCACGAGGGCCGGCTGCTGCTCGCGGGCGCCGCCGGCTACCCGGAGACCACCATGAGCCGGCTCCGGGTGATCGGAACGGTGGCGAACAACCCCATGTCGGAGGCGCTGCGCGCCGGCCATCCGCTCTTCTTCGGCTCCCGCGAGGAGTATCTGGAGCGCTTCCCCGATCCACGGCTGCGGCCCACCGAGAGCCACGGCGCGTTCGTCTTCCTGCCGCTGACCTCCGCGGACGGCACGGTCGGCACCTGCCTGATCTCGTACGGCCGGCCGCGGCACTTCACCCACGACGACCAGATCATCACCGCCGCGATCGCCGGCATCCTCAGTCAGTCGCTGGGCCGCTCCCGGCTGTCGGACCTGTTCCGGCGGCGGATGACCGAGCTCCAGGAGCTGATGATGCCGCGGGCGCTGCCCCGGCTCCCCGGCTTCGAGATCGCCGCCCGCTACCTGCCGGCCGCCGAGGGCATGCAGGTCGGCGGCGACTGGTTCGACCTGCTGCCGCGCGAGGACGGCGGGGCTTCGCTGGTCATCGGTGACGTCGAGGGCCACAGCGCGCAGGCGGCCGGGGTGATGGGGCAGCTGCGCACGGCGCTGCGGGCGCACGCGTACGACGGCTACCGCGCCGAGCACCTGATGGCCCGCGGCAACCACACCCTGTGGGGCCTGGACACCGACCGCTTCGCGACCTGCTGCATCGTGGACGTGTCGCCGCGCGCCGGCCACCTCCAGATCGTACGGGCCGGCCACCCGAGCCCGCTCCAGGCCGAACCGGACGGCACCGTACGCGAGTTGCCGACCCCCGGGGCGCTCCCGCTCGGTTACGCGCCCACCGACCGGTACCCCGTCTTCCATGCCCAGCTCCGGCCGGGCGCCGCGCTGCTGCTGTACACGGACGGCCTGGTGGACACCCCGGACCGGCCCTACGACGAGGCCGTGGCGGCGGTGTCGGCCACGCTGTCGCAGTGGATGACCCGGCCGCAGCACGGCGGCACGGACCGGCAGGGCGATCTGGAGGCGCTGGCCGACGGCCTGGTGTCGAGCGGCCGAACGGCGAACGGCTCGACGCACCCCGGGTACGACGACGTGGCCGTGTTGCTGGTGCGACGCACGTCGTGGGAGTCGGGCCCGGTGCGGATGGTGGGCTGAGCACCGTACGGAGTGCCGTGCGCCCGCGGCCCGTTCCCTATCGCACACCCTCCCCCGTCCCCGGGCTAAAACGGCGCTTTCTCCCGTACGGCTTCCGGCGGGCGAGCAGTGTGGCCCGTGCCGGGCGTACGCACTAGCGAGACGGGGTGGCTCGTATGACTCACCGGAACACCGGAGCGACACGGACCACGAAGGCCGCAGCGGAAGGAGCGAAGGAAGTACCGGACCCCCGAGAAGCCCAACAGCACTCACAACAAGAGAAGGAAGAGGTGCCGGAGGAAGAGGTGTCGGAGTCGGAGCGGCTCCTCTTCGGCGGCCCCCTGCGCTACGAAGCGGGCTGGAGCACGCACGACGGCTCGTTCCTCGCCCTTGGCCTGCGCGCCATGGTCGCCCGACTGCCGGGGCTCGTCGCCACCACCATCCGACTGGCCCACCGCGCAGACCCGCGCGCCCTGCGCCAGGTCGCCGGCGCGGAGTTGGGCAGCGGCATCGCGCAGGCCGTCGGCCTCGTCGCGGTCAACGAAGTCCTCGTCCACCTGCTGGCCGGCGGCTCCACCGGGGACCGGCTGCACTCGGCGCTGCCCGGCCTGGTCGTCGTGGCGTTCGCCGCGCTCGTCGGCGCGTTGCTGAGGTCCGCGTCCACGGCCGGTACGGGCCGGCTGGAGCCCAAGGTGTTCCGGGTGGCGACCGAGGAGTACCTGGAGCGGGTCGCCCGGGTGGAGTTGGCGGCGGTGGAGGACGAACAGTTCCACAAGCTGCTGGACTCGGCGCAGTGGGGCGCGGAGTCGGCCCGCCGGATGATCAGGTTCTGTACGTCGGTGGTGAACGCCGGCATCTCGCTGGTCGCCGCGGCCGGGGTGCTCACGGTCCTGCACCCGGCGCTGCTGCCGCTGCTCGCCCTGATGACGCTGCCCAGCGCGTGGAGTTCGCTGACGATCGCCCGCCGCCGCTACGTCTCCTTCCACACCTGGGTGCAGCACGCCCGCGCCGGCCAGCTCATCGGCCGGCTCCTCATCGACGCGCAGGCGGCGCCGGAGGTCCGGGTCCACAACATCGGCCCGTTCCTGCTGCGGCACTTCCGGATGATGGCCGAGACGGGCGAGCGGGAACAGACCCGGCTGGCCCGCCTCGCCGCCCGTACCGGACTGATCGCCTCCGGCTGGACGGGGCTGGCGACGGCCGCCACGTACGCCACCCTCGGCGCGCTGCTGTGGACCGGGGCGATGGATCTGGCGGTGGCCGGCACCGCGGTCATCGCCATCCGCACCGGCTCGTCCAACCTGGACGCGCTGGTCGTCCAGTTGAACTACCTCTACGAGGAGAGCCTGTTCGTCTCCGACCTCGGCACGCTGTGCGCGGAGGCGGACCGCCGGCTCATCCCGGCGACGGGCCGGCCGCTCCCGACCGACGTGCGCGCCATCCGCTTCGAGGACGTCACCTTCACCTACCCCGGCGACCACGGGACGCCCGCGCTGGACGGGGTGAACGTCACCATCCCCACCGGCCGCATCATCGCCCTCGTCGGCAACAACGGCAGCGGCAAGTCCACGCTCGCGAAGCTGCTGTGCGGTCTGTACGCGCCCGACGCGGGCCGGGTGATGTGGGACGACGTGGACGCGACGGAGGCGGACCGGGCCGAGCTGTTCGACCGGGTCGCGGTGGTGGCGCAGGACTTCTTCCGCTGGCCCTTCACCGCCCGGGTGAACGTCGCCATCGGCCGCCCCGACGCGCCCTGCGACGACGGCCTGTTGGACGCGGCAGCGGCGTACGCGGGGGCGGACGAGACCGTGACGTCCCTCCCCCGCGGCTGGGACACCCTGCTGGCCCGCGGCTACCGCGGCGGCCACCAGATCTCCGGCGGCCAGTGGCAGCGCCTGGGCATCGCCCGGGCCCGCCACCGGGACGCCCGGATCATGGTCGTGGACGAGCCGACGAGCGCGCTGGACGCGGAGGCGGAGCAGCGGATCTTCGACCAGATCCGCGCGCTGGCGGCGGAGGGCCAGACGGTGGTGCTCATCACCCACCGGCTGCACAGCGTCCGGCACGCCGACGAGATCTACGTGCTGGAGGGCGGCCGGGTCGTCGAGAACGGCTCGTTCGCGGAGCTGATGGCACGGGGCCCGGCCGGCACGTTCCGCCGGATGTACCTGGTGCAGTCGCGCCAGTACGCGTACGAGGAGGGCGGGGCGGACGCGACGGATGGGGCGGACGCAGCAGATGTCGAGCAGACAAAAGGCGGCGTCCCGGCCCCACGGGACCGCATGCCCGAGGCGGTGGCGCAGTCCGAGTGACCGAACGAGCCGCCCAGCGAGGGACGCTGAGCTTCCTAGGTCGTGTCCGCAAAGTCCCGCGCGCGTTCCTGCGCCTCTTGACGTGGCCGCCGTTTCCCTGAGGGAGCATTGGTCTCCGCGGCCCGGTGGTGGGCTGTTCGCGCAGTTCCGCCCCCCTACGCCCGAAGGGCGTGGTGGTACCCCCAGCGCCACCTGATTCGCTACCCCCGTCGCCTACCTGCGGGACGAGGGTCAAGGGGCGCTGGGGCCCCCGTGCCCGCAGGGCACAGGGGGCGGAACTGCGGGCACAGCCACAGACGGGCCGCAAACGCCACACCGCAGCACGGGGCCTCGCGGGACTTGCGGACAAGGCCCAGGGCCTTAAAGCCCCTCGCGCTCGGGGTGGAGCTTGGGCTTGTGCGCGGAGAAGGTGAGGCCGTCGCTCACGCGCAGCGTGATGTCGACGTACCCCAGCGTCTGGAGCCGGACGAGGAACGCGGCCGGCTCCAGCGGGTTGTACACGTCGCCCTCGTGGAACTCGTGCAGCTCGTGACTGGGCAGGCTGTCCGCGCCGACGAGCACGCCGCCCGGCCGCAGCACCCGCAGGATCTCCGCCAGCAGCCGGTTCTGGAGGGCGACCGTCGGCACGTGGTGCAGCATCGTGAAGGACGCCGCCGAGTCGAAGGACCCGTCCGCGAACTCCAGCGCGGCGCCGCTGCCCTGGCGGATCTCCACGTTGGTGCCCGCGTAGCGCTCGGTCAGCAGCGCCGCGGCCTCGTCTTCGAGTTCGACGGCCACCAGCCGTTCGACCCTGGTGCGCAGCCACTCGGTGGCCGCGCCGGGCCCGGGCCCGACTTCGAGCAGCTCCCGCCCGAGGTCGGCGCGGGCGACGGCGACCGGTAACACGTCGCCCTGGAGGAAGGCGGCCCACTCGGGGGTCGCGCACAGTTCGTGGTTCTTGTTCATGACGACCACGCTAGGGACCGGCGCGGCCGTCTTGAAGGCCGTACGCTTCCACGTCATGTCGAGAAGCGGACACGGCGAACGCGGCGCCGGGCTCGTCGTCATCGGTACGTTCCCGATGCCCGCGGGCACGCGGTTCGGTCGACACACCCACCGGGCGCACCAGTTGGCGTGGGCCTCCCGCGGCACGCTCACCGTGCACGCGCAGGGCCGCGCCTGGGTGCTGCCGACGACCCGCGCGCTGTGGATCCCCGCCGAAGTGCCGCACGAGGTGGTCGCGGCGAGCCACAGCACGATGACGTCGCTCTATCTGGACGCGACGCCGCGCACGGAGGTGGAAGGGGCAGCCGGGCCGTGGGCCGTGCCCCAGCCGGTCGAGGTCACCCCGCTGGTCGCGGAGTTGATCCACTACGTGAACGTGGACGAGAACGAGGCCGGCGGACGGCGCATCCACGCCGAAAGCCGCGCGCACGGCGAAGCGCTCCTCCTCGCCCTGCTCGAACCGGTGCCGGTGACCACCCTCGACACCCCGCTGCCGACCGATCCGCGCGCCGCCGAGGTCGCCCGCGCGCTCCTCGACGACCCGGCATCGCCCCGTACGCTCGCCGTCTGGGGCCGGCACGTCGGCGCATCGGGCCGTACGCTCGCCCGGCTCTTCCTCGCCGAGACCGGCATGCCGTTCGGCCGCTGGCGCCGGCTGGCCCGGCTGAACGCGGCCCTGCCGGCGCTGGCCGCGGGCGAACCCCTGAACCGGGTGGCGCGGGCCGTCGGCTACGAGACGGTGAGCGCGTTCGTCGCAGCGTTCCGGCGCGAGACGGGCGTCACCCCGGGCGGCTACTTCAAGCCCCGTCGGCCGCCGCGCTCTGGCTGACCTCCCGCGCTCGTCGGGCGCCGTCGGCGCGGAACGCTCGGCGGTAGGCGCCGGGCGTGGTGCCGAGCGAGTTGAGGAACCGTCGGCGGAGGTTGGTGGCCGAGGACAGCCCGACGCGTCGGGCGACGGCGTCCAACGGCAGGTCGGAGCCCTCCAGCAACTCCCGGGCCGCGGCGATCCGCTGCCCCAGGAGCCACTGCCCCGGACTGGTGCCCAGCTGCTCGGCGAACCGTCGCGCGAGCGTGCGCTGCGATACTCCCGCGTGCGCGGCCATCGCATCGAGGTCAACGGCCTCGCCGAGCCGTTCGGCGGCCCACCCCAGCAGCGGAGCGAGCGAGCCGTCGATCTGCACGGGGTCCTGCGGCGCCGCGTACTGGAGCTGCCCACCCTCGCGGTGGGGCGGCATCACCATGTTCCGTGCGACGTACGCGGCGTACCGGGCTCCTTGGTCCTCCCGTACGAGGTGCAGGCACAGGTCGACGCCGGCGCTGGCGCCCGCGCTGGTGGCCACGTCGCCGTGGTCCATGTACAGCACGTCCGGGTCGAGGCGGACGGCCGGGAAGCGCGCGGCGAATTCCGCCGCGTGCTCCCAGTGGACGGTGGCCCGCCGCCCGTCCAACAGCCCGGCGTGCGCGAGCGCGAAGGCGCCGGAGCAGATGCTGACGATGCGGGCGCCGCGCGCGTGCGCCCGGCGCAGGGCCCGGACGACCGGCTCCGACGGCGGCTCGGAGGTGGGCAGCCAGCCCGGCACGACCACGGTGTCCACCCGGTCCAGCGCGTCGAGGCCGACCGTGACGAGCATGTCGTAACCGGCGCAGGTGGGGACCGGTCCGGGGTGCTCGGTGCACACCTCGAAGGCGTACCGGGTCGGGAGTCCGGACCGTACGATCCCGAAAACTTCTGCGGTGCAGGCGAGTTCGAAGGTCGACTGGGGCGGATGGACGAGGGCGGCTACACGGTGCACGGCAAGAAAGTACCTCAGGATGTCTTTTCTGACACTCGGCGGGAGGGGCGGCTGGCGGCAGGCTGATCTCCATGGCGACGACCGACCACACGGAACACTCACGCGCCGACGAGACGGCGCTCACCACACCGACCTCAAGGATGGCCGGAACCGGCCCGGACATGCCTGGATACGTGTGGTCCACCGTCGGGGACGCGCCCGTGCGCGAGCTCTTCCCCGGCATCCGGCAGCGCCCACTGTGGCGCGGCGACGGCGGCGCGTCGGCGCAGGTGCTGGAGATGGCCCCCGGCAGCCGCTGGGAGGGCATCGACGTCCACGACCCCGGCCCCGAGGAGGTCTTCGTCGTATCCGGCGTCTTCAACGACGGCCACCGCGACTACCCCGCGGGCTCCTTCATCCACGCCCCCGCCGGCTCCTCGCACGTCCCGCAGACGACGACGGGCTGCACGCTGTTCGTCTTCTACCCCGAGGGCTGAGCCGGAGGACGGAGAGCACGCAAGCACTGTCACAAAGGCCCGGGCCGTGTCGTCACAGAGGTGTAGCCATCCGACGAAGGAGCACTCCATGGACTCACGGCTGGACCTCTTCACCGCCCCGGGCAGCAACAAGACCCTCAAGCACTTCAGGTCGGCCGGCCAGGCGTTGAGGGAGGCGTCGACGCTTCCGCCCGCCCTGCAAGAGTTGGTGGCGCTGCGCGTCGGCCAGATCAACGGCTGCGGCGTCTGCGTCGACCTCCACTCCAAGGAGGCCACCGCCGCGGGCGAGACCCCGACGCGCCTGCACCTCGTCGCGACGTGGCGGGAGGCCAGCGTCTTCACCGACGCTGAGCGCGCCGCACTGGAACTGGCGGAGGCGGGCACCCGCGTCGCCGACGGCGCCGGCGGCGTGAGCGACCCGATCTGGTCCCGCGCGGCCGAACACTTCGACGAGGCACAGCTGACCAGCCTGGTGTTCGCAATCGCGTTCCTGAACGCGGCGAACCGACTGAACGTCATCACCCGCCAGCCGGCGGGCGACTACTTGGTCGGCCAGCTCGACTGAACGACGACGGCCGACGGGTCACCGTGCGAGCCTCCCGGTGACCCGGACCGCCCTCGACGGCTGCGCCTCAGCCCGCCGGTTCGGCCCGGTACTCGGCCAGCATCTCCCCCGGCCAGCCCGGCTGCCGTACGGTCCCGCGAGGCCCCATCTCCCGGAAGTACGGCGCGAGATCGTAGACCGGCGACCCGTCGACCGCGTCGAGGTCCGTGACGTGGAGATCGAGCCCGTCGACCCGGAGGAGCCGCGGAAACGACTACGCGAGCTGATTCGGCCGCCGGTGGTTGCGGTGCACGAACGTGCCGGTGCTCGGCCAACGTGGGTCGTTGCGGGGGCTGCGGGCGGGCAGGGCGACGTCGGAGGGGCCCTCGTCGTACGGCGGTTCCGCGAACGCCTCCGCGTACACCAGGCTGAACGCCTCCTCCGCCCGCGCCGCGGCGCGCCCGTCCAGGCGCTCGACCGTGACGGGGTCCTGCTGGGGCGTGCGTCGTGTGCGATGCATGAGGCCGGTCTGACAAAAGGAACACCGTCGGGTTGACCTCGAAGACGGGCTTCCGGTTCTGGTCATATCACATCCGGGCATTTCCCATCGCACCCCCTCCATCGACCGGAGCGACGGTGTGCGAAGCCCGCGCCGCACCGCCCGCCGCACACAGACCGGAACACCTCGATGAAGTCCTCCTTTTCACTTCTGTTGGCTATCACTCGGACCGTGATATCACCGGAATCCGGCTTGGATTCACGCAGGGGCACTCTGACTGGAAACCTCCTAGATCACGCACTTGAGCAAACGTAGCTTCGTGTTGATCGCAAACCCTGCGAATGGAGGATCATCATGGAACCCCAGGTGACCGAGGTTCAGCCGGAGGCTTACGAGGCGCCCGCCCTCATCGAGGTGGGCGAGTTCTCGGAGGACACCCTCGGCTTCGGGAGCAGGCCGCTGGACAGCTTCGGCCTGAGCTTCAGCTAGGCCGGAACAGTGCGCACCGGGTTCGTCGTCCTGCCTGATTCCCCGAGTACCGGCCACCTTATCGACGGGCTTGCGCTACGAGCGCCGCGCACGCTCCGGTACGCGTCGGGGCGGCCGTGGATCGTCGGGGAGTGGGGCGACGAGGACATCGTGGTCGCGAGCGTCGGCCCGGTGCGGGTGGTGGTGATCGGGTTCTGCCCGGTCACCACCGCCGAACTGACCTCGTCGACCCGCCGGATTCGCACCGTTGCCGAGGTGAATCGACTGGCCTCAGAGCTGCCCGGAAGCTTCCACCTCGTCGCCGAGGTCGGCCGACAGCAGCGGGTCCAGGGCAGCGTCACCGGCCTCCGTAGAGTCGCGTGGGCGAAGAGCGACGGCCATACCGTCGTCGCCGACCGCACCGACGTTCTCGCCCGGCTGACCAATGCCGAAATCGACGATTCCCTACTCGCCACGAGAGTGGCGTGCGGCGGAATGCTTCCCTCGCCGCTGCGCGATCGCAGTATGTGGCTGGGCGTCAATTCCCTGCCACCAGAGCACTATCTCCTGCTCGAAAGCGGACGGCCGGCACGCGAAGTGCGATGGTGGCAGCCACCTGCTCCGGAAAGGACCCTCGCCGAGGGGGCCTCGGAGGTCAGGAATTCCCTCACCTCCGCTCTGGAGAAGAGGAATCCAGGCAACAGGACCGCCGACGGCCGGCTCAGCGCGGACCTGTCGGGCGGGCTCGACTCCACCTCGCTGGCCTTCCTCGCCGCCCGGACCACGCCCCACCTCCTCACGCACCGCTGGGCGGAGGCCGAAGCGGGCAACGACGACGGCACCTACGCGGCGATCGCCATACGGGAGTTGCCCGATGCCGAACACCTCGTCGTTCCGCAGGCCGACATGCCGCCCGTCTTCACCGACGCACACCTGAACGGCGACCCCGAGCAGCCCTATCTCTTCGCCCGGACGACCGCCCGGGCCGTGTACACCGCCCGTACGCTCGCCGCGCACGGCTCCACGATCCACATCGCCGGCCACGGCGGGGACGAACTCTTCTACAAGTTCCCCGGATATCTGCACCCACTGCTGCGCCGACGTCCGCTCACCGCCGTCCGGCACCTCCGCGCCCATCTGGCCCTCAGCCGCTGGGACCTGAAGTCCACCGTCGCGCAACTGCTCGACAACAGCGGGTTCCCGGACTGGTGGCGGCGTCAGTCGGACGGGCTGGCCGCACCGCCGCCCGAGGGCCGGCTGCCACCGCTGGGCTGGGGGTTCACGTCCCTGCACGCCCAGCCCTGGGTCACCGGTGAGGCCCTGCACGCCGCCCGCACCACGCTCCGGACGGCGGCGGAAGAGGCCCACCCCTTCGCCTCCGACCGGGGGCAGCACCAGTACCTGCTGGCGCTACGCACCACGGCACCGGCGTACGCGCAGGTCAGCCGGTTGTTCCAGCGAGCCGGCGTCAGGCTGGACATGCCGTACCTGGACGACCGCGTCGTGGAGGCGGCCCTGTCCGTCCGGCTGGAGGAGCGGGCCCACCCCTGGCGCTACAAGCCGCTGCTCGCCGAGGCCGTGCGGGGCATCGTCCCCGAGGCGATCACCGCCCGTGCCACCAAGGGCGAGTTCAGCGCCGACCTGAGCCTCGGGCTGCGCAGGAACCGCATGAACGTGCTGGACGTCCTCACCGACTCCGCGATCGTCGAGAGGGGGCTGATCGACGCCGACGCGCTGCGCCGCCTGCTGCTCGCGCCCCAGGCCGACCACTCCCGGAACATAGCCCTGGAACACCTCCTGGGCTGTGAGACCTGGCTCCGCACCGCCACGAGGGGACAAGATGCGCCTGCACCCTGACGTCATCACCGCCGAAACCGAGGACGGCACGGTCCTGCTGCACCAAAGGACCGGCCGTTACTGGCAGCTGAACACCACGGGCACCACGGTCATCACCGGCCTGACCTCGGGCGATTCCCTCGACGAGATCGCGCACCGGATGGCCGAGCGCTACGGCCTGCCCGCCGAGCAGGCCAGGCGGGACGTCGAGGCCGTCGTCCGGCAACTGCGCACCGCCCGACTGGTGGAGGGCGCCCCGTGAGCATCCCCGCCGCGCTGGTCGAGCGCGAGAAGCCGCCCTTGCGCCGCAGGGCGCTGCCCCTCGTCGCGGTCGGTGTCGCCCGTCTCCTCAGCAGGGCGAAGCCCGCACGGCTGCGTGCCGTGCTGAGCTACGCGCGACGCGGCGCCGAACCGGCCACGGCGCAGCAGGCCACGGCCGCGCGACGAGCGGTCGTCGCCGTCAGCCAACGGTGCGCGGGGCAGGCGTGCCTCCAGCGCTCCATCGCCGCGGCGCTGCTCTGCCGGGCGCGCGGATCGTGGCCGACCTGGTGCACCGGGGTGCGGACCAGCCCGTTCGAGGCACACGCCTGGATCGAGGCTGAAGGCCGACCGATCGGCGAGCCCTACCCGGACGGCCACTACCGACCCCTGTTGACCGTCCCTCCGGTTTCCTGAACGACGGATGGCGGCGGCCGGCGGCCTCCGCCCCCGGCGCGCCACCAGCTCACTTCTTGACGCGGTAGCGCAGGTGGGTCACGCCGGTGCCTTCGACGACCTCCACGGGGCCGTCGAACTGCACGGGAGCGGTGCCGAGTTCACCGAAGAGCTTCTTCCCGTCGCCCAGGACGACCGGCACCAGCGCGACGCCGAACTCGTCGAGCAGACCGGCTTCCAGGCACTGCCGGGCCATCTGCCCGCCGTTCACCACCACGTCCTTGGCGCCGGCCAGCTCCTTCGCCCTGGCCACGGCCGCCTCGATGCCCTCGGTGACGAAGACGAAGTTCTCGT
Source organism: Streptomyces sp. NPDC047315 (assembly GCF_040643215.1). Classification (NCBI taxonomy): domain Bacteria; kingdom Bacillati; phylum Actinomycetota; class Actinomycetes; order Kitasatosporales; family Streptomycetaceae; genus Streptomyces; species Streptomyces sp. NPDC047315. The sequence continues at coordinate 23,332 of NZ_JBEYTZ010000047.1, read as the reverse complement.
CGTCCTCCGGCCGGTCCTCCGGGCGGCGGTGCGTGAGGACGACCACGGGCACGTCCATCGGGTGGCGTCCGCCCCAGGCGTTCGTCATGTCGTAGAGGTGCCGCCCGACGACCAGCGCCCCCGTGTTCCCCCACTCCTTCGTGACGACCTCGGCGCTGGCCGCGGAGACGCGGAGCGGCGGCACGTCGGGGCTGGCCGTCGGGATCTCGACGTCGCCGTTGCCGTACCACTGGAACAGCAGGTCGAAGCCGCTCTCCTGCGGTCCGGCGATGTAGCCGTCGAGGGACATCGTGGCGCCGGTGGTGACCTTGCTCATGGTGTTGCTTCCTTCGCTCGTCGGCGGGTGTCATGGGTACGTCGGAGCTGGAGCCCGCTTCTCTACATCCCGCGCCGGGGTTCTTTCCGAACTCGGCCGACCGCGGGATCCGCGGGCACGCAGGCATGCACGCGGCTCAGCGCTTGACGCGGTTGCGGACCGCGAGGACCGCCAGGCCCAGGAGGACGGGTTCGGTCAGGCGGGACGCCATCTCGACGTAGGCGCCGGCGGTGGTCAGGTCCTGGCCGGAGGAGCGGAACACCACGGAATTGAGCGTGACGTTCAAGGCCTTCTCGAAGCGCTCGCCGGTGAACCTGTGCCCGGTGGGGTTCTCGGGGTCGGCCTTGGCTATCTCGAAGGTGACCCGGCCTCCGCCGGCGGGGACGGTGCCGGTCGCCGTCTGTCCGGGGGAGTCCTTCGGGAGCCCGAAGCCCATCAGCAGCACGGTGGTGACGACCATGGCGGCGACGAGCCAGCCCACGGCCCGGGAAGCGCGCAGTCCGTAGCCGGACAGCATCCAGTAGCCGTGCAGCAGTCCGCGTTCGGCGCGGCTGGTCCCGGTGCGGTCGCGGCGGCGCATCTCCATCTCGCCGTAGTAGAAGTCCGCCGCGCCCGGCTCGTTCTTGCCGTCCTCGAACGCCTTGCGCAGCGCCCGGTACACCGGCGCCAACTGCGCGGGCCCGACGTGCCGGGCGCCGAAGACCGCGACGTTCCAGCCCCGGGCCGCCGCCGGCCGGCTCGCGCGCCAGTTGTGCTCCTCGGCGAGGGTGCGGCGCGGGGTGAAGCGGGCGAGGCGCCCGGGGGTGCGGGACGGCACCCCGTCGAAGGTGCAGTCGCCTTCCAGCCGTAGCTGGTCCAGGTGCACGGTCCCGGTGAACAGGCACCCGGACAGGTCGACGTCGGCGAGGACCAGGTGCGCCGCGTCCACGCCGCGCAGCGAGGCCACCCGCACGGTGGCGTCGGACGCGTCAGGCGCGACGGGCAGGTTGGTGAGGGCCCCTTCCTCCACCGGTCGCCCGTCGGACCGGACGAAGGGTTCGGCGTCCGCGGCGATCGTGAGGGGGTACTCGAAGACGGCGTGGGCGAAGTCGACCGTCGTGTGGCGCAGCCGCAACTCGGCCGTCGACAGCCAGCGCGTACGCCGGCACTCCAGGCCGCGCGCGGCGAGCGAGAGCATCGCCGGCTCCTTGAACACCGCCTCGGACAGCTGCACCCGGCCGGCACACACCAACGGCCCGAGGCTGAGCGGCCGTTCGAAGACCGTCTGCGAGAAGAGGGCGTCGCCCCGGAAGACCGCCCCGCCGAACCGGACTTCGTCCTCGAAGGTCGCCCGTTCGAACACGGCGGGGTGCTCGAAGGTCGTCGACTCGAAGCGGGCTTCGCCCCGGAAGGTCGACGTGAACTCGGCCCGGTCCTGGAAGGTGGCCTCGTTGAACGCCGCGATGCCCTGGAAGGTCGCTCCGCCGAACTGGGCCTCGCTCTCGAAGGTCGTCGACACGAAGGCGGCGACGTCGTGGAAGTTCGCCCCGCTGAAATCGACGGGCTCCTGGAAGGTCGCTCGGGTGAACACGGCATGGGAGCGCTCGAAGACCGCCGACTCGAACGAGGCACCGCGCCGGAAGGTCACCGACGGGAACCAGGCAATGCCCTGGAAGGTCGTCCCGGTGAACCAGCTGTTCCCCTGGAAGGCGGCCGTCTCGAACCACGCGTCGCGCCGGAAGGTCACCCCGTAGAACCCGGCATCGCGCTCGAAGGTCGCCGACTCGAAGCGGGCGTTGCCGTGGAAGACCGCGCCTTTGAACCAGGTGTGGCATAGGAGCGACGCAGACCCGAAACCGGCGACGCCATGGAAGTTCGCCTCGTTGAACGAAGCGTTGGTGCCCTGGAAGGACGTCGACGCGAAGCCGGCGAAGCGGTGGAAGACCGCCCCGTTGAACGAGGTCCTGCCGTGGAAGGTCGCCGAGTCGAACCCGGCGACGCCTTCGAACACCGCTCCCTCGAACGAGGCGTCCCCCAGGAAGGTCGCCCCGTCGAACCGGGCGGCCAGGAGGACGTCGTCGCCCGGGTCCGCAAATTTCGCTCCGTCGAACTGGGCCTCGCCCAGCAGGGGGTGTCCGGTGGCCGGGTCGCGGAGGGCGTCGAGAAGCGCGTCGAGGAGTTGTCTGGTGAAGGGGGTGCCGCGGTGGTCGACGTCGGCGCCGGGGCTCAGGCCGGCCAGATAGGCGCCGCGGTCGACGTCCGTCACGTGGGCCAGGCATGCCTCATGGCCGGAGAGGTGGACACCACGACAGGTCTCCGACCAGTCTTCTTCGAGGCGACAGTGAGTCGACGTGAACGGTGCAGGGCTCGTGTGGTCCATGTCCGAAGGACGTCGCACCCGGCCGGACAGTTGCCGGTTGCGTCGCCACGTTCCCGGGGCTCGGGCCTCGGCCGGGGCTCACGCCCGCGGTCGCCGAACGCGGAACCGGGGAGGGAGCCGGGGGCGGGTCCTCGGCCGTGGGAACGGCCGCTCTGAGTCGGGGTCTTCGGCGGGTTCCGCCGTGGCTACGTCGGGGAGGCGCAGGGGGATCGCCTCGTCGGGCTCCATCGGATACCCGGGAAGCACCACCACGGTCCGACGGAAGGTCTCCGCGAGGGGGCCCGCCAGCCGCCCGGGGCGCCGGGCGATCAAGCCGTAGAAGACACCGCGCAGCACCCATCCCGGCCCGTCCACCCCGGCGAACCGGATCTCCTGCCACGACCCGGCGCCATCGTGCGCTTCCTCGTACATCCGTGCCCGCACTTCCGGCCCGAAGGTCCCCGGGGACTCCTCCGCGGTACCGCCCTGATCGACGATGCCCCGCACGATCCTGCCGCGGATGTCCTCCCAGCCGCCGTCCTCCGGCGCGGCGAACGCCTGGAGCTGCACGGAGCTGCCTCCCAGGATGACGGTCGCGGCGACGGGGACTTCGCCCACCAAATCCACGCGCACCTCGACCACCCCCGACACCGGAACGAGCAGCCCGCCGAGGTCGACTCGCTCCTCGGCGGGGTCGGGGTCGGGGAGTTCGGAGATGTCCCAGGGGCCAGCGGGGCGGTGCGTCATGCGATCACTCCTGTGAGCCGGGGGCCACGTCCACTGGCGTCCACCCGCTCGGTGCGGGCGTCCGCGATCCGTAGGGGAAGTGTCCCGTCAGGACGCCCGTGACGTCGAGGTTCCGTTCCACCGCCAGGGGCCCCTCGCCCCCGAACGGCCATCCCTGGACAGGTAGTTGATACGTCATGTAAAAAAGATGATGCATCAACCAAACTGGTTCGTGTGCGCCCCCGCACCCCTAGGAGATCTCGATGAGCACGTCGCCGAAGGCCGGCCTCGAAGCCCTGCTGACCCCCGAGGAGAGCGTCCTGGTACTGATCGACCACCAGCCGTACCAGTTCGCCAACCTGCACAGCCACGAGCCGATGATGGTCACCAACAACGTCGTGGGCCTGGCCAAGGCGGCCAAGGGCTACGGCGTCCCGACGATCCTGACCACGGTCGTGGAAGAGCGCGGGGGGCTGCTGATCCAGCCGTTGCAGGACGTCTTTCCGGACCAGAAGCCGATCAACAGGACCTTCATCAACACCTGGGAGGACCAGGTCGTGGTGGACGCCGTGAAGGCCACCGGCCGCAAGAAGCTGATCATCGCCGGCCTGTGGACGGAGGTCTGCGTGGCCATGCCCGCCATACACGCGGCGGGCGAAGGCTTCGACGTCCACGTCGTCACCGACGCCTCCGGGTCCGTGTCGGCCGAGGCCCACGACATGGCGGTGCGCCGCATGGTCCAGGCCGGGGTCGTGCCGATCACCTGGCTGGCCGTGATGAGCGAGTGGCAGCGCGACTGGGCCCGTACGAACCTCATCTCGCCGGAAGACCAGTTGGCGGCGCTGGGGCACGCGGGCGCCACCGGGGTCGTGACGGTCTGGGAGCAGCAGCTCCTGAACACCCCGGTCGCCGAGACGGCCGGAGCGTAACGGCTGGGCCGTGAGGGGGCGGTCCCGGCACGGGTGTGCCGGGGCCGCCCCCTGCCCGTCGGACGGGAAGCCGACCGGGCGTACATCCGAGCGATCAGATGACGCATCGACCAGTTCACTAGACTCGACGCCGTGACTGACCGGGTGGACTGGCTGACGGCGGAAGAGCAGCACGCGTGGCGGAGTTTCGTCCGGCTGCATGAGCGGCTGATCGGCCGCCTGTCGCATCTGCTGCAGACGGAGTCCCACTTGGCGTCGGCGGATTACGCGGTCCTGGTCAACCTGACGGACGTGCCGGAGGGCCGCCAGCGGTATCAGGACCTCGCGCGGGCGCTGGAGTGGGAGAAGAGCCGGATGTCCCACCACATCACGCGCATGATCGGGCGAGGGCTGGTGGTGCGGGAGGACTGCCCGGAGGACGGGCGGGGCGCCTTCGCGGTGATCACGGAAGCGGGACGCGAGGCCATCGCGGCGGCGGCCCCACTGCACGTACAGGCAGTCCGGTCCCTCTTCCTGGACCACCTCACCGGGGCGGAGCTCCGAACCCTGGCCGAGATCTCCACCCGAGTGGTGGAGAAGCTGGACGACGACGCCTGAACGCGGGGTTGGTGACGGCGCGGAGCGGGTACAGACCGTCCAGGTCACCCGCTGGCAGACCCGGTTGGAGATGCTCCTTGAGGAGCTTCCCGACGAGGAGCGGCAGCAGGTGGCCGCTGAGCTCCAGGCCCTCGTCCAGCAGGCGCAGGCCCAGGCCCCGGCGCAGAGCACACACAACGACTTCAGCAACGCGACGTTCACCAACAGCCAGGTTCTCGGCAGCGGCACGCAGAACAACACGAGCGTCAACGTGCAGGCGTACGCGGCGGTGCCGACCGCGCTGAACACCCTGCGGGGGCTGCCGCAGGAGTTCACCGGCCGCGACGACGAGATCGCCAAGGTCCTCTCCCTGTTCGACCCCGAGACGGCTTCGGGCGCGCCGGTGGGGTCGGTCGCGGGGCTGCCGGGCGTGGGCAAGACCACGCTCGCCCATGCCGTGGGACATGCCGCGCGCGACAAGGGCTGGTTCACCGGTGTGCGGACGCTGAACCTGCGCGGCTACGACCCGAACCCCGTTCCGCCCGAGGACGCGCTGGAGGCCCTACTACGGGCCCTCGGCGTCGCGGCCAACCACATCCCGCCCACGCTGGACGAGCGGGAAGGGCTCTACCGGGCTCAACTCGACGCGCTGGGAAGGGAAGGGGAGCGGATTCTGATCGTGGCGGACAACGCCTCGACCTCAAACCAGGTGCGCTCCCTGCTCCCGGCCCGCCACCACGGCGTACTGGTGACCTCCCGACACACCCTGCCCGGCCTCGGCGCCCGCCTGTTCAACCTCCACCCCCTCCAGCCGGACGCCGCCGTCGACCTCCTGGGCCAGCGGCTGGCGGTCGCGGAACCCGACGACCGGCGCGTCGAGGACGAGCCCGCAGCCGCGGAGGAACTCGTCGCGCTCTGCGGCTATCTGCCCCTGGCCCTCCAGATCGCCGCCGCGCTCCTCGCCGACGACCCCGACCAGCCGCTCTCCGAGCGCGTCCAAATGCTCACCGACGCGGGCAGCCGCCTCGGCGGCCTCGACGACGGCGAACGGAACCTGCGCGCCGTCTTCGACGAATGCCTCACCCGGCTCACCCACCAACAGGCCGACCTCTACCGGCTCCTGGGTCTCCATGCCGGCCCCGACATCTCCACGCCGGCCGTCGCGGCCCTCACCGGCCAACCCGCCGACAAAGTCACCCTCCTCCTGCGACAACTCGTCCAGGCGCGCCTGCTCATCCAGGACAGCCAGGCCCGCGACCGCTGGTTATGCACGACCTCCTACGCGTCCACGCACAGGAGCAGGCCCGCACGACCATGGACACCGGCCGCGCCTCCCGCCGCCGCTACGAACAGGCCCGCACCCGCCTCACCGACCACTACGTCCGACACGCCCAAGCAGCCGACACCCACCTGCACCCCCCGGGCCGGTCCGTGTCGACGCTGTTCACCGGGCGGGAGCAGGCGCTGGCGTGGTTCGACGCCGAACGCGAGAACCTCCTCGCCACCACCCACACCCACGCCCACACCCAGATCGCTCTGGATCTTGGATTCGCCCTCGGCCGCTACTTGGACTGGCGACGGCATTTCCAAGACCAGGTCACCGTCCGCGCCCACGCCCTCGCGGCCTGCCAGGCACTCAGCGACACGCTCAATCAAGCCGGCGCTTGGAACAACCTCGGCAACGCGCTCGGGAATCTGAAGCGGCACGCCGAAGCACTCGACGCCCACCGAACCGCGCTCCAACTCCACCAGGAGAGCGGCGACGTCCACGGCCAAGCTGTCGCCTGGAACAACATCGGCGCCGCCAGTCGAGGGCTGGAGCGCTACGCGGAGGCGATCGCGGCAGGCGAGAAGGCAGTGGCGATGCTGACCCAGGACGAGGACTGGGCACGCGCCGGGGAAGCCTGGGGCGAACTCGCCACCACCCTGGACGCGTCCGGTGCCGAACCGTCCCGCGTCCGGGGAGCGTGGGAGCAGTCCGCCGCCGCCTACACCCGCGCCGGCGAAGACGAAGCCGCAGCCACGTCCCGTGCCAACGCCGAAGATCCGCCGGGCACCTGACCAGCCGGCCGTGCTGAGCGCGTGCCCGGCAACGGTTGGCTCCATCGAGGCGCTGACCACGGCGACGGCCCTGCCCCGCGCGGAAGCGGGCCGCCGCGTCCGTCACTCCGACGGTTGCTGATCCGGTGACGGAGCCGTGAGGCCGGCCACCATGCGGGCGAAGGCACGGGCTGCCCGTTCGTCCAGTTCTTCCAGGGGGATCCCGGTGTCGCGGGCGTACGCCTCGCGGAAGATGACGTATCCCATCTGCGCCGCGGCCGTCATCACGTGGGCGGCTTCCGCGTCCGCGCCGTCGGGCAGCGAACCGTCGTCCGTGTCCCGTGCGAGGCTCTGGCGGGTCCGGTCGAACCGGGGGAAGGGGCTGAAGCCCTCGTCTCCGTCGAGGGCCAGCAACGCTTCGAGACGGACCAGTTCGGGCGCGTCCAAGCGGTGGTGGAACATGGCCTGCCGGCGTTCGGCGAACGGCAGCTCCCAGTGCCCGTCACGGTCGGCGGCCTGGCGTTCGACCAGGTCGGCCGCGGCTGCCCGGAGAAGGGACTGGCGGGTGCCGAAGTACTGGTAGATCTGGCCGTGGTTGACCCCGGCCTCGGTGGCGATCTCGCGGAGGTTGACGCCGGCCAGCACCCCGTCGCGCTGAAGCAGCTTCCGCGCGGCGGCCAGTAGGTCCGCCTCGGTCTCCTCCCGGGTGCGCCTGCGCCGCCGAGCCCGTCCCGTCTCGCCCATGCCCTCTCCCCTTCCGTCCCCGTGGATGGATTGTCCCGCAGCAGACCCTTGCCACGCCGCCGTGGTCAGCCTATGGTCCCGCTAACAACGATTCGTTAATAACGAAACGTGAATTCAATGTGGAGGGACACCCATGGCGCAACTTCCGCTGGACGGCATACGCGTCCTCGACCTCTCCACCGTCCTCGCCGCACCCGTCACCGCCACCTTCCTCGGTGACTTCGGCGCCGACGTGGTCAAGGTCGAAGAACCCGGACGCGGCGACTTCACCCGCGGCCCGGCTGCCGGAGCGCGCTCCCCGTACTGGGCCCAGGAGGCGCGCAACAAGAAGTCGGTGACACTGGACCTGCGCACCGAGCAGGGGCAGGACCTGGTACGGAAGCTCGTCCCGCACTTCGACGTGGTGATCACCAACTACCGTCCGCCCACACTCGAAAAGTGGGGCCTGGACCCAGAATCCCTCCAGACGCTGGCTCCCGGTGCGGTGCTGGTGTACGTGACGGGGTACGGGCTGACCGGCCCCTACCGCGACCGCGGCTCCTTCGACCGGACCGCGAGCGCCTTCGCCGGCCTGACCTACGTCACCGGCGACCCCGACCGGGCTCCCGTGCGCAGCGGCTACTCGACGATCGACTACATGGCGGCCTACCTCGGCGCCTTCTCGGTGGTCACCGCGCTCTACCACCGCGACACGGCCGGCGGCGGCGGTCAGGTCATCGACCTCGCACTGTACGAGGCCGGATTCCGCGCCTCCGAGGACGCGCTCACCTCGTACGCCACCACGGGTGCCGTCCGTGAACGGCTCGGCAACCGCAATCCGCAGATCGTCCCCGCCAGCGACTTCACCACCTCCGACGGCCGCCGGATCTCCGTCCACGCGGGAACCGACGCGCTCTTCGGCCGCCTCTGCGCCCTCATGGGAACACCGGAACTGGCGAGTGCACCCGAGTACCGCACGCGGGCCGCCCGCGCCGAGCACGCCGACGCCCTCTACGCGACGGTCGCCGGCTGGGCCGCCGCGCACACCGCGGACGACCTGACCAAGATGCTCAGCGACGCGGACATCCCGGCCTCCCCGCTGATGAGCATCGCCGACATCGCCGCGGATCCGCACTACCGGGAGCGGGGCACCCTGGTCACCGTGACGGACCCCGACTACGGCGAGCTGCCCATGGTCGCGCCCCTTCCCCGGATGTCGAAGACCCCGGGAAGCATCCGTTCGACCGGCCCCGCGCTCGGCGCGCACAACACGGAGATCTACCGGGAACTGCTCGGCCTCAGCGCCGAGACCGTCGCCGCCCTCGGCGCCGACGGCGTGATCTGACGGACGTCCCCGGCCACCGCGCCTCGCCCCCACTCGCGCCGGTTCGGCACGCGTCCGCACCCTCCACACCCGTGACGTCCTCTTTCCCCATCTCCTCGGGAGAACCCGCGTACCATGGCCGCCACCGCCGAAGCCGCCGCGCTCGGGAACCGTCTCGACCGGCTCCCGCTCAGCGCGTTCCACCGCAGACTGGTCATCGCCCTGGCCGGGATGATCCTCTTCGAATGGGTGGAGACCTACGCGTTCGCGTTCGTCGCCCCCGCCCTGCGCGACCAGTGGGGCCTCTCGCTCTCGGCAATCGCCCTCGTGGTGGGCATCAGCCAGCTCGGCGCCTTCGCCGGAGGCGTCCTCGGCGGCTACCTCGCCGACCGGATCGGCCGGCGCCGCACCATGCTCGCCTTCGTCACCGTCTACTGCGCGGGCGCCGCCCTGTGCGTCATCGTGCAGACGCCGTGGCAGCTGGTCGCGGCCCGCAGCGCGGCACACTTCGGCGCGCAGGGCATGGCGGTCGTCGCGATCGTCGTCCTCACCGAATTCGTCCCCGCCGCCGCCCGGGGCCGGTTGCAGACCTACAAGGTCGCGGTGGGCTCGCTCGGCATCCCCATCGCCGCCTGGGCGGGCTACTTCCTCGTACCGCAGTGGACCTGGGGGTGGCGGCTCGTCTTCGCCCTGGGCCTGTTCGGCGCCGTCTTCGCCTGGCTGATCCGCCGCTGGGTACCCGAGAGCCCGCGCTGGCTGGCCTCCCGCGGCGACTTCGCCGGGGCGGAGGAGATCGTCCGGTCCATCGAGAAGCAGTGCGGCGTCCGGCCCCCCGCCGAACCCGGCCCGCCCCCCGCGGCCCTCGAACCGGCACCGCCGGTTCCCGCCCCGGCCCCGCCCCGGGTCACGGAGCTGCTGGCCCGCCCCCACCGTCGCCTGTTCCTCGTCGTGGCGACGATGTGGGTGACCGGGCTGCTCGCCTACTCCGCCTACAACACCTGGACCCCCACCCTCCTGTCGGAAACCGGCCTCGACCTCGACGACACGCTGCTGCTGTCCGCCGTCCTGGCCACGGCCGCGCCGCTCGGCGCGCTCGTCGCCGTGCCGCTCATCGACCGGTGGGACCGCAGGCGCACCCAACTCGCCCTGGGTGCGCTGACCGCCACCGCGCTGCTCCTCTTCGGGCTCGTCCGGGCTCCGGTGGCCGTCCTCGTCCTGGGCTGTGTGGTGAGCCTGCTCTTCCAGATGGCCGTGCCCTTCCTCCAGGTGTACTCGGCCGAGGTGTTCCCCACCCGGATCCGCGCGCTGGGCTCCGGCACCTCCAACGCCTTGTCCCGGATCTTCAACTTCGCCGCCCCGAGCATGGTCGCCCTGGTCTTCACCGGTCTCGGCTACACCGCCGTGTTCGTCGTCCTCGCCGCACTGAGCATCACCGGCGGCGTGCTCGCCGTGGCCTTCGGCCCCCGCACCACCGGCCTGAGCCTGGACGCCACCCCGCCCCCCGGAAACCCGCGGACCGACCCGCGCACCGACCCTCACACCGACCCGCGCACAGCCCTTCCCAGCGCACAGGAGCCCGACCGCCCATGACCGATCTCTCCTTCGCCTCCGCGACCGAACTCACCACCCTCATGCGACGCCGCGAACTGTCGCCCGACGAGCTCATGCGCCACACCCTGGACCGGATCGAGACCGCCGACGCCGAACTGAACTCCGTCGTCGCCCTGGACCCCGAGCGGGCACGAGCCGAAGCAGCCGCCATGACCGCGCGGATCGCCCGAGGCGACGACATCGGCCCCCTGGCCGGGCTGCCCGTCCTGGTCAAGGACCTCGAAGACGCTCAGGGTTTTGTCACCAGCCGGGGCACCAGCGCCTACCGCGACAGCCCGCCCGCGGCCCGCGACGGCATCCAGGTCGCCCGACTGCGCGCCGCCGGCGCCCTGATCATCGGCAAGACGAACGTGCCGCCGATCGGCGCCGGCGTCCACACCGCCAACGAAGCCTTCGGCATCACCCGCAACCCCTGGGACCCCGAGCGGTCCCCGGGCGGCTCCAGCGGCGGCGCCGCGGCAGCGGTCGCCGCCGGACTCGTCGCCCTCGGAACCGCCGGGGACGGGGGCGGATCCACCCGCATCCCGGCGGCGCTGTGCGGGGTCGTCGGCCTCAAACCGAGCCGCGGTCGCATCCCCCACGGCCCCCACCGTCTGCCCAACTGGCCGCAGCACGCCTGCCTCAGCGGCATGGCCCGCACCGTCCGCGACACCGCACTCCACCTCGACGTGGCCGCCGGCCACCACCCGGCCGACCCGTACTCACTCCCCGCACCGGCGATCTCGTACGCGGGCAGCCTCGACACGCCCCTGCCCGTCCTGCGCGTGGGGGTCCTGCGCACCCTCGGCATAACCGCCCCGCGCCCCGAGATGCTGCACGCCCTGGAACGGACGGCCGTCCTCCTGCGCGACCACGGCCACCAGGTCGAGGACGACGATCCGACGATCCCGGGGGCCACCGAATTCCCCGCCCCCTTCCTCCTGCGCCAACAAGTCCTGGCCTACAACCGCCTCATGGGCGTACTCGACGACTTCACCGCGCGACGCCACACCTTCGAGCCGTGGTTCGCCGACGTCCTCGACGAAGGCCGCACCCTCAAGCTCGACGACTTCGCCGCCTACTGGGACCACCGGGCGCGGCTCGACCGATGGGCAGCCGAACTCTTCGAGCAGTACGACCTGCTGCTCATGCCGACCGTACCCACCACTGCATGGCCCGCGGATGGCCCGGACATCGCGGCGGCCGTACGCGAGCGGACCGTCCCGATCGCCTACACGTCCGTCTTCAACGACACCGGCCACCCGGCGATCAGCATCCCCGCCGGCTTGAGCCCGGACGGACTCCCCTGCGCCGTACAACTCGTCGCCCCACACCACCGCGAAGACCTCGTGCTCCGCGCCGCCCAGGTCGTCGAAACCGCCCACGGCACGCTCCACCCGCCGGCCTTCACCGACCTCCCGCCGACTCCCTGACCCACAGCCGCGAGGTGGACCGCGGCAGACGCTCACGGAGACCAGCCGGCCTCCCGCTCGCCGAGCGGCTGCGGGCGTGGCCCCGGATCGACCGGCTCGACGGCGCCTGCCCGCCCGGCTGCCCGCGCCCTGCTGAACGCCACGGTCTCCTACTGCAACTGCGGCAGACGGAACTGCTGCACCCGCACGAGAGGCGCCGCCTCCTCGGCCCAGCGCAGCAGCGGACAGTTGCGGCAGCTGGAGGACGACGTGCGGGGGTGTCGGAAGTGAGGGTGGAGGTCCACCCGCGGTCCGACTTCAGAGAGGGCATCTTTGTGGCCACCTTCCTCTACCGACTGGGCAGATCCGCGTTCCGCGCGCGCTGGCTCGTCGTGGTCCTGTGGGCCGTCGTGCTCGGCGCCCTCGGCATCGCCGCCGCCGTCGCGCCGGCCGCCGAGGAGGACACCGGCTCCTTCATGCCCGGCATCGAGGCGCAGAAGGCGTACGACCTGATCAACGAGCGGTTCCCCGGAGCGGACGCCGAGGGGGCGAGCGCGCAGATCGTGTTCGTCGCGCAGGACGGTCAGAAGGTGACCGCCGCCTCCGTCCGCGCCGTGATCGACGAGTTCGTCGACGAGGCCGGCAGGGGTGATCAGGTCGCCGCTGTCGCCTCTCCGTTCAAGGCCGACTCGGTCAGCGGGGACGAGTCCACCGCCTACGCCACCGTCTCCTACAAGGTCGCCCGGACGGATCTGACCGAGGCCAGCAAGGACGCGCTACAGGGAGCCGTGGACGCGGCGCGTGGCCAGGGCGTCACCGTCGAGGTCGGTGGGAACGCGCTTGCCACCCAGCCGGCTGCCGGCGGCACGGCCGAGGTCGTCGGCATCTGCATCGCCGCGGTGGTCCTGCTGGTCACCCTCGGCTCCCTGGCTGCGGCCGGCCTACCGTTGCTGACCGCACTCATCGGTGTCGGCATTTCCATGGCCGCAATCATGGCGGTCGGCAGCTTCCTGGGCCTGTCGACGACCACCGGCACCCTGGCCATCATGCTGGGCCTGGCCGTCGGCATCGACTACGCGCTGTTCGTCGTCACCCGCTACCGCGAGGAACGCGCGGGCGGCCACGTGCCGCGCGAAGCGGTGGGCCGGGCCGTCGGCACCGCGGGCTCGGCGGTCGTCTTCGCCGGACTCACCGTGATCATCGCCCTGGCGGGTCTGGCCGTGGTCCAGGTCCCGATGTTGACCAAGATGGGCCTGTCCGCCGCCGCGGCCGTGGCGGTCGGCGTCATCATCGCCCTCACCCTTGTCCCCGCGCTGCTGGGCATGTGGCCGAACGCCGTCCTCTCCCGTGCCGTCCGCAAGGGCGGTGCCGGCCGCGGCCGGGCGAACGACGAGGGCAACGGCGGGCAGCGCTGGGCACGGTTCGTGCTGCGCCGCCCCATCACCGTCCTCGTCACCGCCGTCCTGGGCCTGGGTGCCCTGGCCCTGCCGGTGACGAGCCTGGAGCTCGGGATGCCGGGTGCCGAGTCCCAGTCCACCGCCACCACCGAGCGCCGGGCCTACGACGCCCTGGCCGAAGGCTTCGGTCCGGGCTTCAACGGCCCCCTGACCGTCGTCGTCGACGCCCGTGGCGCTTCCGACGCGCAGAGCGCCGCCGCGGGCATCGCCAAGATGATGAAGGACTCGCCCGGCGTCTTGAACGTCACCCCCGTCCGGTTCAACAGCTCCGGCGACACGGCCCTGTTCTCCGCGGTCCCCTCCACCAGCCCCACCGACGAGGCCACCAAGGACCTGGTGCAGGAGATCCGCGACGAGCGCGCCGCCATGGAGGCGAAAACCGGCGCCACTTTCGAGGTGACCGGCTCCACCGCCATGAACATCGACACCGCCACCGGCATGCAGAGCAAGCTGGTGCCCTACCTGACCGTGGTCGTGGGACTCGCGCTGATCCTCCTGCTCGTGGTCTTCCGCTCCGTCCTCGTCCCCGTCAAGGCCGCCTTCGGATTCCTCCTGTCGGTCCTGGCGTCCCTCGGAGTCGTCGTCGCCGTCTTCCAGTGGGGCTGGGGAGCCGACCTCCTCGGCATCGAGGAGACCGGCCCGATCATCAGCCTCATGCCGATCTTCCTGGTGGGCATCGTCTTCGGCCTGGCCATGGACTACGAGGTGTTCCTCGTCGCCCGCATGCGTGAGGCGTACGTCCACGGCGAACACCCCCGCCAAGCGGTCGTGGCCGGCTTCAAGCACAACGCCCGCGTCGTCGTCGCGGCGGCGGGAATCATGATGGCCGTCTTCTCCGGCTTCGTCGGCTCCGACCAAGCCATCATCAAGACCATGGGATTCGGACTCGCCGTCGCCGTCCTGTTCGACGCCTTCGTCGTCCGCATGGCGATCGTCCCCGCCGTCCTGACCCTGCTCGGCGACAAGGCATGGTGGCTACCCCACCGGCTCGACCGACTGCTGCCCCACCTCGACGTCGAAGGCGCCGCCCTCGACACGCCGCCCAAGGAGCGCGCCCCTGACGACGCCGGGCACAAGGAGACCGCGTCCGTCTGACCCACCCCGCGGGAGAGGCCCTGGTTCACCGGGCGCCTCTCCCGAACTCCTATCTTGTTCGTAGTCGTCACGGGAGAGCGACATGAGCCGAACCGAGGTGGCCCCAGCGGGCCCGGCCCGACGCCTGCGCGAGCCACTCGCCCTGCTCGGCCTGTTCGCCCTCGCCGTGGCGGGCTGCTTCACCAGCGTCCTGGTCATCGAATCCCCCCGCTCCCTGTGGCCCGGGGTGGCGCTCGCAGCCGCCGGCTGCGCGAGCCTGACCTGGCGCCGCCGCCACCCGCTGCGGGTCCTGGCCGCCACCACCGCCTCCACCCTCGCCGCGGGCGGTCTCGGATACCTGCTCACGCCGCTGCTGATGGGGCCGCTGCTGCTGGCCCTGTACGACCTGAGCCTGCGCGCCAGCCGGCCCTCCGCCCGAGTCGCCTCACTCGCCGTCGCCACCGTCACCGCCGTCGTAGCACTGCTTCTGCAGCCGCCGGGCCAACCTCTCGTCCTCAAGGTCGTCAACCCCACCGCCTGGGTCCTGCTGGCCGCACTCACCGGCAGCTACACCGGTGTCCGTCGCACCCTCGCCACAGAGCGCGCCGAACAGGAGGAGCGCGCTCGCCAGGAAGAGGTGTGGCGCCACGTCATCCAGGAGCGGATGAGGATCGCCCGCGAACTGCACGACGCCGTCGCCCATCACCTGGCCCTGGCCAACGCCCAGGCCAGCACCGCCACGCACCTCTTCCGCTCCCACCCCGATGCGACCCACGAGATGCTGCGGACCCTGTCGCAGACGACGGCGACGGCCCTGCGGGAGATGAAGTCCACCGTGAGGCTGCTGCGGCAGGACTCCGACCCGCTCGCCGAGAACGCGCCCGCTCCCGGCCTCGCCCAACTCGACGACCTGATCGCCGCCCTGGCCACCGCCGGCCTCGGCGTCACGCTCACCCTCGACGGCGAGCGGCGGCCTCTCACGGCCGGCGCCGACCTGACCGCGTACCGGATCGTCCAGGAGGCTCTGACCAACGTCACCAAACACGCCGCCACCTCCCGGGCCAACGTTCACCTTGCCTACCGGCCCGACGCGCTCACCATCACCATCACCAACGACACCCCGCCCGGCAGCCGGCCGGCCGGAGTCCCGACCGAGCCCACCCAGGGATTCGGCCTCATCGGCATGCGTGAACGCGCCCATTCCGCCGGGGGGACCCTCAGCGCCGGGCCTCGCCCCGAGGGCGGCTTCCGGGTCACCGCCGCCCTGCCCCTCGGCCCCTCCAGCTGAAAGCGCCCGCCATGACCATCCGTGTTGCACTCGCCGACGACCAGGCACTCCTGCGCGCCACCTTCCGGATCCTCATCGACGCGGCCCCCGGCATGAGCGTCGTCGGGGAGGCCGCCAACGGGCAGGAGGCCGTCGGACTCGCCCACGACCACCACCCCGACGTGCTGGTCATGGACATCCGCATGCCCGGCACCGACGGGATCGCCGCCACGGATCTCATCGCCTCCGACCCGGCCCTGGCAAGCACCCGGATCCTGATCCTCACCACGTTCGAGGACGACGAGAACGTGGCCAGGGCGCTACGCGCCGGCGCGAGCGGCTTCCTCGGCAAAGACGTCAGCGCCGAGGTCCTCCTCACCGGCATCAAGACCGTCGCAGCAGGCGAAAGCCTGCTCTCTCCAGCAGCGACCCGCTCGCTGATCAGCCGCTTCCTGACCACGCCCGAACCGCGAACCCCTGTGACCCCGCCCAGGCTCACCACGCTGACCGAACGGGAGCGGGAGGTCGCCCTACTCGCCGCGCTCGGCCGGACCAACGACGAGATCGCCCAGTACCTGGTCGTCAGCCCGCTGACCGTCCGCAGCCACATCCAACGCGCCATGACGAAGGTCGGCGCCCGCGACCGCGCCCAACTCGTCGTTGCTGCCTACCAGAGCGGCCTCGTCACCCCCGGGCAGACCGACCCCTCCCCCTGACGGCACGGCGCCGTCAGCGGCCTGACCGGCCAGACTCAGCTTCCCGTGGCTTCCTATGGCGCCGAGTTGCCCGTCGGCGCCGGAGGCGTGCCCAGGGCCGCGAGGTGGACCGCGTCCGGGCCGAAGCGGGCGCGGGCGCGGTCCGCTGCCGCCTCCAGGCGGTACGCGCGGTCGTCGGTCGGGTCGAGGGTGAGTTGGTGGGTGGTGCGGTCCGCGGGGGCGATCGCCTCCGCGCGCAGTGTGACGCCGCGTACCCGGGCGCGTTGGAGGGCGAGGGACGCGTACATGCGGGTCGCCTCCGTCGCCAGCGCGCGCGAGTGGGCGGTGGGTTCGGGCAGGGTGCGGGTGCGGACCGTCGTCGTGCGGTCGGCGTACGAGACGGTCAGCACCAGCACGCCGCAGGCCAGCCGCTCGCGCCGCAGCCGCCAGCCGATCTCCTCCGCGCAGCCCAGCAGGGCCCGGTGGTGCTGTTCGGGGTCGAGTTCGTCGCGGCCGAACTCCCGTACCGCGCCCACCGAACGCGGCGGCGCCTTCGGCGCCACCCGGGTGGCATCGACACCCCGCGCGGCGTCCGCGAGCGACCGGGCCGCCGGGGCGCCGAGGATGCGGGCGAGCGTCGCGGTCGGGACGCGCTGCACGTCGCCGACGGTCTTCAGGCCGTACGGGGAAAGGGTGCGGACCGTCGCGGGGCCGACCCCGGGCAGCACCCCGACCGGCAGCGGTGCCAGGTAGGCCGCGGCCTCTCCCGGTTCGGCGGGGGCGCAGCGGATCGCGCCCGGGGGGCCGTTCTGGGCGGCGATCCGGGCGAGCAGGGGGTTGGGGCCGACGCCGACGGTGCAGTCGATCCCGTACACCGCGGCGACCCGCAGCCGCACCAGCGCGGCCAGGTCCCGCGCATCGCGCCCGAAGTAGCGGCGGGCGCCCGCGACGTCGGCGAACGCCGCGTCCGGGGGCAGCGCCTGGACGACCGGGGTGATGCCGCCGAGCAGGCCGATCAAGCGCCGGTACACCGCCTCCGTACCCGGGTACTCGAAGCGGTCGCCGTGTTCGCGGACGCCGAAGTGGACGTAGAGGATCACGGCGACACCTACCCCGCGCTTCCGCGGCTCGCGTGGTGCAGCGCCCGACCGCCCACGAGCGGGACGCCGGGCGGGCGCAGGTCCGCCCAGGCGTGCATGACGTAACCGGTGGGCTCGGTGAGGGTCCGGCCCTCGCGCTCCCCGGCGGGCCGTGCGTACGGCTTGGCCAGTCGGTCCGCCACCGCGCCCGCGCCGCCGTCGCGGTACAGGTCGATCAACTCGCCCAGGTCCCACGCCGCGAGGCCGGTCACGCTCAGGCTGTGCGGCTTGCCGCGCGGGCGGGCGACCGTGCCGCGCACCAGCAGCAGCGCGCTGTGGAAGACCGTCGAGGCGCACCGGTCGTGGCTGTCCTCGAAGAAGGCCAGGTCGGACAGGCCGGTGGGGTCGTCGAGGGTGGCGAAGATGACCCGGCGCCCGCCCCGGATCGGCGGGGTCTGCGTCGCCGTCTTCACCCCGGCGACCAGCACCGTCGTGCCGTGCGGCAGCTCCCCGATCCGGGCGGCCGGGGTCACGCCGATGTCCGCGAGCAGCGGGCGGTGGTCGTCGAGGAGGTGGCGGGTGACGTCCATGTCGAGTACGTCGAGCTCCGCAGCGAGTTGGTCCCAGTCGTCCATCGCGGGCAGCCCGCCGTCGTCACTCCGTACGGCTCCGACGTCCGCCTCACTCGCCTCGCCCGTCTCGCCCAACGGCAGTTGCCCCTCCCCCACCGAATCCCGTCCGTGTCCGTGTCCGTGCCGGTGCAGCTCGGTGATCTCCAGCAGCACCTCGCGCCGGCCCGCCCCGCCGGTCACCCCGTCCAACGCCCCCACCCTCGCCAGCCGTTCGGCCACCGGCCGGCTCGGGTGGGCGCGCTGCCAGAAGTCCGGCAGGGAGACGTACGGGCGCCCCGCCTCGATCCGCCCGGCCTCTGCCGCGCTGATGCCGCGGACGTGCGCGAGCCCCAGCCGTACGCCCCACTTCTCCACCCCGTTCTCAGACACCAGTTCGATCACGGACTCCGCGCGGGACGCGTTCACGTCCGGCAGCAGCACCGGCACCCCGCGCCGCCGCGCGTCCGCGACGAAGACCCGCTTGTGGTACATCCCGGGGTCGTGGGTGAGCAGCCCCGCGTAGAACGCCGCCGCCCGGTGGGTCTTGAGCCAGGCGGACTGGTACGTCGGACGGGCGAACGCCGCGCCGTGCCCCTTGCAGAAGCCGTACGCGCCGAACCCCTCCAGTACCGTCCACACCTCCCGCACCACCTCGGCCGAATAGCCGCGGCGCCGTGCGCGGTCGGCGAACCAGGCGCGCAGCCGGCCCTGGCGGTCCCGGTCGGAGAGCGCGCGCCGGGCCTCGTCCGCCTGGCCCAGGTCGCAACCCGTCATCTTCTCCATGATCTGGATGACCTGTTCGTGGAAGACGACCTGGCCGCCGGTTTCGGCGAGGACCTCCCGCAGGTCGTCGTGCGGATAGCGGACGGGGACGCGGCCGTCGCGCACCGCGATCAGCGGGTCGATCATGTTCGCGGCCACCGGGCCCGGCCGGAAGAGGCTGATGTCCAGGGTGATGTCGTCGACCGTCCGGGGCCGCAGCCGCCGCACCAGGTCGCGCTGGCCCGGCGACTCGATCTGGAAGCAGCCCATGGTCTGGGACGAGCCGATGAGTTCGTACGTCGCCGGGTCGTCCAGCGGCACCTGCGCGGGGTCGTCGATGTCGAGCCGTTCGCCGGTGACGCGTTCGACCTCGGCGACCGCGTGCGCCAGCGTCGACTGCATCCGCACGCCGATCAGGTCCGCCTTGATGTGCCCGGTGTCCTCCACGTCCTCCTTGTCGAACTGCGCCATCGCGATGCCGTCGAGGGTGGTGGGGACGACGGGGGTGCGGTCGAGGAGGCCGCCGTCCGAGATCAGCAGGCCGCAGGGGTGCATGGCGGTGCCGTGCGGCAGCCCGTCCAGCGCCTCCACCAGCGTCCACAGCCGGCCGTGGTCCTCGCCCGCGACTTCGCGCAGCTCCGGCAGCTCCCGCAGGGAGGCCCGCACGTCCTTCGCGCGGATCTGCGGGAACGCCTTCGCCAGCCGGCGCGCCTCGTCGGGGTCGATGCCGCGGGCGCGGGCGACGGCCTCGATCGCGCCGCGCGCGCGGTACGTCTCGTACACGGCGAGGGTCGCGACCCGATCACTGCCGAAACGTTTCAGCACGGCTTGGTAGACCTCCACGCGCCGAGCGCTCTCCACGTCCAGGTCGATGTCGGGCATGGCGGTGCGGTACGCGGAGAGGAAGCGCTCCATGACGAGCCCGTGCTCGACGGGGTCGACCGGGCTCATCCCCAGCAGGTGCACCACCAGCGAGCCCACGCCCGAGCCGCGCGCCGCGATCCGTACGCCCATGTCCTGCACCAACCGAACGATCTCGGCCATGGTCAGGAAGTAGCCGGCGAGGCCGAGGCCGGCGATGATCCGCAGTTCCTTCTCCAGCCGGTCCCAGCGTTCGCCGTCCCGGTGGTGGCCGCGGTGCATCATGGCGCCGGCGCAGCGGGCCGCCAGCTCCCGGTCGGCGGAGTCCCGGGTGGCGCCGATCAGATGGGGTTCCGGCAGGTGGAGCCGGCCAAGGCCGAAGGCGTCGCCGGGGTCGACGACGCAGGCGTCCGCCGTCTCCTCCGTGGCGGCGAGCAGCGCGCGGGCGCGGCGGGCCACCGGGTTCGCGCCTGCGGCGTCGGCGATGCGCTCGGCGATCCGCTCCATGCTGCCGGCGTCTTTGAGCCAGCGCTCGCCGCCGTCGAGCGAGGCGCCGTCGCGGACGTCGACGGGGACCAGCAGGCGCGCCGAGTCGAGGATGTCGGCGACCTCGCCCTGGCCGGGGTCGGCGTACCGGACGGCGTTGGTGAGCACGGCGGTGACGCCCTGCTCGTCGGCGAGGGTGAGCATCCGGGCGGCGAGCCGCAGCGAGCCGGGGCCGGCGCCGGGGCGGTCGTGGCAGGAGACCTCCAGGCGCAGGGCGTCGCCGAACCGCTCGCGCCAGGGTTCCAGCAGCCGTACGGCGCGGTCGGGGCGGCCCTGCGCGAGGGCGCGGCCGACCTCGGAGTCCGCGCCGAGCAGTACGAACAGCCCGCCGTCGGTACCTTCGGCAGGCGTGGCTGCGTCCGCGGCCCGGTCGAGGTCGTCCCAGTCGATCCCGCTGTCCGCAGACGCGGAGACGAGCCGACAGAGGGCGGCCCAGCCCGGTGCGGTACGGGCGAGGAAGACGGCGCGCTGGGCCGGCTCGGCGACGAAGACGCCGCCTTTGGCGGGGGTACGGGCGTGTGCGGCGTGCGCAGCGTGCGCGGCCTCGGCGGGGGCGCCGTTCGGGCCGGGCCGCGGCACCGCGGGCACCCCGAGGTCGCTGCCGAACAGCGGCCGGATCCCGACGGCGGCGCACGCCTTGGCGTGCCGGACCGCGCCCGCGAGGCTGTCCCGATCGGTCAGCGCGAGCGCGTCGAGCCCCCGCTCAGCGGCGCGCAGGGCCAGGTCACGGACGTGACTGGCCCCGTACCGCAGGGAGAACCCGGAGGCGGTGCGGAGATGCGTAAACGACATGCGCACCTCCTCTCACCAGCCACAACGCTCCCTCCGACCGACGGCCCCACGTGACTTCCCGACCTCACGATAAACCACTTTCGAAGAAATGTTCGAAATCGAAGGGAGGGCTGTCGACCAGAGAGACGTACCCGACATTTCGAACATATAGCACTCACGGACCGCGACGCCGAGAGCAGAAGGAGAGGGCGAGGCCCTAGGGTCGCGCCCGGCAAGCCCCGCGCGCGACCCTGTGCCTCTAGACATGGCCGCCGTTTCCCTGCGGGAGCATTGGTCTCCACCGCCCGGTGGTGGGCTGGCCGGCGGGGGTTTAGGGGCGCGAGGAACTGCGCGAACAACCCACCACGGTCCGCAGACACCGACGTCCCCGCGGGGCTACGGCGAGTGGGTATAGGGGTACTGGGCCCCAGGCCGGCCCTCTGGGCACAAGGGGCGCTGGAGGTGCCCCATGACCTCTGGGCATAGGTGGGGGTGCCCCGTGCCCGCAGGGCACAAGGGGAGGAACTGCGCGACAAGCCACCCGCGGGCCGCAGGCGCGACAACACAGCCCGCCGCACGGCGAAACCGCGGCGTTCAGGGGCGTCGCGGGCGCCCCAGCGCCTGCGGAACGTCCGCCGCCGTCGGCAGCCACGGCCCCCGCCCCACCGCCGCCCTCGCCGCCAACTCCCGCAGCTGCGCCCGCCCGGCCTCGCGCGCGTACCGGACGAGCCGGGGCAGCTCCGGGTGCGGGTTCCCGGTGTGCCACACCAGGGACCAGGGGTAGACGGGGGCGGGCGGGGCCAGCGGGATGCGGAGCAGCCGCTGGTGGTTGCGCCACACCACCCGCGTACGGTCCCCGACGAAGGTCAGCCGCGCGCCGGCCCCGTCAACCGCACCGGACCCGTCCGCCCCGCCAACCCCGTCCAGCAGCGCGTCGACGCCGAAGTCCGGCCCCGACGTGTCGACGGCGAGCGCGAAGTCCCGGGCCAGCTCGCGATAGAAGGCCCCCCACTCGCGGCTCTCCGGCAGCCCCGGCATCCACACGGTGTGCGGGGCGAGGTCCGCCAGCGCGAGGGGACGCGCGCCGGCGAGCGGGTGCCGCTCGCCGACCACCACCTCCAGCTCCTCCAGGCACACCAGCGCGCTCGCCAGCCGCCCGTCCCACTCCGCCGCCGGCCTGCGCAGGTACGCGAAGGCCGCGTCCACCTCCCCGTCCAGCAGCGCCCGTACGGCCGACTCCGCACCGTCCAGCGTCACGACCTCCAGCGGGGCGTCGGGGTGCGCGCGATGGAAGTCGCGCAGCACCTCCGTCGAGGCGAGCAGGTTCCGCAGCACGTCGACCCGGAGCGGGCGGCCCTCGTGGCGTACGGACTCGACGGCCCGGCGGACGGCGGCGAGCACGGCGCGGGCGTGCGGCAGGAAGGCGCGCCCGTCGGCGGTCAGCTCGGCGCCGGTGGGGACGCGGGCGAACAGCGCGACGCCGAGGGTCGCCTCCAGCGCCGCGACGCGCTTCGACACCGCCTGCTGACTGACGCCGAGCCGGGCGGCGGCGTGCCGGAACTGCCCCTCCTCCGCCACCGCGACGAAGGTCCGCACGGCTTCCAGGTTCACCCTCTCGATCCCCCGGCCCGTCCCCTCGATCCCCAGGCCCATCCCCTCGTTTCCCAGGCCCGTCCCCTCGCCCCTCAGCTCCATCCCCCGACGCTACCGCGACAACCAACGGTTGTCGGAAGGGCCGTTCGGTTGTTTGATCGACCGCACCGCCCCCGATTTGAATGGGCGAATGCCCCCGACGAAACCGCCCTTCACGCATCTGCACGTGCACACGCAGTATTCGCTGCTGGATGGTGCGGCGCGGTTGAAGGACATGTTCGCCGCGTGCAATGAGATGGGCATGACGCACATCGCGATGACCGATCACGGGAATCTGCACGGGGCGTATGACTTCTTCCATTCGGCGGTGAAGGCGGGTGTGACGCCGATCATCGGGATCGAGGCGTATGTGGCACCTGATTCGCGGCGGAACAAGCGGAAGGTGCAGTGGGGTCAGCCGCATCAGAAGCGTGATGACGTGTCTGGTTCGGGTGGTTATACGCATAAGACGATCTGGGCGTCGAACAAGACGGGGTTGCACAATCTGTTCCGGTTGTCTTCGGATGCTTATGCGGAGGGGTGGTTGCAGAAGTGGCCGCGGATGGACCGGGAGACGATCTCCCAGTGGTCTGAGGGGTTGAT
>NZ_JBEYTZ010000046.1:0-59460 GCF_040643215.1 Streptomyces sp. NPDC047315 | reverse complement strand
CGTTGGACGTGTCCGTGGGCGGCGCCGGCGTCGTCGTCCGCGTCGTCGGCGAACTCCCGCAGCGCGTCCGCCATGTCGCGGTACGCGTCCTCGTCCACGTTCGGCCACCCCACGCCCACGACGTCCAACATCGTGTCGACGCCTTCGGGAATCGTGTAACCCACGACCTGCCACCCCCGTTGCAGTGATCAGTACTTCAACTAGAACCAACCTTCGCACGGTGGCCGTAAATCACCCATGCCGTTCTCGTCCAGGCCCGATGCCACGCCGTCACCCCACCGTTGTTGTCCTTCTTTGGGGTTTGACCGATGACTGCCTTTTGTCACTGCTGAGGGACCGCGACGCTTGAAGGACCGGTCGGGCGATGGCTGGAGAGCTGGCAGATCGTGATGTTGGAGAAGGTGTTCGACAGTGCTGACTTCTCGGTGTCAGATCGGGTGGACGCCTGGTGCGAGGCGGTCGCGAACTCACTGAGTCCCAATGAGATCCACATCGACCGCGTGGAGGGCTTTCACGCCTCTCTCCGCGCTGTGGATCTGGGGGACGCGTTGGTGACGGGGTTGACCTACGCGTCCTTGCGGTCACGGCGGACGCCACGGCTGATCCGGCAGTCGGATCCCGAGCACTACGCGGTGGGCCTCGTCCTGAGCGGCCAGCAGGGAATCGAGCAGCAGCGGAGTGCCGCGTCCTGCACAGCTGGAGACCTCGTCGTGTACTCCACTTCGCATCCGTACGACACTTCGGTGGACGTACCGCGCGCTGCCGCGGCCTCCGTCGTCGTGCAAGTCCCACGGGCCACCGTGCCCCTGCCTTCCAGACGCGTCGACCGGCTGATGGCGACGCCCCTGCCCGGACGCGACGGCGTCGGCGGTCTGCTCACTGGCTTCCTGACGTCTCTCGCCACCGGCAGCGACCCGTTCCCGCCTGCTGACAAACAGCGCTTGGGCGGCGTCCTCGTGGACCTGATCACGGTGTGGCTGGCCCACCACCTCGACGCCACGGACCAGACGCCCGTGGACTGCCGCCGGCGCGCACAGTTCCTGAAGATCACAAGCTTCCTCCAGCAGCACCTGAACGACCCGGAACTCACCCCCGCAACTGTTGCCGCCGCCCACCACATCTCCCTGCGGAGCCTGCACCGGCTCTTCCAGGACCACGCCCATGGCGCCACGGTCGCCTCCACCATCAGAGGGCTCCGCCTCGGCGGTGTCCGACGCGACCTCACCGACCCGCGCCTGGCGAACCGCCCCATCCACGCGATCGCGACCCGCTGGGGCTTCACGCGCCCCGCGGACTTCACCCGCGCCTTCCGCACGCACTACGGCATCACGCCCAGCGACTGCCGACGCCTGGCGGATCCCCAAGGCGCGCAGGATGGCGCTCGGTGCGTAGGCCCTGGCACGCCGCCCTAAGGACCGTGCGCCTTCCCACGTCCAAGCTGGAAGCCACCGATCCGCACGGTCAACTCGCGGACGGGCCATCCACCAGGAGGCACACATGGCATCGAGCACGGTCACCAAGGCCCTGCTGGCCACCGTGACGGCAGCCGCCCTCAGCAGCGGCACCCTCACCGGGGCGACGTCGGCCAGCGCCGAACCCGCCCAGGTCGTGGCGGCGCCGGCCAGCTGTCCGAGGTACTACTTCTGCGGCTACGCGGGGGCGAACTACACGAACCTCGTCTTCAAGTTCACGGACTGCTACCTGCAGCCGATCGCGGCCAGGACCGGCGGTTCCTGGTACAACAACCAGTCCAACGGCACCACAGCCAGGATGTACGACATCAACAGGAGGCTCGTCTACACGACCCCGGGTGCCCCCTACGGCGACACCCACGGCGACTGGAGGGGCATCCGCTACATCGACGCCTGCTGATCCGCGCTGAGATACCGGCCCACGGGCTGGTGGCGCATGGGCGAGTACACCTCGATCAGCGACTCCACCAGAGGTCGTGACGGGCCTGTCAGGGCGCGATCCCGGGCGACATGTCGAACGCCTCGGTTGATGCGGCGGACCTGGCGGCCCGCTCGATCTTCGCGCAGTGGGCTGCGCGGGCTTGCGCGTCGATCTGCTTCTCGTGTTCGGCGCGCAGCCCGGTTCGGCCGTCGACGCCCTCGCGGAGGATGTCGGCGTGGCCGGTGTGCCGGATGGACTCGCCGAGGACGTGGACCATGATGGCGAACAGGTTGGTGTTGAGGTGGGGCTCCGGCCACCAGGGCACGTGACCGGGGGCGTCGAGGGGGAGCTCGTTGATCGTCGCGTCCGAGTGTTCCCACGTGCGCCGGTAGAACCCGATGATCTGATCGCGGGTCTCGTCCTCGGTCGCCCACTGATCGCTGCCGTTGGCGTCCTGCCACCGGGGCAGCGGTTCCGGGGAAGGGCGGTCGAAGACCTCGCCGAAGTATCTGGCCTCTACGGTGGCCACGTGCTTGACCAGACCGAGGAGGTTGGTCCCGGTCGCCGTCAAGGGTCGGCGGGCGTCGTATTCGGACAAGCCGTCGAGTTTCCAGAGCAGCGCCTCGCGGTCCCGCCGCAGTCTGCCGTGCAGATTGCCCTTCGCGAATTCATCGATCATGCAACATGAGCCTGCCACGGGCTGCCTCATGGTCTCAAGATCCCTTGGGTGGTCCGCAACGGCTGCCAGCGCGGAGACCTGACCTGCTACGAGAGGCTCGCGAAACGGGCCACAGGGTCTTGGTCTTCATGCCAATCCGTGAACCGGCGTTCTGCGGAGGGCAGTTGCGTCGAGGTCGTGGCGCGCTCACGTGCCGCTCCGTGGGTGACGCCGCCGTGACAAGCGTCGGATCCGCGGCCGGTGGTGCCGATCACGACCGCGACGTCGTCGTCCTCGCGCGGGACGACTCCGGCGTGCTACGGATGGTGGAGACCGACCGCCGGCGCTCCGCCCCGGTCTCCGAGCTCATCGACGGGCCCTCTCCGAGCAGCGACACGGTGTGGGAGATGGCGCGCATGCTCGACTTCCCGTTCCAGGGACGGTTCCTCGTCGTGACCGCGGAGGTCCCGACCGGCGGCGCACCGCCCCTTCCCGGGTTGGACCGGCGGCTACGCGCGCTCAAGGTCGGCGCCGCGTGGCGCGCCCAGCCCGGTTCGGAGATCGGGGTGCTGTCCTGCCCGCCGCGGCTGTCGGTGGAGGACGTCCTCGCCGCCGTCCGAGCCGTCGCAACCGGCCGGGTGGGCGTCAGCCCGCTGGCAGCTCCGTCTGCGGCGTGTCGTCGAGTTGGCGCACCGCACAGCAACCGCGTACCGACCGCCCGGCACGCGACCACCGGCTAACCGGGCGGGGCGGCCGGGGCGGCCGGGGCGTTCTCGGGGGTGGCGGGGGCGTTGTCCGCCGAGGGCTGGAACCAGCGGCGGAGGGTGGTGTCGTACTGGTGAGCGGGGGCGTCCGCGACACCGCTGGTGCGGAACGGCTTGCCGTCGTCGTCGATCCGTACCGTGCCGGACCGGTCGCTGGTGCTCCACTCCAGCTCCAGGTACCAGTCGCAGTCGCAGTTCACCGTGCGGCCGGTGACGAGCAGGACTTCCGGGTCGCGGATCGAGACCCGGTAGGGCAGTGAGACGGCGGGGATCTCCGTCCCGGAGTCGTTGCCGGGTACGGAACGGGCCACCGGGCGGGCGGCGTCGAGGTCGACGTCGAACATCCGGGGGGTCAGCGTCCCCCCGCAGGGCATGCCCATGGCGTAGACGTTGCTGCGCTGCGGGGGGCGCTGGGCGGTCACCCGGACGCGGATCGACTGGAGGACCACGGCCTGCTCGCTGCGGCCCTGGAGGGTCAGTCTGATCAGGGTGTCGCCGCCGTGCACCGCCCCCAGGGCGGTGGCCCAGGGCTCGGCGTCGGAGACGGAAGGGGGCGGGGGGACCGCCGACGGCGGACGGTCGACGACGTAGGAGTGGTTGCAGCCGTTCGCCCAGATGTGGTCGTCGACGTTCCAGGTGAACGGGAGGGCGCTGCTGGGGGACCTGGCTGCGCCCGCGGCCTCGGAGGGTGCGGTACGGGAGCCGGTGCGGCCGGGGTCGATGGAGGTCGAGGAGCCGGCCGGTGGTCTGGAGGCGGTCGCCCCGGGCGGTGCGGACGCGGTGGCCGTGGGACCGGAGGCGAGCGGTGAAGGGACGGCGGCGCCCACGTACCGCGGGCCGGCGGCGTTCTTGGGAGCGCCCGGGGCTTCCGCGGAGGACTGCGGCGAGTGTCCGGACTGCGGCAGGACGAGCAGGGTGAGGACCGTTGCGGCGGCGACCACTCCCGTGGGACGGGCGGCCCGCCGCCACCGCTTCGGCGACACGGCTAATCCGGACGCCTCCGACCCCGCCTCCACCTCCGGCTCCGGCTTCGCTTCAGGGACTTCGGTGGTCTCGGCGTGCTCGATGGTCTCGGTGGTCTTGGTGACAGCCGTTGCGGCACTCGCCGCAGCACTCGCCTGCCGTCTGCGGCGCTCTCCGTCCGCCAGCACCCACAGGCGGTGCAGCGAGACGAGGTCCTCGCCGCGGCAGCCGCAGAACCGCGCGAGCCGTTCGACGGGGACGAACTCCAGCGGCACGATGTGGCCCGAACAGTAGCGGTGGAGGGTGGAAGCGCTCACCCCCACCCGGCGGGCCAGCGCCCCGTAACTGTGCCCCGACCGCTCCCGAAGCTCCCTCAGTCGGCGTGCGAACGCCTCGGCATCCGATGTCTCCGACTCCAACGCGCTCAACCGCTCCAGCCCCCCGGCGTTGCGGGGCGGCGTTCCACCCCTGTCGGGTATTCCCACGTCAGTGGGGGTGGAATGGTTCCACCGTTCCACCAGCAGCCGCTGCGCTTGCCGCCGTTCGCCCGCCCTCCCGAAGCTGTTGATCGTCACACCGACCACTCAGCAGGGGGAAGCGACTTCATGAAATCGGTCCGCGTCGCCGCCGTGGCCCTCGCCGCCTCGGCATGCCTCGTCACAGGCGTCACGTCCGCCCAGGCGGCCCCGGTCCCAGCCCATACCGCGTCGGCAGACGCGCAGCAGTCCCGCAGCGCCGCGATCGGCGCCTCCGCCCTGCCCGAGGTGCGGACGTTCACCGGCTCGGCCATGGGCGTCTCGCAGTCCCTGGCGGTGGAAAGCGCGGTCCGGTTCGCCTACACGATCGCCCAGTCGTACGGCTGGCAGGCGAGCCAGTGCTACGTCCACTCCACCAGCGTCAGATCGGTCGGCGGCGGCTTGTACTCCGCAACGGCCAACTTGTTCTGCCAGCGCTGAGCCACGCCGCTGCCACTGCTCCAACCGCTCCAACCGCTCCAACCGCTCCAACCGAAAGGGAACACCGACATGACCTCGATCCTCGCCCGAACCGGCGTCGCCCTGGCCATCGCGGGCCTCGCCGCGCTCTCGCCGACCGTCGCGCACGCCGACGTCAGCGTCCAGGAGACCCAGGCGTTCACGGGCTCCTCGTACGAGCAGAGCTCCGGCAAGGCGAAGCGGGAAGCCGAGAACCAGGCCCGTCGACACGCGCTGCTCAGCGGCTACAACAACGACCAGTGCGTGCTGCTCTACTCGTACTCCGACGGGGCCGGATTCGGCTGGTGGTACGGCTACGCCGGGATCCGATGCACCCGTTGATCCGCTGAGGCCGTCCCCGGGGCGCCCGGGGACGGCAACGAGATCCCGTCCGGTCTTCAGACCGGGCGGGTCTTCATGCTGCCGGGAGCCGTCTTGGCCGGTCAGTCCACGGCGTGCCAGTTCCCGCCGATCACGACGTACCCCTCGCCGTCCTGCGGCGGCCTCGTCCACGAGCGGGTGGTGAAGCCGTGTAGCCGTCCGTCCGTGAGTGCGCGGCGAGGCAGGTGGACGTCGAACTCGCGGGACACGGCCTCCAGAAGGGCCCGTTCCGCCGGGGCGCCGTCCTCCCCCGTGCCGACGAACCGGCCCGGGTCCAGGGCCGGTGGGATCTCCCCGCTTCGGCGCAACTCGCCGTCCTCGTACGTGAAGGCGTACTGCTCGACGCCGTCCTGCGCCACGGAGAGGTGGCAGAACGGCTCTCCCCGCCAGGACTTCAAACTGCTCCACACGACCACCGCGCGGGTGCCCGCGCTGGCTGCCGCGGCCGGGGAGACGAACCTCTGCGGTTCGAAGTGCGCGGGGTCGCCGTCGAAGGCGAAGCTCCAACGGCTGCCGGCCCGGCCCACCGCCACTGTGGCCTGGTCGTCGTAGGACGAGAACTCCCGCTTTCCCCGGAGCAGTCGGTAGCGGGCTTCGTCGGACGTCATGGGGGCGTCCAGCTTCGTGGCGTCGCCGTCCGCCAACCGCCCGGGGAGCTCCTGTGGCGGCACGCCTTCGACCAGGACGAACCGGTAGGACGCGAGGTGGTCGTGGGGAGCGGTGTCCGCGAGCCACGCCAGGTCGCCCGGGTCGAGGTCGGGCGTCGGGGTCGGGGCCGCGCCCACCTGGCCGCCCCTCGGCGTCGACAGCAGCTCGCGGGCCCGTTCCGGGGTCAGCAGGGGTTCGAGCAGGGGGTCGTCCAGCCAGGCCAGTGGAGCCACGTCGTCGGGGCCCGGGGGCGTCCACTCCGGCAGGGCCGCCATCAGTGTGCGCCACGCCCCGTCGGTGTCGCCCCACCGCGCCGACTCCCGGGCCCGTACGACCGCTTCCTCGAACGGGTCGGCCGGCGCGGGACCGTCTGTGCCGTCGGCCGTCTGCTCCGGCGCGGGCTGCGCGGTCACCGCGTCCGTGACGTGAAGCGTGGGACTCGGGGCGAGCAGGCGGTGCAGCTGGCCGCGCAGCCCGGCCGCCCGCGGCCGGCCGTACTCCACCGCCTCGTCCAGCTTCTGCCCCGCCCCTTCCCAATCGCCGCGCAGCGCGTCCAGCCGGGCCTGCTCGACGCGGGCGTCCAGTTCGCGCGTCGTGTCGTTGACGAACTCCGGCTCCTCGTCGTCCCGGTGCGCCCGCACGTTGTGGAACTCGCGGTGCATGTGCCGCATGAACTCCGCGAAGTTCGCGTACCGGTGGGGCGGCGCGGCCCGCCAGCCCGCCCACGTGTACACGGCCCACTCGCCGTCCTCGTCCACGTCCTCGAGGTCCATGAGGACGTAGGTGGCATCGGACTCCACGTCGAGTTGCAACCCCCGTCGCCACAGGTCCGCCTCCCGCCGCTCCTCGGGCCCGGCGTCCTCGTCCAGGTACTCCTCGAACACCTCCGCCAGCCCGGACTCGTCGTCGTGCCAGCGCACCTGCGCGGTCCCCGCCAGCAGGGACACGAACCAGCCGGCGTGCCGCCAACCGTCGCTCACCTTGAGGAACTCCCGGTACGACGGGGGCATCCGCACGCCGAGGCCGCTCTCCATGGCGGCGATCCGCTCTTCGGACGCGGGCGGCGCCCCTAACCACCGGGTCCGCCGGGCGACTTCGTCGTCCTCGGACAGCGGCTCGCTCGCGGAGAGGGAGTCCGCCCACTCCCCGCTCCAGCTGAGCAGGAACGGCCGCCAATCGGACGATGCCGTAAACGTCGCCATACCCGCCGTACCCGCCGTACCCGCAGTGTTCGTCATGGATCCGATGCTGTCATCCACCACTGACACGGACCGGTGACGCGGGAGTCCACGGCGGCCGATCACAGCGGACGCGGACTGCCGCACCGGCCTCTGGTTCTGCTACGGTGCCGAGCATGTTCCTCTTCCGTGTGTAGGAGTCAGTGCCGACTGCGCCCGCCAGGGCGCGGTTTCCGCTGCCCTTGCACACCCTGAGCGCCGCCAGTTCCGGCGCTGTCTTTGAGGGACGTCATCATGTCTTCGTCATCCACGGCCCCTTCGTATGCGGCTGTGTTGCGCACCCGCTACGCCTGCCGCACGTTCGGTGCGGCCCTGCTGGGCCGGCTCTCCTACGGAATGGTCTCGCTGTCGCTGGTGCTGGCGGTCAAAGAGGCCACCGACTCCTACGCCGTCGCCGGCACCGTCACCGCGCTGTTCGCGCTGACCAGCGTCTTCCTCTCGCCGACCCGTGCCGGTCTGGTCGACCGGTACGGCCCGCGCCGCGCTCTGCTCCCCATGTCCGGCGCCTACGCGCTGTTGCTGACCGGGCTGGCCTTCGCGACCTCGTGGGAGGGTGCGTC
The DNA here is from genome assembly GCF_040643215.1 of Streptomyces sp. NPDC047315. Classification (NCBI taxonomy): domain Bacteria; kingdom Bacillati; phylum Actinomycetota; class Actinomycetes; order Kitasatosporales; family Streptomycetaceae; genus Streptomyces; species Streptomyces sp. NPDC047315. Next base: position 51,381 of record NZ_JBEYTZ010000046.1, on the reverse strand, counting down.
GGGGGTTCTGCTCGGGATCTTGGCGGTGCCCGCCGGCGCGTGCACGCCGCCGCTCGGACCGGTGATGCGGACGTTGTGGAGCGATCTGCTGCCCGACCGGCGGATGTTGCAGCGCGCGTACAGTTTGGACTCGGTCGCCGAAGAACTCCTCTTCGTCACTGGACCGTTGCTGGTGGGGCTGCTGGTGCAGTTCTCCACGGCGTCGCTGGGTCTCGCCGTGAGCGCCGCGCTGGTGCTGACCGGCTCGCTCGCCCTGGTCGCGGCGCCCCCGGTCCGCGGCTGGGTCGGTCGCAAGGAAGCCGAGGACGCCAAGGGGGCCAAGGAGTCCGAGGAGGCTTCCGGCGAGCCCGCCGCAGCGCGCCGACGGCTGCTGCTCGCCGACCCCGGGCTGCGTCAGGCGATCCTCGTCTCCGCCGCGGTGGGCATCTGTCTCGGCGCGTTCGAACTCCTGGTGATCGCCTTCGCCGACGCGCATCACACCCCCCAGGCGGTGGCCTGGATCCTGGCGGGGCTGTGCGGGGGCAGCGCCGTCGGCGGGCTGGTCTACGGCGCCGTCTCGTGGCGCGCCTCCAGCCGGCTGCGACTGGCGTTCCTCGCGGCGGCCCTCGGGATGGTCCTGGCCGCGACGGGCCTGTCGCCCCATCCGTACGTCCTCATCGTGTGGGCGGCGCTCGGCGGGCTGTTCATCGCCCCGGCCATCACCACCGCCTACCTGATCGCCGACGAGTGCTCCAGCGCGGCCACCCGCACCCAAGCGGGCGCATGGGTCAACACCGCCTTCAACGCCGGTTCGGCGGGGGCCACGGCCGCCACCGGGCTCTTGGTGGGCCGCCTTCCGCTGGCCCTGTGCTTCGCACTGGCCGCGGTCCCGGCCGTGGCGTCCGCGGCGACGGCCCTGAACCGGTCGTGTCGGCCCGCCCTCCGCACCGCTGCCGCGCGTGAACCCCGGGGCGAGCGGACGCCGGACGCGGAAAGGCGGGCGTCCGTCGACGTCTGAGCCATGCAGTGGTGCAGTGGTGCAGTGGTGCCCGGGTCGGCCGGTGGTTTCGCTCAGCGTGCGCGCCGAGCGAGGCCGTCGGCCCAGGTCCGGACCGCTCGGGCCGTGGTGGCGGCGTGTTCCTCCACGATCGTCCAGTGGTCGCCCGGTACCTCCGCGGTGTCGTACGGGCCGGGCCAGGAAGCCTGGCCCGTAGGCCCGGCCGGGGCGGCGCCGTAGGTGTCCGCCTCCGGCGGCCGGTCGGCGGCGCGCACCAACAGCACGGGCACGTCGTGTTGGTCCACGGGCTCGGGGCGCCAGCCCCGGAGCATCTGGGTGTAGGCGCCGAACGCGGTCAGGGCCATGTCGTCCACCGCCGTGTCGAACTCCGTTCCCATGGCCAGGGCCATCCGGGCGGGCAGGGCGAGCAGCCACGGCTCGTCCTCCCGTTCGGGGGTCACGTGGTAGCTGTCGAGGAGGACGAGACCGGCGGGCGGGGTGCCGGTGGCCGCCAGCCGCGCGGCGACCGCGTGCGCCGGGCAACCGCCCATCGACCAGCCGACCAGGACGGGCCGGCGCCCGCCCAGCCGCTCGCGCAGGGTGTCGGCGTGCAGGTCCACCAGGGTCCGCAGGTCGCGTGGCGCCGCGGCGCCCGAAGCGATCCCCGGATGCCGCACCTCCAGTACGTCCCGGTCGTCCTCGAAGTGCCGGGCGAGCGGGGCGTACCAGGGCCTGCCGAGGGTCGGGGAGAAGCCCGGGAAGCACACCAGCGGCGGTCGGTCCGCCGCGCCCTTGGCCAGGTGGAGCGGGGCCAGTGCGTGCGCGGCGGCGTCTTCGGGGCCGAAGCCGGGGATCGCCAGTGAGGCGGTCACGAGCAGGTGCATCGCCGAGACGACGTCGCCCGTCGCGCACACCCGGCGGTAGAGGGAGGCGAGGGTCTGAAGGGGCCGGGACTGCGCGGGGTGCGCCGGGTGCGCGGGGCCGGTGGCGGTCTCCTCCTGTCGGGGCGGCGCCTGGGACAGCCGGGTGAGCAGGTCTTCCGTCAGTTGCGCGCAGGTGGGCAGGTCGAAGGTGAGGGTGGGGGGCAGTTCCAGGCCGGTGAGCAGGCCCAGCCGGTTGCGCAGTTGCACGGCGGCGAGGGAGTCGAGGCCGAGTTCGGTCAGGGCGCGGTCGGCCGTGACGGCGCCCTCGTCGGTGTGTCCGAGCACGTCGGCGACCGCCGCGCGGACCAGGTCGAGCAGGGCGGGGGCGCGGTCGGCGGCGGGCAGTTGCGCAAGCCGTACGTGCCAGGCCCCCGGCGTCTCCTCTGGCAGCCGGCCGCTCTGGTCGGTGTCGCGGGCGCCGCCGGGGCGTTTGCCGGCCGCGGCCGGCAAGGGGCCGGAAGGACCGGCGAGGTCCCGCAGGGGCGGTGGGAGGGCGCGGCTGGGCCGGGCGGACGCGAGGTCCAGCGGCAGCGGCGCGAGGACGGGTTCGCCCGTCGTCAGGGCGGCGTCGAACAGCGTGAGGCCCTCGGCCGCGGTGACGGCCCGGAGCACGCCGTCACCGGTCCGACCGGTGCGGGCGGCCATGCCGTCGCCGCCGGCCCACGGCCCCCACGCCAGCGAGAGCGCTGGCAGTCCGCGGGCCGTCCGGTGCAGTGCGAGGGCGTCGAGGAAGGCGTTCGCGGCGGCGTAGCCGGCCTGGCCGGGGTTGCCGAGCAGGCCAGCGGCCGAGGAGAACAGCACGAACTGCGACAGGGGCAGGTCCTTCGTCAGCTCGTGCAGGTGCCAGGCGGCGTCCGCCTTCGGGCGCAGGACGGCCGCGACGCGGTCGGGCGTCTGGCCCTCCAGCACGCCGTCGTCGAGGACGCCCGCCGTGTGCACCACGGCGGTCAGGTCGGTGCAGCGCTCGGCGATCAGTTCGGCCAGTGCACGGCGGTCGGCGGCGTCGCAGGCGACCAGGTCGACGCGGGCGCCGGTCCGCTCGATCCGCTCCCGCAGTCGGCGCGCGCCGGGGGCGGCCGGGCCGCTGCGGCTGGTGAGCAGCAGCCGTCGTACGCCGTGGTGCTCCGTCAGATGGCCGGCCAGCAGGGCGCCGAGCGCCCCCGTGCCGCCGGTGATCAGCACCGTGCCGTCGGCCTCGAAGGGGGACGCCGGGTCGGGCTCGGCGGTCGACGGTCGGGCCAGTCGGGGGACGTGCACCCTGCCTGCGTGGAGGGCGAGTTGGGGTTCGTCCGTCGCCAGGGCGGCCGGTAGTCGGCGCAGGGAATCCGGGTGGTCGTCGACGTCGACGAGGGTGAGGCGGCCGGGGTACTCGGACTGGGCGCTGCGCGCCAGCCCCCAGAGGGCTGCGGCGGGCAGGTCGGGGTCAACGCCGGTGGCACCGCGGGTCACCAAGGTCAGGCGCGTTCCCGGGGCCAGGGCGGGCAGGCGGCCCCGCAGTAGCTCCAGGGCGCGCGTGACGAGGTCGTGCGTGGCGGCCGTCGGGTCCGCGGACGGGCCGGACGGGGACAGGGAGACGACGAGAGTGGAGGCGGCGGGCGCCCCTGGCCCGGACGATCCCGGCCCCGACGATCCCGGCCCGGACGGTCCGGCGCCGAAGGGCTCGGTGGCCAGGCCGAGATCGTCCGGGGTGCCCACCGCGCAAGCGGGCGGGGCCGAGTGCGCCGGGGCGAGGGGCGTCCAGCGCGGCCGGTACAGCGGTTCGGGCGGGTGAGTTCCGCCGGCGCTACTCACCGGGCGGGTCGTCAGCTCCGCCACTCGCAGCACCGGGCGCCCGGCCGGGTCGCTGAGTTCGGCGGCGACGGTGTGGTCCCCGGTGGGGCGCAGCCTGACCCGTACGGCGGTGGCGCCCGCCGCGTGCCTGCTGACTCCCCGCAGGGCGAACGGCAGCCGACCGGTGCCGTCGGGGCTTCCCGGGTCGGCGGGGAGCAGCAGGGACGCGTGCAGGGCGGCGTCGAACAGCGCGGGGTGGAGGCCGTAGCGCTGTGCTTCGGCCGTGGCCTCGTCGGGGAGTCGTACGTCGGCCAGCAGGTCGTCGCCGCATCGCCACATCGCCCGTACGCAGCGGAACGCCGTGCCGTACGCGTGCCCCGCCGCCGCCAGGCGTTCGTACGCACCGGTCAGGTCGACGGGCTCCGCGTCCGCGGGCGGCCAGGGCTCGTCGTCGCCGTGCCCGGGGGCGAGTGCGCCGGCCGACGGTGCCAGCCGGCCGGTGGCGTGGTGGGTCCACGTGCCGAGGGGGCCGCCGTCCCCGGGGCGGGCGTGCAGGTCGACGGTCCTGCGGCCGGCGGCGTCCGGTGCGCCGAGGGCGACCTGGACTTCGACGTGCCCGCCGGGGTCCGGCAGGTGCAGCGGGACCAGCAGCGTCAACTCGTCCAGCTCCACGAGGTCGCAGGCAGCGCCGGTGGTGAGGGCGAGGTCAGCGAGGGCGGTGGCGGGCACCAGCGCCCGGCCGTGCACGACGTGGTCGCGCAGCCAGGGCTGTTCGGCGTGGGACAGTCGGCCGGTGCTCAGAACGCGGTCCGTATCCGGGAGGCTCGTCGGCGCGGTCAGCACGGGGTGGCCGGTGGTGTGCGCGGTCGGGTGGGCGGGGCCCGCGGCGGTGGCCGGAGGCGCCACCAGCCAGTGGCGCTCGCGCTGGAAGGGGTAGGTGGGGAGGTCGATCCGTCGGACGGCCGGGCCCGCGTGCCCGTGTCGGACCGCTTCCCAGTCGACGGGGAGGCCGTGCACGTGCAGCCGGGCTAGGGCCGTCAGGAGGGTGCCGGGCTCGGGGTGGCCGCGCCTGGCCGTCGCGGTGAACACGCGGTCCCCGGGCTCTCCGACGGTGCTCAGCGCGGCCGAGGTGAGGTGGGCGGCGGGGCCGACCTCGACGAATGCGGTCACCCCCGCGTCGTCCGCGAGGTGGCGCACGGCGTCGGCGAAGCGCACCGGCTGGCGGGCGTGGCGGACCCAGTAGTCCGCCGAGCGCAGGTCGTCGGCGGTGGCGGGGCGTCCCGTGACGGTCGAGACGATCGGGATGCGGGGCTCGTGGAAGGCGGCGCGCGACGCGGCCTCTGCGAACGCGGCCAGCGCGGGTTCGACGAGCGGCGAGTGGAAGGCGTGCCCGGTGGCCAGGCGTTCGGTGCGGTGCCCGCGGGCCGCGAAGGTCTTCGCCAGCGCGGTGACCGCCGGCTCCGCGCCGGAGACGACGACCGACCGGGGGCCGTTCACCGCGGCGATCGCGACCGGCCCGGCAGCCTCGGGGGACTTGGCGAGTTCCGCGGTCACCTCGTCCTCCGCGGCTGCCACGGCGACCATGGCGCCGCCGGCGGGCAGGCGCTGCATCAGCCGGCCTCGGGCGGCGACCAGTTCGACGGCGTCGTCCCGGTCGAGGACGCCGGCCACGTGGGCGGCGGCCAGTTCCCCGACGGAGTGTCCGACCAGGACGTCGGGCCGCACTCCCCAGGAGGCGAGCAGGGCGAACAGGGCGACCTCGAACGCGAACAGGCCGGCCTGGGCGACGTCGGTCCGGTCCAGGGCGTGGGAGTCCCGGCCCGGTTCGGGCCACAGGCTCTCGCGCAGCGGCCGGTCCCCCACTCCGGCGGCGTCGAACCGGCCGCACAGCGCGTCGAAGGCGTCGGCGAAGACCGGGTAGGCGGTGTGCAGTTCCCGCCCGAGGCCGGCGCGTGCGGCGCCCTGGCCGGTGAAGAGCAAGGCGAGTCGCGGGGCCGTGCGCACCGGTGCAAGGGTCGTCGTTCCGGCGGCGAGCCGGTCGAGTGCGGTCAGGAGTGCGGCACGGTCGTCCGCGGGGACCGCCGCCCGGTGGCGGAGCGCGGCGCGGGTGGTGGCGGCGGAGAACACCACGTCCCCGAGCGGCTGTTCGGGCCGGTCCCGGAGGAAGGACGCCGTACGCCCGGCCTGGGCGCGCAGGGCGCCCGCGTCGGCGCCGGACAGCAGTAGAGGCGGGTACGGAGCGGACCTCCGGTGCTCGCCACCGTCCCCCGGCTCCCTCCTCGTCTCCCCCGTCTTCCCTGCCTCTCCCCCCTCTCCCGTCTCCCGTTCCTCGATCGCCTCCTCCAGGATCACGTGGGCGTTGGTGCCGCCGATGCCGAAGGCCGACACCGCCGCGCGGCGCGGCTGCCCGTGGGCGGGCCGCCACGGCTGGTCCCGGGTCAGTGGCCGCACGGCGCCGGACGCCCAGTCGACCCTGGGGGACGGCTCGTCGAGGTGCAGTGTGCGCGGCAGCACGCCGTGCCGCATCGCCAGTACGGTCTTGATGACCCCGGCGACACCGGCCGCGGCCTGGGTGTGTCCGAGGTTGGACTTCAGGGAGCCGAGCCACAGGGGCCGGTCGGCGGGGCGGCCCGGTCCGTAGGCGGCGAGGAGGGCACGGGCCTCGATGGGGTCGCCGAGCGGGGTCCCCGTGCCGTGCGCCTCCACCGCGTCGACGTCGGCCGGTTCGAGCCCGGCGGCGGCCAAGGCGTCCCCGATCAACCGCTCCTGGGCGGATCCGCTGGGCGCGGTCAGGCCGTTGGACGCGCCGTCCCCGTTGACGGCGGAGCCGCGGAGCACGGCGAGCACCGGGTGGCCGTTGCGCCGTGCGTCGCTCAGCCGTTCCAGCAGGACCAGGCCGACGCCCTCGCCCCAGGCGGTGCCGTCGGCGGCGGCGGAGAACGGCTTGCAGCGGCCGTCCGGGGAGAGCGCGCGGAGCCTGCTGAAGGCGACGAACGGCGCCGGGCTGGCCATGACGGTGGCGCCGCCGGCCACGGCGAGGGAGCACTGGCCCGAGCGCAGCGCCCGCGCCGCCCAGTCCATGGCGACCAGCGACGAGGAACAGGCGGTGTCCACGGTCACCGCGGGCCCCTCCAGGCCGAGGGTGTAGGAGATGCGCCCGGAGGCCACGCTGCCGGCGGATCCGAGCGCGAGGTGCGCCTCCTGTTCGTGGCCCCCTCGGTGCAGCAGCCGGCCGGCGTAGTCGCCGTGCATCACTCCGACGAAGACGCCGGTGTCGCTGCCGCGCAGGGCGGTGGGCGCGATGCCGGCCCGTTCCACCACCTCCCAGGCGGTCTCCAGCAGCAGCCGCTGCTGGGGGTCGGTGGCCCGGGCCTCCCGGGGGGACATGCCGAAGAAGGCCGCGTCGAAGTCGGCGGCCCGGCGCAGGAACCCGCCGCGCCGGGTGGTCGAGGTGCCCGGCCGGTCGGGGTCGGGGTCGTACAGGGCGGCCACGTCCCAGCCCCGGTCGGCGGGGAACGCGGAGGTGGCGTCCGCTCCGTCGGCGAGCAGCCGCCACAGCTCCTCCGGGGTGCGGACGTCGTCCACCGGCCCCGGGAAGCGGCAGGCCATCGCGACGACGGCCACCGGCTCTTCGGGGGTCGGGGCGGCGACGCGGGTACGGGCCGCCGGATGCGCGGCGCCGAGCAGCGCGGCGTGCACGAAGTCGGCCACCGCGCCCGGGGTCGGCCGGTCGAAGACCAGGGTCGGGGGCAGGTCGAGACCGGTGGCCGCGGCGAGCCGGTCGCGCAGCAGTACGCCTTGGAGGGAGCCGAGGCCCCGGTCGGCGAAGCTCCGCTGGGGATCGGTGTCGGCGTGGGCGTCCCGTACGTCGTCCGCCGCGGGTACGGCGTCCAGGACCAGGCGCAGCACCGCGCTGCGCCGCTCGTGCTCGGGCCGCGCGAGCAACCCGGCGCGCAGTTCGGCGCGGGTGCCGGCACGGTCCTGGGCGAGGGCCGTCGCCAGCCGCGCGGCGAGCACGGTCCTCCGTACCTTTCCGGAGGACGTACGGGGCAGGGGGACGCTCGGCCGGAACTCGTCCGGCACCTTGAACGCGGACAGCCGCCGGCGGCACTCGGCCCGCAGCCCCGCGAGGTCCACGCCCTGCGGGCCGGCGACGACGAACGCCACCGGGACCTCCCCCAGCACGTCGTGGCGGCGGCCGACGACCGCCGCGTCCGCGACGCCGGGGCAGGACAGCAACACCTGCTCCACTTCCACCGGGTTGACGTTCTGGCCGCCGCGGATGATCAGGTCGACCGCGCGGCCGGTGACCCGCAGCCCGCCGTCGGGCGTGCGGTGGCCGAGGTCGCCGGTGTGGTACCAGCCGTCCCGCAGGGCCTGCGCCGTGCTGTCGGGGCGGCCGTGGTAGCCGGTCATCAGCCCGGGGCCGCGCACCCAGATCTCGCCCTCGTCGCCGTCCGCGAGGGTGTCACCGCTGCTCGGGTGGGTGATCCGGACGTCCATGCCGGGCAGCGGCTGCGGCACCCGGTCCGGGCCCGGTGCGCCGGGCCGGGCGAGGGTGATCTTGCCGCTGGTCTCGGTGGCGCCGTAGCCGTCGAGCAGCGGTGCGCCCAGCAACTCCTCGGTCGCGGCGAGCAGTTCCGGCGGGCAGGGCGCTCCTCCGGTCAGGCAGACCCGTAGCCCGGCGGGCCGCGGCGGGGCCTCGCGCACCGCGCTGACCAGCAGGTGGTAGGTGGCCGGGACGCCGGCCAGCATCGTGAAGGGCTCGCTCGGCGGCTGGTGCCGCAGGGCCTGCGCGATGTCCACGCCCCGGTCGAGGAGGTGGGCGCTCGCGCCGGTGGCGACCACGGCGACCAGGCACAGCGACTGCGCGTAGGCGTGGTGCAGCGGCAGCGGCCACAGCAGCCGGTCCCGCTCGGACATGCCGAGGAGCGGTGCGTAGCCGGCGGCGGTGGACCACAGCAGGGCCCGCTGGGTCGTCACCGCGCCCTTGCGCGCGCCGGTGGTGCCGGAGGTGTAGAGGATCCACGCCGGCTCGTCGAGTCCGAGGTCGTCGCGCGGCGGTGCGGGGGCGTCGGTCCCGGCGAGTTCTTCGTACGGCACCGGGCGCGCGGTTTGCTCGTTCTGGTCGGCCTGGTCGGTTTGCTCGGTCTGGTCGGTCTGGTCGGACGGCGGTGCCGGGGGGCCCACGACCACGCCGGCGCGCAGCGGGGTCCGGCCGGCCGCCGCCCGCGACAGCCGCCGGAGGAGCGGCGCCTCGGCCACGGCCGCGACCGCGTCGCAGTCGGCGAGGACGTGGGCCAGTTCGTCGTCGGCGGCCCGCGGATCCAGCGGTACGCCGACGGCGCCGGCCCGCAGGATCGCGAGCCAGCTCTCCACCGTCTCCAGCCGGCCGGGCAGGCACAGCAGCACCCGGTCCCCGCGGCCGACCCCGAGCCGGGCCAGGTGGCCTGCGAGGCGGGCCGTACGGCGCTCCAACTCGGCCCAGTTCACGGACCGTTGTCCACAGCTGAAGGCGGTGTCCCCCGCCGCGCGGGCGGCGTGCACCCGTAGCGCCTCGACCAACGGACGGACCAAATCCCTGTGAACCTCCGCCATGCGCACCCCTTTTGCCCCACCGGTCCGAATGCTCAACGACTATAGGGTCAGGGTGCGTTCGAACCCGGTCGGCGCAGTGTCCCCGAAGTGCGCTCTTGTTGACGTCAGGTGGCGTGCAGCGGGTCCACCGGGTGTTGTGCCAGGGCGTGCACCGTCACGTCCATCCAGGGCCACACCGGCAGCGAGGCGATGATCGCGTGCAGTTCCGTGGGGTCGGCGGCCCGCCACAGCCCCCAGTTCTCGGTGCGGCCGGGCACCCGCCACATGCGGACGAGGTGGCCGGCTTCGGCGAGTTCGGCGGCGCGGCGGCGCTCGGCGGTGGAAACCGCGTCCTTGTGGGCGGGGTCCATGTCGTGGGGCCAGTCGATCTGGATGTTGACGAGGAATTCCATGGCGTCCTCTCGGCAAGGGTGGGTGGCTCAAGGGGGTGGGTGGCTCGGCGGGGTGGTCGGTCAGTCGCCGAAGGGGTCGGCGGGGGTGCCGTGCTCGGTGATGACCGACTTGGTCTGGAGGAACTCGTGGACGGCCTCGACGCCGTTCTCCCGCCCGAGGCCGGACTGCTTGTGTCCGCCGAACGGCACGGACCAGTGGAGCAGTCGGTAGGTGTTGACCCACACGACGCCGGCGTCCAGACGGCCGGCCAGCCGGTGGGCGCGGGCCGCGTCGCGCGTCCACAGCCCCGCGGCCAGGCCGTACTCCAGGGAGTTGGCGAGGGCCACGGCCTCGTCCTCGGTGGTGAAGGGCTGGACGGTGGCGACCGGGCCGAAGACCTCCTCCCGACAGACGGCCATCTCGGGCCGTACGCCGGCGAGGACCGTGGGCGGGTACCAGAATCCGCCGTCGGCGTCGGGTCGGCGGCCCCCGGTCACGGCGCGGGCGCCGTCGCGCACCGCTTCGTCGACGTAGCCCTCGACCCGGGCGAGCGCCGCCGCCGACGCGAGGGGGCCGACCTGGGTGCGCGGGTCCCTCGGGTCGCCCACCCGCAGTCCGTCCACCGCCTTGGCGAAGCGGGCCAGGAACTCCTCGTACACCTCGGCCTGGACGAGGAGGCGGGAGCCGGCGACGCAGGTCTGTCCGGCGGCGGAGAAGGCGCCCTGTCGGGCGGCGGTCACGGCGGCGTCGAGGTCGGCGTCGGCGAAGACGACGTGGGCGGACTTGCCGCCGGCCTCGCAGACGTAGCGCTTCATGCCGGCCGCGGCGCGGGCGCCGAGCTCCCGGGCGACGGCGGTGCTCCCGGTGAAGGTGACCATGGCGACGTCGGGGTGGTCGGTGAGCAGCCGGGCCTCCTGCGCTCCCCCGATGACCGTGTTGACGACACCGGGCGCAAAGCCCGCCTCCAGGGCGAGTTCGGCGAGGCGGACCGAGGACGCGGGGGCCTGCGGCGGGGGTTTGAGCACGACGGTGTTGCCGGCGGCGAGGGCGGGGGCGAGCTTCCAGGACCCGAGGGAGAGCGCGCCGTTGAACGGGGTCAGGGCCGCGACCACGCCCAGCGGCTCGTGGCGGACCACCGCGTGCGCCGTGGCGCTGAGGGTGCGGGAGCGGTCCTCCAGGGTCTCGGCGACGCCCGCGTAGTAGCGGTACCAGCGGGCGAGGGCGGACACCTCGGCCCGGGTGGCGGCCAGGGGCTTGCCGTTGGCGAGGGTTTCCAGGGCGGCGAGTTCGTCCCGGTTCTCGACGAGCACGTCGCCGAGGCGGTGGAGCAGGTCGGCGCGGGCGTGCTGGGGCAGTCCGCCCCAGGACGGCGAGTGCAGCGCGGCACGGGCCGCGGCCACCGCGGTGTCGACGGCGCCGGCGTCCTGGTGGGAGGTGCCCCAGCGCTCCCCCGTCGCGGGGTCCACCAGCGGGATCTCCGTGCCGCCGGGGGCCGTTCGGCGACCGCCGGCGAACGACGTCCACACCGGGGCGGTCGGGGTGGCTCGGCTGTCGGTTCGGGTCATCGTGCCGGGTTCCTTTCGGTCAGTGCACGGCGCACTTCGGGCGCCGCGTGGTGGTGGCAGGCCACGGTCCGCCCCCGCGCCTCGGCCGGCGGCGGGCTCTGGGTGCGGCACAGTTCGGTGGCGAAGGGACAGGCCCGCTGGAAGCGGCAGCCGGGCGGCGGGGACGCGGGGTCGGGAGGTTCGGTGCGGATGCGGGTCCCGGCGCCGGGCACGGGCGCTCGGGGGTCGGGCACCGGCACGGCGGCGAGGAGGGAGTGGGTGTAGGGATGGCGGGGCGAGGTGAACACCTCGGCGCAGGGGCCGCTCTCCATGACCCGTCCGCCGTACATGACCACGACGTGGTCGCAGATGTGCCGGACCACGCTCATGTCGTGGGAGATGAAGAGGAAGCTCAGGTCACCGTCGCGACAGAGGTCCTTCAGGAGGTTGACGATCTGGCCCTGGACGCTGACGTCGAGGGCGGAGACGATCTCGTCGCAGACGACGATGCGGGGTTCGACGGCGAGGGCCCGGGCGATGGCGGCCCGTTGGCGCTGTCCGCCGGAGAGTTCGTGCGGATGGCGGTCGGCGAGTTCGGGGGCGAGGCCGACGTGGCCGAGCAGTTCGACGGCGCGGGCCGCGACCTCCTCCCGGGGCACGGTGCGGTGCACGTGCACGACCTCGCGGATCGTGGCGCCGATGGTCATCCGGGGGTTGAGACTGGCGTACGGGTCCTGGTGGACGATCTGGACCGTCCGGGGCAGGGACTTGTCGGCGCGCAGTTCGGCCAGGGGGCGGCCCTCGATGAGGACCCGTCCGGCGGCGACCGGGGAGAGGCCGACCAGGGCGCGTCCGGTGGTGGTCTTGCCGCTGCCGCTCTCGCCGACGACGGCGACGATGCTGCGGGCGGGGACCGTGAAGGAGACGCCGTCCACGGCGCGCACGGTGCCGGTGGTGCGGCGCAGCACTCCGGTGCGGACGGGGAAGCGCACCTGAAGGTCCTCGACGGTGACGGCGGCGGGCGAATCGGCCGTGCTGGTAAGGGCGTTCGCGCGAGTGCTCATACGGGTGCTCCTGCGGGGTGCGGTTCACCGGCGGCGGGCGCGGGGTAGGGGCAGCGGACTTCGTGGTCGGGGTGCGCGTCGCTCGGGGCGGTGAGTTCGGGTACGGCATCGATGCAGCCGGGTCGGGCTTCGGCGCAGCGCGGCTGGAAGGCGCAGCCGGGCGGCGGGGACGCGGGGTGCGGCGGGAAGCCGGGGATCGCGGGCAGCCGGTCGACCTGCCGGTCCATCCGGGGCACGGAGGCCATCAGGGCGCGGGTGTAGGGGTGGGCGGGGTCGTCGAAGAGCGCGGTGGTGGGTGCGGACTCCACGATCCGGCCGCCGTACATGACCGCGATGTGGTCGGTGACGCCGGCGACGACTCCCAGGTCGTGGGTGATCAGGACGAGCGCGGTGCGCAGTTCGCGGCGCAGTCGGTCGATGAGTGCGAGGACCTGGGACTGGATGGTGACGTCCAGGGCCGTGGTGGGTTCGTCGGCGATCAGGAGGCGGGGTTCGCGGCTGACGGCCATGGCGATGAGGACGCGTTGGCGCATGCCGCCGGAGAGTTGGTGGGGGTAGCTGCGCAGCCGGTCGCGGGGGCCGGGGATGCCGACGAGGTCGAGGAGTTCGGCGCACCGTGCGGCGGCGGCGCGGCGGCCGTATCCGTCGTACCGGATCAGGGGTTCGGCCATCTGGGTGCCGATGGTCATGGCGGGGTTGAGGGCGGACAGGGCGTCCTGGGAGACCAGGGCGATGCCGCTGCCGCGCACCTGTCGCAGTTGCTTCGGGGTGAGCCGGGTGAGGTCGCGGCCGTCGAAGGAGATGCGGCCGGACACCTCGGCGCCCTCGTGGCCGAGGAGTCCGAGCACGGCCAGCACGGTCTGGCTCTTGCCGCAGCCCGACTCCCCGACGATGCCGAGGGATCCGCCTTCCGCGACGGTGAAGGAGACGTCCCGGACGGTCTGCACCGGGTCGGCGCCGGCGCGGTCGCGGTAGGCGACTTGGAGGTGTTCCACTTCGAGGACGGACACGTCGGTGCCTCTCGCTAGGCGAGCTTGATCTTGGGGTTGAAGTACGCCTGGAGGACGTCCACCAGGAAGTTGATGAGGACGAAGGCGATGGCGATCATCAGGATTCCGCCCTGGACCAGGGGGATGTCGCGGGTGGAGACGGCCTGGTGGAGCGCGAGGCCGAGGCCCGGCCAGGAGAACACCGTCTCGGTGAGCACCGCGCCGCTGAGCAGGAAGCCGGCCTGGAGTCCGATGACGGTGATGACGGCGGGCATCGCGTTGGGCAGCACGTGGCGGGTGATGACCCGCAGTTCGCCGACGCCGCGGGAGCGGGCGGTGCGCACGTAGTCGTTGCCGATCACCTCCAGCACGGCGGAGCGGGTCATCCGGGCGATCACCGCGAGGGACCAGGCCGCCAGGGTGATCGCCGGCAGCACCAGGTGGGCGGCGACGTCGAGGGCTCCCCCGCCGCCGCCGATGGAGGTCATGCCGGTGGCGGGGAAGATCCGCAGTTGGAGGGCGAAGACGACGATCAGCACCAGGCCGAACCAGAACGAGGGCACGGAGTTGAAGAAGAGGACGAGGACGTTGAGTCCGCGGTCCCGCAGGGAGCCCGGCTTCATCGCGGCCCAGGTGCCGATCGCCACTCCGGCGACGGTGGCCACCACGATCGCGGTGCCGGAGAGCAGGAAGGTGTTGAGCAGCCGGTCGGAGAGGACTTCGGAGACGGGCCGGCCGAAGGAGAGGGAGCGGCCCAGGTCGCCGCCGAGGAGGTTGCCGAGGTAGGTGAAGTAGCGGGAGATGGCGGGTTCGTCGAGGCCGAGGTCCGCGCGCAGGGCTTGTCGGTCCTCTTCGGTGGAGGTGGGGCCGAGCAGGGCGGTGGCCTGGTCGCCGGGGATGATCTGACCGAGCCCGAAGGTGGCGACGGTCACCCCGAGGACGACGGGGATCATCTGGAGCGCCCGGCGCAGGGTGAAGGTCAGCATGGCGCGTCTCCTGGACTGTTCACGATCGGCTCCACCGGGTGCGGAGGGTGCCGGGGCCGGCGCTGCGGGTGGATCGGGCCGTACGGCTGCGGGGGTCGAGCCGGTCCCGTACGCCGTCGCCGAGGAGGTTGAACCCGACGGCCAGGACGACGATCACGAGTCCGGGGACGGTCGCCACGTGGGGCGAGGTGACCAGCAGGGCCCGGCCGCCGCTGAGCATCTGGCCCCAGTCGGGGGCGGGCGGTTGGGCGCCGAGGCCGAGGAAGGCGAGGCTGGCGCCGAGGATGACGTTGCGCCCGGTCTGGAGGGTGGCGAAGACGACCAGGGGGCCGAGGAGGTTGGGGGTGATGTGCCGCAGGGCGATCCGGCGGTGGCCGTAGCCGAGGGCGGCTGCGGCCTCCACGTACTGCTCCTGGCGCAGGGACACCACGCTGCCGCGGACGATGCGGCCGAACTCGGGGACGGTGACCACGACCATGGCGATGACCATGGAGGTGAGCCCGGGGCCGAGTGCGACCCCGATGCCGAGGGCCAGCAGGATGCCGGGGAAGGAGAACATCACGTCGAACAGGCGCATCAGGACGCTGTCGAGCCAGCCGCCGACGTAGCCGGCGACGAGTCCGAGGAGTCCGCCGATCAGCAGGGCGAGCAGGGTCGGTACGACCGCGACCAGCAGGGCGAGCCTGGCGCCGTGCATCAGTCGGCTCAGCACGTCCCGGCCGACCTCGTCGGTGCCGAGGAGGTGGCCGTCGCTGAGCGGGCCGAGGCCGATGGCGGCCGGGTCGGTGGCGAGCGGGTCGGCGGGGGCGAGCCAGGGGGCGAACAGGGCGACCAGGACGGTGAGGGCGACGATGCAGCCGCCGGTGGCCGTCGCGGCGTTGCCGCCGCCGGCCGTGCGCAGCCGGGCGCGCCAAGAGGTGCGGGGTGGTGCTGATGGTGTCGTTGTTGCGGGTGCCGCAGTGGCCTTCATGGCTGGGCCCTCCTCACCGGCGGCGGATGGTGGTGTAGTCGATGTAGACGGACGGGGCCGCCACGACGCCCTCGACCTTGCGGCTGAGCAGGCGCGGCAGCCGGTCCTGGTAGAGGAAGACCCAGGGCGCGTCGCTTGCGATGGCGTCCGCGGCCCGGCGGTACAGATCGGTCCGGGTCTCCTCCCGCGGCTCGGCGCGGGCTTCGTCGAGGAGCGCGTCCACGGCCGGGTTGCGGTACCAGCCGCGGTTCACGCCGTTGGGCGGGTGGAGCGTGCCGCCGAACATCCGCTCGAGGAAGTCGGCGGAGTCGGCGCCGGTGGTCCAGCCGTTGAAGGAGCCGTGTACGCCCTTCTTGTATCCGGCGCCCTCCTCGGCGACGAGCGAGGCGAACTCCATGTACTGCACCTCCAGCTTGACGCCGACCGCTTTGAGGTCCTGCTGGATCAGCGACATGATCTCGGTCGCCTGCGAGAAGCCGGGGCCGCTGTCGGGAGCGAGCAGCCGCAGCCGTACGGGGGTGGGCACGCCGCTCTCCGCGATCAGCCGCTTGGCCAGGGCGGGGTCGTGGGCGTAGCGGCCGTCGGCGGCGCGGTCCTGTCGGTACGCCTCGTTGCCGCGCGGCAGCGGGCCGTGCGAGGGCGCGACCTGGCCCGCGGTGAGGGTGGCGATGGCCTCCCGGTCCACGGCGTGGTTGAGGGCCCGGCGCACCAGCGCGTTGTCGGTGGGCGCGGTGCGGGTGTTGAGCCGGAGGAAGTACTGGTTCGCGGGCTCCGGGTACTGGACCGTCATCGTGCCCTGGCCGGCGAGTTGCCGCACCTGTTGGGCGCCGGCGCTGAGGATCGCGTCGACCTCGCCGGTCTGGGCGGCGATGGCCAAGGTGGTGGGGTCGCTGACGGATTCGACGACGATGGACTTCGTCCGCGGGACGCCGCCCCAGTAGGAGTCGTTGCGCTGGAGCGTGATCCGCTTGCCGTGGTCGGCGGCCCGCTGTCGGTAGGGGCCGGTGCCGACCGGGTGCAGGCCGATGTCGTCGGGGTCGTGGGTGCGCAGCGCGGCCGGGCTGACCAGCGACATGCGCCGGTCGGTGAGCAGTCGGAGCAGACCGGCGTACGGCTTGGTCAGCCGCAGGGTCACGGCGTGCTTTCCGGTGACGTCGACGCGTTCGATCCAGCGGCTGAGGAACTTCATGTTGCCGGCGGCGGTGGCGTCGTACACCGGGGACTTCTTGTCGAGGATGCGGTCGAAGTTGGTCTTCACGGCCGCGGCGTCGAAGGGGGTGCCGTCGGTGAAGGTGACGTGCTCGCGCAGGGCGAGGGCGTAGGTGAGGGCGTCCGGGGAGACCTGCCAGGAGGTGGCGAGGGCGGGCCGCAGCGCGGGCGCCCCGTCGGTCCTGGTGCCGAGGTCCTCGCGGATGAGGGGGTCGAAGAGCGCGTCGACGACGCGCAGGCCCACGGTGCCGGAGAGCCGGTGCGGGTCGAGTACGGGGATCTCGCCTTCGGCGCCGATGACGAGGGTGTCCCGGTCGCGGCCGACGGCGGCCGGCGCGGCGCAGCCGGTGACCAGCAGCGCGGCGACGACGAGGGCGCCGAAGGCGCGGCGCGGTAGGGAACGGGGCTGCGCCGTCGGGTGGGTGGGTCTCATGGGTGCGGCCTTTGCTCGTGGGCGAGATCGCCGAGGACCGTCGTGGCGGCGTTCCTGCCGGGCGTGCCGGTGACGTATCCCCCCGGCCAGGTGCCGCTGCCGCCGAGGTAGAAGCCGCGCAGCGGGGTGCGGTAGCCGGCGACGGCGGGGTGGGGGCGGGCGCCGAAGAGGGCGCCGGGGAGCATGTCTCCGTGGGTGATGTTGCTGCCGAGGAGGCCGAGTTCGGCTTCGACGTCGACGGGGTTCATGAAGCGGTGGTCCACGACCCGGTCGGCGATGCCGGGCATCAGGGCGTCGAGCCGGGCCACGCAGCGGCGGCCGAACTCCTCGGTGCGCCGGTCGTCCCAGGGGCCGTCGTGCGGACGGTAGGGGGCGTGCCAGGCGTTGACGCTGATCAGCTGGGTGGTGCCGGGGGTGAGTTCGGGCGAGGTGAGGGTGGGGGTCAGGCCCCACATCAGGGGTTCGGCCGAGGCGTGTCCGTCGAGTGCGGCGCGTACGGCCCGCTCGATCTCGGCGAGGGAGGAACCGAAGCGGAACTGGCAGGTGCGCACGGCTTCGGGGTCGGCGTCCTTCGGCAGTCCGGCGTACGCGGGCAGGGAGTCGACTTCCAGCACCAGCTTGAACGCGGAGCCCCGCATGGGGGTGCGCAGCACCTGGTCCCGGATGTCGGGGTCCATCGCGCCGTCGTCGAGGAGGTCGCGGAAGAGGTGGACGGGGTTGACGGTGGAGATCACCCGGGGCGCGGTGAACTCCTCGCCGCCGGGGGTGACGACGCCGCGGACGCCCAGCGGTCCGTGCAGCACCCGGGCCACGGGGGTGTCGGTGCGCACGTCGACGCCGTGGGCCCGGCAGGCGCCGGTCAGGGCGTCGGCGATGGCGCTCATCGAGCCGACGGGGAGTCCGGTGGAGCCGCGGAGCGCGCTGCGCTCCGCGGCGTCCGGTGCGCTGTCGCCGGCGGCGGCGAGCGCGAAGGGGCGCATCAGCAGGCCCACGGCGGTGCCGGGGGTCGACGGCGGTACGAGTTGGGCGTTGAGTGCGAGCAGCGCCAGCAGGGCCTTCGCCCGGTCGGAGTGCAGGTGTTCGTCGAGCAGTTGGGTGAGCGAGCCGTCGAAGACGGCGTCGAAGAGCCGGAGGTCCGCAGAATCGGACAAACGTTTCTTCAAGTGGTCCGGGTCCGGTGGCGGGGCGTCGAGCCGGACGCCGAGCCGGGCGCCCAGCCGCTCAAGGCCGGTGATCAGGCCGCGGTAGCGGGCGGCCTCGCCGGGGGCGAAGGCGTCCAGTTGGGCGTCCACCCGGGCCTGGTCGCGCCAGCCGACGAAGCACCCCTCGTCGAAGTGGTGGACGACCGTCGGGTCGACCCGGACGAACCGCAGCCCGTGGCGCGCCAGGTCCAGTTCGGCGACGACGGCCGGGTTGAGCGAGCCCGGCGAGTTGGTGAAGGCGAGGCGGCGCCCCGGCAGGAACTCGTACGCTCCGCAGGGCCCGCCCAGTGCGGTCCGGGCTTCCAGGAGCGCGACCTTCAGCCCCGCGCGTCCCAGGTAGGCGGCGGTCACCAGTCCGTTGTGGCCTCCGCCGACGACGACGGCGTCGTAGTGGTTCATCTCCGGCTCGCCCTCCCGCTGCCGTGGCCGCGCACGTCAGCTCCGGGGGGCGGCGGTGAAGCCGGCCTCGAAGAGGTCCGCCCAGTTCCCGCCGGAGATCCGCTCGACCTCGGCGGCGGTGAACCCGCGTTCCAGCAGCCGCTGTCGGACCGCCGCGTACCCCCGGCCCGCCGCGTACCAGTCGGGGAACTCGACGGGTCCGGAGATGGGGACCATCGGTTTGCGGCTCCACCGGCCCTGTCGCCACCAGTGGAGTTCTTCGTCGCCTTGCCCGGCGTAGTAGTCGGAGCCGAATCCGACGTGTTCCACCCCGATGAGGTCGACGGTGTGGGCGACCATGTCGCAGAAGCGGTCCACGGTGCAGTGGACGCCGTCGGGGGCGATCCTCGGGTACATGCTCAGCCCCACGACCCCGCCCGAGGCGGCGGTCTGCTTGAGGACGGTGTCGGACTTGTTGCGCAGGGCGAGTTCCACGTCTTCGCCGACGAAGGCCCGGGGGTTGGCGTGGGTGACGGCCACGGGCCGTTCAGACGCCTCGATCGCCTCCAGCGAGGTGCGCTCGTTGCAGTGGGAGATGTCGACGACCATGCCGACCTGGTTCATCTCGCGGATGAGATTGATCCCGTAGGTGCGGGAGAGCCCGGCGTCCTCGCCCTCCCAACAGCCGGCTCCGGCGGAGTTCTGGGTGTTGTAGGTGAGTTGCGCGATGCGGACGCCGGCCTGGTGGAAGGCGCCGACGAGGTCGAGGTCGTCCTCGAAGGGGCTGCTGTTCTGGAAGCCGAGGACGACGGCGGTCCGGCCCTCGTCGGCGGCGCGGTGGAGGTCGGCCGCGGTCCGGCCCGCGCACAGGAGGTCGGCGTTCTCGGCGAGCAGGCGCTGCCAGCGGCCCACTTCGCGCATGGTCTCGGTGGAGTCCTCCCAGATCGCGACGGTGGCGTGGATCGCCGTGATGCCGGCGGCGTGCCACTCCTCGAAGCGCTCCCGGGACGGTTTCACGAACTGCAGTGCGTCGACGAGCACGGTGTGCTCCTCCTCAGGGTTTCGGTGGGTACGGGTGAGGGCCGGCTGCCCGGTCGGGGCGGCGCGGTCAGCAGTCGGCGATGCCGCCGAGCCGGCCCAGCGCGGGGAGTTCGTCGCGCAGGCCGAGCATGCGCAGGGCGCGCCACAGGGACGCCTGGTTGCTGGTGACGACCGGCACTCCGGTGTCCAACTCCAGGTAGGGCAGCACCTCGAAGGTGCGGAAGGTGCCGCAGGAGATCAGCAGGGCGTCGGCGTGGGGCGCCGCGCGGTGGAGTCGGCGGCCGAGCCGGTAGGCGCTGTCGGCGTCGTGGACGCTGGCCTCGTACGGGTCGGTGATCTGGAGCCCCTCGACGACCGGGACCTCGAAGCCGACGGCGGTGAGGTAGGCCCGCAGGGCCTCGTTGACCTCGTCGGTGTAGATGCTGCCGACGGCGACCGACCTCGCGCCGACCGCCCGCAGGCCGTCGACCTGGGCCTGCATCATGGTGAGGGCGGGGATCCCGGTCTCCTCGGCGATCTGGGCGGTGACCTTCTCGTCGGTGCCGGGGCCGGGGATGAAGGTGCCCGGGGCCCCGCACTGCACGATGAGGTCCACCTTCGCCGTGGCGAGTTGCCGGGACGCCTCCAGCACCTGGGACATCATCGTCTCCAAGCCCTCGGCGTCCACCCTGGGGACGATGGTCCGGGCGTCGGCGAAGGCCACGCCTACGGGGGCGACGGAGCGCCATTCCTCGGCGCCTTCGATCGCGGTCGCCGGACGAATCTGTCCAATACGGGCACGCCAGCCAAGCAGCATACGGATCGGCTCCTCGTGGTTGTCGTCCGAACGGCCCGCGAGAGCGCTGAGCAGTGGCGTCGGACGGTGGAATCGCTTCGGTTTCCGGGTCCAAGAGGGGCGGGGCGGCGCTATCGGGGTCTGCCGTGCGAAGCACCTCGCCCGATCTGGGACAGTGGACCAGATCTGTTGGGACAACGTACCCACGGCCGTTGAGTCGGGTCAATGGGCAGGACGGAAGCAATGAACGCGCCAAATCGCGCCGACAATCTGGCCAGCCCGGGGCGGAGCGTCACTCGTTGTGCAGCACCTTGGCGGTGGTGAGCCGCGCCGCCGACCTCGCCGGGACCAGCGCGCACCGAGGACGGCGATCGTCACGCCCACCAGACAGACGGCAGACGGCCACGTCACGACCCGTCAGGTGGACGGCGTCAACCACGGTGAAGGACGGGAACGTCGGGGAGGCCGTGCGGCCCGCCTCGCGGGTGCGTCAGGCGGGCTGGCGCCAGCGGACGGTGATCTCGGCGGCTGCGGTGCGCAGCACGGGCACGAGTTCAGCCATGCGCTCGTCGGTCATCCGCGCCTCGGGGCCGTAAATGCTCAGCGCCGCGACGACGTTCCCCTGGACGCCGAGCGGGACCGCGACTCCGCAGCCGCCGGCGATCCACTCCGCGCGGCTGACCGCGTGCCCCCGCTGCCGTGCCGCGTCGATCCGCGCCACCACGGCCTCGACGTCCACCTCCACGTCGACGTCGCCGCGCGCGTGTTCCTCCACCAACTGACGGGCCCGCTCCGGCGACAGCATGGACAGCAGGACCCGT
Organism: Streptomyces sp. NPDC047315; assembly: GCF_040643215.1. Classification (NCBI taxonomy): domain Bacteria; kingdom Bacillati; phylum Actinomycetota; class Actinomycetes; order Kitasatosporales; family Streptomycetaceae; genus Streptomyces; species Streptomyces sp. NPDC047315. Next base: position 30,330 of record NZ_JBEYTZ010000046.1, on the reverse strand, counting down.
CCGGTCGCCCCCGAGAAGAGCGAGTAGGGCCGCCCCACACCGGTGATCAGACGCAGCGGCTGGGGGCTCTCGGCCTCGTAGACGGTCACGCGCCGCCCGTCGACGATCGTGGAGACGCACGCCGTCTCACCGGTCAGGGCGGCGATCCGGGAGGCCGTGGCCGAGGAGGCTCCGACGAGGTCGCTGTTGGCCGTGTGGCGCCAGGCGAGGGTGAGCGCCGCCGGTCCGATGACGTACTTGCGGGTGCCCTCGTCCGCGACGGCGAGCCCTTCGCGCTCCAGCGACACGAGGATGCGCTGCACCGAGCTCTTGCTGATCACGAGGTCCCGGCTCAGCTCCCGCACCCCGCGCGGCCGATCGGCCTCGGCGATGGCCTTGAGCACCTGGATGGCGTGGTCGACGATCTGCACCGTGCCCGCGGTGCGCGCCCCGGCGCCGGCCGCGTCGCCCTGCGCGCCGTGACCGGCGGGCCGGCGGTCGGCCTCTTCGGGGGCCGCGGGATCAGGTGCTGTCGCCATGAACGCGGCAATCTCCCTCAGGGGCACGGGCAGGAACACGACGGAGCGTCGCGGGGAGGGGCGGAGCGGCACGCCTGGCTCCGCGCTTCACCGAAACCGCAGTATCACACAGCCGGTGCGGCCCCTGGAACGCCACCGGGGGGAAGACCTGGTGGTCGGAGCGCATTTCACCGCCCGCGGGCCGATGAATCCGCCGCCGCCGGCCAGTCGTCCCCCACAGAGAACGACGCATGCAGACGGATTCAGACGGATTCAAGAGGAGCAGTGCCATGGGACAGCTGGTCGTGGTCAATTTCGTGTCGCTGGACGGCGTCATGCAGTCGGTGCTGTCCGCGGACGAGGACCGGGACGGCGGATTCGACGGGGGCGGCTGGGTGCTGCCTTACGTCGACGACGAGGTGGAGCGGTTCATGAGCGGGGCCACGGCCGGCGCCGGCGCGCTGCTCCTGGGGCGCAGGACGTACGAGATCTTCGCCAGCACCTGGCCGTACGCCGACCCGGCCGACCCCGCGGTGGCGGCGATGAACGCGATGCCGAAGTACGTCGCCTCCCGCAGCCGCCCCGACCTCACCTGGGCCAACTCCAGGCTCCTCGGCGCCGACCTGGCGGCGGAGGTGGGCCGGATCACGGCCGCGACGGAGTCGGAGACCGTGGTGCTGGGCAGCGGCGACCTGCTGCGGACTCTGATCGAGCACGACCTCGTCGACGAGTACCGCCTGCTGGTCTTCCCGCTCCTGCTGGGCGGCGGCAAGCAGCTCTTCACCAACGGCGCGACCCCGCGCCGGCTGACCCTGACCGCCACGCGGTCGACACCGTCCGGCGTGCTGATCAACACCTACCGCCGCGCGGCCGACGCGTAGCGCCGTGACTCCGGGGGCCGGGCGGGAAGCCGTGTCACAACCGTTGACATGACCAAGCGGTCATGATTGCGTGCGAAGTGACGCTATCGAACGATCGATAAGTACCGTCCGAGCTGCAGCCGGCGGACGCAGCACCCGCATCCGCCGAGTCACGATGAGTCCCCTGGAGTTCACGAGATGGCCCACGTCATCGAGCATGACCGCTTGTACATCGGGGGGCGCTGGGTCGCCCCGGCCGGTACCGACACCATCACGGTGGTGTCCCCCCACACCGAGGAGGTCATCGGCCGCGTTCCGCACGCCTCCCCCGCCGACGTGGACGCGGCGGTGGCCGCCGCGCGCGAGGCGTTCGACCACGGTCCGTGGCCGCGGATGTCCGTGCACGAGCGCATCGAGGTCGTCCTGCGCATCAAGGACGGGCTGGCGGCCCGCGCGCCGCGGCTTGCCGCGCTGATCTCGTCACAGAACGGCTCGCCGATCACCTGGGCGGCCACCGGCCAGGTGATGAGCGCGATCGCCACGTACGGCACCACGGCCGGGGTGGGGCGCTCCTTCCCCTTCGAGGAGTGGCGCCACGGCATGGGCGGCCCGCTGCTCGTCCGCAACGAGCCGGTGGGCGTGGTGGCCGCCGTGGTGCCGTGGAACGTGCCGCAGTTCGTCACCGCGACCAAGGTGGCGCCCGCCCTGGTCAGCGGCTGCACCGTGGTGCTCAAGGCGTCCCCGGAGACCCCGCTGGACGCCTACGTCCTCGCCGAGGTCGCCGAGGCCGCGGGGCTGCCCCCGGGCGTGCTCAACGTGCTCGCGGCCGACCGCGAGACCAGCGCCTACCTGGTCGACCACCCCGACATCGACAAGGTCGCCTTCACCGGCTCCGTCGCGGCCGGCAAGAAGGTGATGGCGAGCGCCGCGGACCATCTGCACCGGGTGACGCTGGAGCTGGGCGGCAAGTCGGCCGCGATCATCCTGGAGGACGCCGACCTCGCCCAGGCCGTCCCGGCGCTGATGGCCGGCTCGTACATGAACAACGGGCAGGCGTGCATCGCGCTGACCCGCATCCTGGTGCCGAGCAGCCGCTACGACGAGATCGCCGGCGCGCTCACCGCGGCCGTCGCCGGGCTGAAGGTGGGCGATCCGCTCGACGCGACCACCCAGGTCGGCCCGCTGGTCACCCGTCGCCAGCAGGAGCGCAGCCTGGAGTACGTCCGCATCGCCCAGGAGGAGGGCGCGACCCTGCTGACCGGTGGCCGCGCGCCCGAGCACCTGCCCAAGGGCTGGTACGTCGAGCCGACGCTCTTCGGCGACGTCACCAACGACATGCGCATCGCCCGCGAGGAGGTCTTCGGACCGGTCGTCGTCCTGATCCGGTACGAGGACGAGGACGACGCGGTCCGCATCGCCAACGACTCGGACTTCGGGCTCTCCGGCGCCGTCTGGGCCGGGGACACCGCCCACGGCCTGGACGTCGCCCGCCGGATCCGCACCGGCACGCTGGGCGTCAACACGCTGCGGGTCGACTTCCTCGGGCCCTTCGGCGGCTTCAAGAACTCCGGCATCGGCCGGGAGTTCGGGCTGGAGGGGCTGCGGTCCTACGTCGAGCCGAAGGCCGTCTACCTGCCCCAGAGCGCCGAGATCCCCCGGACGAAGAGGACCACCATGCGCGCGGCGATACTCCAGCAGACCGGTGACGACACGCTCGACGTCCGCGACGACGTGACGACCCGGCCGGTGGGCCCCGGGACGGTCCGCATCAAGATGCGCGCGGCGAGCCTGTGCCACTCCGACGTGTCCGGGATGAACGGCACGCTCGCCCTGCCCACGCCGTTCGTGCCGGGCCACGAGGGCGCGGGCGAGATAGCCGAGGTCGGCGAGGGCGTGACCCACGTGTCCGTCGGCGACCGGGTCGTGGTGTGCTGGATGCCGCCGTGCGGCCGGTGCGGCTCCTGCAAGCGCGGCGAGGGCAACCTCTGCCTCAGCGGCATGGCCAACGTCACCACGCCGACCTTCAGCAGCGACGGGAACCCGGTGTTCGGCTTCATCGGCACCGGCACGTTCGCCGAGGAGATCGTGGTCGCGGGCAACGCGGCCGTACCGCTCCCCGACGACGTCCCCTTCGAGGTCGGCGCCCTGATCGGCTGCGGCGTGACCACCGGAATCGGCGCCGTGCTGCACACCGCGAAGGTCGCGCCGGGCTCGAAGGTCGCGGTGATCGGCTGCGGTGGCGTCGGCGTCAGCGTCATCCAGGGCGCCAAGGTCGCGGGCGCGAGCACCGTCGTGGCCGTCGATCCCGTCGCGGGCCGCCGCGACTGGGCGCTGGAGCTCGGCGCCACCCACGCCGCCTCGCCCGAGGAGTACGCACAGCTCTGCGCCTCCCTCACCGGCGGCGAGGGCTTCGACTACGTCTTCGAGGTGGTCGGCAAGGCGGCCACGGTGCGCACCGCGTACGACACCACGCGCCGCGGCGGGACGGTCTGTCTGGTCGGGGTCGGCGCCAAGTCCGACTTCCCGAAGATCAACCTCTCGGAGTTGGTGATGCACGAGAAGAAGCTGCTGCCGTCCTTCTACGGCGGCGCGGACGTGCTGAAGAACTTCGCTCAGGTCATCGACCTGTGGCGGGCGGGCGAGATCGACCTGGAGAAGATGATCACCCATCGGGTGCCGCTGGACCGGGCCAACGACGCCGTACGGCAGATGCACACCGGTGAGGCGCTGCGCACGGTCCTCACCATCGGCTGACCCCGCGCCCCGGCCGACCGTCGCCGACCGCGCCGGGGCATCGGCACCCCGGCGCGGCCTTGCGCCCGCTCAACCGCGCGGCGCGCGGCGTACGGAACGGGGCCGGTACTCGACCACGGTCAGGGCGAGCGAGACGTAGCGCTCGACGAGCTCCTCGACCGTGACCGGGCCGTCCGGCCGGTACCACTGGGAGATGGCGTTGCACATGGCGATCACGGCGCGGCGCGCGTCCTCGGGGTACGGGGTGAGGAAGGATCCCTCGGCCACCCCGTCCTCGATGACCTGGCGGAACTGCCGGGTGCCCCGCTCCTCGTTCTTGCGGTAGCGCTCCAGGTGCTCGGGCTCCAGGCTGCGGCCCTCGGTGAGCACGATGCTGCTCTTGATCGGGTGCTCGGTGCGGAACCGCACCGTGGCCGCCACCAGGGCCTCCAGCCGTTCGGCCGGATCGTCGCCGGCCGCCCCCAACGCGGCGTCGCAGGCGCCGAAGTAGGCGTCGAGGCCGTCGTCGAGGATGGCGACGAGGAGTTCCTGCTTGCCCTTGTAGTAGTAGTACAGGGCGGACAGGCTGACCCCGGCCCGCTGGGCGATGTGGCGGATCGACGCGGCGCCGTACCCCTTCTCGGAGAACTCGGCGCGGGCCGCCTCGATGATGGCTTTCTGGCCTGCGGGTCGCCTGGGCACGCTGCTCCGATCCTCCGGGTGGTTCACCGACGGGTGGTTCACAAACGAAATGGTTCACGGACGAGTTGGCTAACGGACGAGTTGGTCCGACCGACCTGACCTTCCGGCGAACTGAACAGCCGTCCGGCGCCGTCGGCACGCCATCCTAGCGCCGCGGCCCCACGAGCAATCCCAAACTGCACGCCTTTTCAGAGCAAACGATCGCTCTGCAAAGGCAGCCCCCTCACATCGGGGGTTGAAATGTCCCATCAATTCACTTTGGCGAGCCGGCATCCGGCACATCCCTTGTGAGGCGAACCACACTTAGCTAACGTTCGCTCAATTCCCACTCTCCCACGACCCCACTGCGATCGTCTGGAGATCCCCCATGTCCCGCACCCTCACCGACGGCACAGCCGTGCCCGGCGCCGCCCGCGACGACGGCGCCGCGACGAAGCGCAAGGCCGCACTCGTCGTCGCCCTGCTCTTCTGCTTCATGGTCGTCAACTTCGCCGACAAGGTCGTCATCGGTCTCGCCGGGGTCGACCTGATCAGGGAACTCGACCTCACGAAGGAACAGTTCGGCCTCGTGCAGAGCAGCTTCTACTGGCTGCTGGCGCTGGGGGCCGTGCTCGGCGGCATGCTCATCGGCCGCATCAAGGCCCGCTACCTGCTGGCGGCGACCGCGGCCCTGTGGGTCGTCAGCCTCGCCCCCATGGTCGGCAGCGTGAGCTTCGGGCTGCTGATCGCCTGCCGCGTCCTCCTCGGTTTCGCGGAGGGGCCCGCGACCGCCATGGCGACGGCCGTCACGCACAGCTGGTACGCACCGGACAAACGCGCCATCCCCACCTCGATCGTGGTGGCCGGCGCCGGCGTCGGCCCGCTGCTCGCCGCACCTGCCCTGACCTGGGTGATGCAGCGGTACGACTGGCACGCGGCCTTCACCGTGCTGCTCGTCGTCGGCATCGCCTGGGTGATCGCCTGGCTCTTCGCCGGCGGTGAAGGGCCGGTGGGCACCGGTCGCGCCCAACGCGCTGCCGGACCGGCGCTCCCCGATTCCCTTCCGTACCGCGCGGTGCTGGGCACCGGCACGGTCGTCGGCCTGCTCGTGCTTTTTTTCACCACCTACTGGAGCGTGGCGGTCAAGGTGACCTGGCTGCCGCTCTACCTGCGCGAGGGCCTCGGCTACGGCGCGGGCGAGACGGGGACCCTCGTGGCGCTGCCGTACGCCGCCGCCGCGGTGTTCCAGGTCCTCGTCGGGGTCGCATCGGCGATGCTCTCCCGGCGCGGGGCGACCAGTCGGACGGCCCGCACCCTGTTCGCCTCCGCACTGGCGGCCGTCGGCGGGCTCAGCACCGTCGCGTTCTCCCTGCTGGACGGCGGCACGGTGCAGATCCTGCTGATCGTGGTGGGCGCCTCGCTGACGAGCGCGGGGTACGGCATCGCCTTCGCCGCGGTGTCGGACGTCGTGCCGGCGCGCCAGCGGGGCGGTGCGATGGGCGTGATCGTCGCGGTCTACAGCCTCGGCGGCATCATCGCCCCGCTCGTGCTCGGCGGGCTCGTCGACTCCGCGGCGACGCCCGGCGAGGGCTACGCACAGGGCTTCTTGCTGATCGGCGTCCTCGTGATCGTCGGCGCCGCGGTTTGCGCGGCGCTGGCCGATCCGGAGCGGGATGCGCGCAAGCTGTCCGCGATGTCGGGCGCGGGGCCGGAGCCGAGCCCGGAGCCGAGCCGGCAGTCCGACGACTGACCGGACGGTCCGTCCCGGAACGGCCGTGGCCGCCCGCCCCCGCTGGGGAGTGGGCGGCCACGGTTTTGCTGTGCCGCTGGACGTAGCCGCCGTTTCCCTGCGGGAGCGTTGGTCCCTACCGGCCGGTGGTGGGCTGATCGCGCAGTTCCTCGCGCCCCTGAAGACCCTTCCCCTGACCGGCAGACAAGTGACGGGAGCAGCGAAACAGGTGGCGCTGGGGGTGGTCCCCCATGCCCACAGCCCACCATCGGGCCGCAGGCGCCATCAACGCGCACGCTCCGCGGCGCTGGCGGCAGGCGCTACGGCAGGGCGATCGGGAAGCCCGGGCGTGGGGGCTGGAGGAGGGCGAAGAACGTGTCCAGCACGGTCGCGTCGCCGCGCACCACGGCCCGCCCGGCCCGCGCAGCCTCCGCGGTGGTGGTGCGTCCGGCCAGGACGCCGAGCAGGACGTCCAGCGTGGTGCGGACCTGGACCCGGGGCTGCTCGGCGGGGACGTCGCCGCGCATCGGGGTGAGCACCCCGTTGGCGAGCAGCAGCGTCCACACGTCGCAGTCGCCGTCACCGTCGTCGGACGTGAACTCCCAGCGCATGACCAGTCGGTGGGAGGCCGCGCGCGGTCCGTCGACGCGCACGGCGAGCGCGGTGAAGACGTGGTGCGCGGGCAGACCCCAGGCGATGCCGCCGCCGGAGCCCGAGCCGCTGCCCTTGGGCGTGCCGCCGGAGAAGTCGCGCAGTTCGCGGGCGCCGCAGAGGTAGAAGTTGCGCCAGGTGCCGTTCTCGCAGGCGTACGCGAGCCGTTCGAAGGTCTCGGCCTGGAGCTCGCGCGCCCCGCGGTGGTCGGGGTCGGCGAAGACGACGTGGTTCAGGACCTCCGCCGCGAACCGCAGGTCACCCGCGTCCGCCGTCTCGCGGGCCTTGGCCACCACCGCGTCGGCGCCGCCCATGAACTCCACGTAGCGCCGCGCGGCGGCCACCGGCGGGTGCTGCCACAGATGGGCGGGGTTGCCGTCGAACCACCCCATGTAGCGCTGGTACACCGCCTTGACGTTGTGGCTGAGCGAGCCGTAGTAGCCGCGGGCGTGCCAGGCTGCGGCCAACTGCGGCGGGAACTCGGCCAGTTCTTCGGCGATCTCCGGGCCGGTCAGCCCCTGGTTCATCAGCCGTACGGTCTGGTCGTGCAGGTACGCGTAGGCGTCCCGCTGCTCCGAGAGCATCCGGGTCAGCTCCGCCCGCCCCCAGGTGGGCCAGTGGTGGGAGCCGACGAGCACGTCCGCGCGGTGCGCGTAGAGGGTGATGGTCTCGGTGAGGTACGCGGCCCACGCCTGGGCGTCGCGGACCAGTGCGCCGCGCAGCGTGAGCACGTTGTGCAGGGTGTGGTTGGCGTTCTCGGCGACGAGCAGGACGCCCCGGTCGGGCAGCAGGAAGTTCATCTCGGCGGGGGCTTCGGTGCCCGGGGTGAGTTGGAACTCCAGCCGCTCACCGCCGAGTTCGAAGACCTCGCCGGTCTCCGTGACCAGGTCGGTGGGCGGGATGAGCCCGACCCTGCCGCTGGACGTGCCCTGGCCGAGGCCGAAGCCGATGGCGCCATCGGAGGCCGCGGGCAGGCCGACGCCGTACATGTAGTGGGCCCGGCGCAGCATGGCCGGGCCGGCGACGACGTTCTCCCCGACGACCTCCTCCATGAAGCCCTCGGGCGCCACGATCCGCACCCGGCCGGCCTTCACGTCCGCTTCGTCGACGACTCCGCGCACGCCGCCGAAGTGGTCGGTGTGGCTGTGGGAGTAGACGACGGCAGCGACCGGGAGGGCGCTGCCGCGGTTCTTGCGGTAGAGGGCGAGGCCGGCGGCGGCGCACTCCTCGCTGATGAGCGGATCCACGACGACGAGACCGCTCGGGCCTTCGACGATCGTCATGTTGGAGACGTCGAAGCCGCGGATCTGGTAGACGCCGTCGGCGACTTCGAACAGGCCGTGCAGGGCGTTCAGCCGGCTCTGGCGCCACAGGCTCGGGTGCGCGGTGTCCGGGCACTGCTCGGCGAGGAAGGACCAGCGCTCGTGGTCCCAGACGACCCGGCCATCGGCGTTCTCGATCACGCACGGGTCGAGGAAGTCGACGCGTCCCCGGCTGGCGTTGGCGAGGTCGGCGGGGTCGTCCCAGTCGAGCCCGGGTCCCGGCGCTGGCGCTGGCACTGTCGTCATGCTGCCTCGTTTCGTGGAAGCGGTCCGGGGGCCCGAAGGACGGCGGTGCGGCGTGGATCACCCGTCGCGGTCGTGGTGGGTCCCCACCTCGTCTGTTAATTTAACGATCGTTCGATACTGACTGCCTTGCGCACGAAACCACGGCCGCAGGGCACTGTCAACCGCCCGGACCCGCCGCGGCGGCAGGCCCTCGCCCCGGCCCTGCTCCGCCGCCCCCACCAGGAGAGACGTATGCCGCACCTCGCCGAGGAGCTGGCCGCCTGGGCCACCGCCCTCCAACCCTCGCCCCAGGACCTGGACCTGGCCGAGCACGCGCTACGGGACACGGTCGCCGTCTCCCTGGCGGCCCGCGGCCACCCCGTGGCCCGGCTCGTCGCGGACCTGCCCGAGGCCGCCCGCTGGGCCGCCGTCGGCCACGTCCTCGACTTCGACGACCTCCATCTGCCCTCGACCGCGCACATCTCCGTGGTCTGCGTGCCGGCCGTGCTCGCCGCGGGCGGCGGCGCGCGCGAGTACCTCGCAGCGGCCGGCGTGATGGCCCGGCTCGGCGTCGCCCTCGGCTGGGGGCACTACACCAGCGGCTGGCACGCCACCTGCACGGCGGGCGCACCGGCCGCTGCCGTCGGCGCCGGGCTCGCCCTCGGGCTGGACGCCGAGGGCCTGGCGCGGGCCATCGCCCTGGCGCTGCCCGCGGCCGGCGGCGTCCAACGCGCCTTCGGCACGGACGCCAAGTCCCTCCAGGTCGGGTTCGCGGCCGACGCGGGCGTACGCGCCGCGCGGCTCGCCGCAGCCGGCGCCAGCGCCGACCCGTCGGCCCTCGACACCTGGCTGCCCCTGGTCGGAGGCGACCGCGCCGCGCTGGACCGCACCGCCTTCGACCCGGCGGACCCGGCCGTCCCCGGCGGTCTCGCCACGAAGGTCTTCCCCTGCTGCTACGCCGTGCAGCGCCCCATCGGCGCGGTGCGGGCCCTGCTCGCGCAGCGACCCGTCGACCTCGACCCGTCCGACGTCGTGCGCATCGTGGTGCGCACGCCCGATGCGGCGGTCCACCCGCTGATCCACCCCCGGCCGCGCACCGGCCTGGAGGCGAAGTTCAGCCTGGAGTACGGGGTGGCCGCGGCGCTCCTGGACCACCACCCGGGCTTCGTCTCGTACACCGACGACCAGGTGCGCCGCCCCGCCGCCCAGCGGCTCGTCTCCCTCGTCGAGGTGGTCGGCGAACCGGACGGCGGCGCCGGGCTGCTGACCGGCGCGACGACGGTGGAGATCACCACCGTGGACGGCGCCGTCCACACCGCGACGCTCGCCCTGCCCCCGGGCTCCCCCGAACTGCCGGCTACCGCCGAAGAGTTCGCGGCGAAGCTGGCCGACTGCGGCCCGCACGTGCCGGACCTGATGAGCGGTCTCGACTGGACCTCGGCCGCCGCCCTGCTGCGCGCGGCCTTCCCCACCGCCCCCGACGAGGAGTACGCATGAACCGGCTGCCGCTGGAGGGCATCACCGTCGTCAGCCTGGAACAGGCCGTCGCCGCGCCCTTCGCCACCCGTCAGCTCGCCGACCTCGGCGCGCGCGTCATCAAGGTCGAACGCCCGGGCTCCGGCGACTTCGCCCGCGGCTACGACGAGTCAGTGCTCGGCCAGTCCAGCTACTTCGTCTGGCTGAACCGGTCCAAGGAGTCCCTGACGCTCGACATCAAGACGCCCGGGGGTCGGGAGGCCCTGGAGCGGCTGTTGGCCGAAGCGGACGTCTTCGTGCAGAACCTCGCGCCCGGCGCGACCCGCCGGCTCGGCCTCGGCGCACAAGAACTCGCCGACCGCCACCCCTCCTTGGTCGTGTGCGACATCTCCGGCTACGGCAGCAGCGGCCCGTGGGCCGACCGCAAGGCGTACGACCTGCTGGTGCAGTGCGAGACCGGGTTGGTGTCGCTCACCGGCTCCCCCGCCGAGCCCGCGAAGGTCGGCATCTCCATCGCGGACGTCGCCGCCGGAATGCACGCGTACTCGGGGATCCTCACCGCCCTGTACGAGCGCCGGGCCACCGGCCGGGCGCGCGCGGTCGATGTGTCCCTGTTCGAGGCGCTCGCCGAGTGGATGGGCTCCCCCGCGTACTACACGGCGTACTCCGGCACCCAGCCCGCCCGGGTCGGCGCGCAGCACGCGACGATCGCGCCGTACGGCCCGTACGACGCCGCCGACGGCAAGACGGTGCTGCTCGCGATCCAGAACGAACGCGAATGGACCTCCTTTTGCGCCGTGTTCCTCGGGGACGCGACGCTCGCCGCCGACGCCCGGTTCGCCAAGGGCTCCTCGCGGGTGGCCCGCCGCGAGGAGCTGAACGCGATCGTCGCGGCGCGCTTCGCGGAGCTGACCGCGGCCGAGGCGGTCGCCCTGCTCGACGAGGCGAAGGTGGCCAACGCCCGGCTGAACTCGGTCGCCGAGTTCTGGGACCACCCCGTCCTCGCCGGCCGCGACCGCTGGCGCGAGGTGGCCACGCCCGGCGGTACCGTCAAGGCGCTGCTGCCGCCCGCCTCGCTGGACGGCCTCGATCCGCGGATGGACCCGGTGCCCGCGGTGGGCGAGCACACCGACGCCGTGCTGCGCGGCCTCGGGTACGGGGAGACCGCCGTTTCCGCCCTGCGCGCCGAAGGCGCCGTGTGACCAGCGAAGGAGAGCCGCGCATGACCCCAGGAGAGCCGCGCATGAGCAGCAGTGCCTACGAGCAGATCGCGTACGCCGTCGAGAGCGGTGTCGCCACCGTCACCCTGAACCTTCCGGAGGCCCGCAACGGCTACACCCGGCGGATGGCCGACGAACTCGCCGCGGCGCTGCGGGTGGCGGACGCCGACGAGCGGGTCCGCGTCGTCGTCCTGACCGGCGCGGGCAAGGACTTCTGCGTCGGCGCCGACCTCTCCGCCGGCGACGGGAAGGGGAAGGGGTTCACCCAGGAGGTGGATGCTGCGACGGCCGCGCAAGTCGAGGCCGGGACCTATCAGGAGCCGGCGGGCCTGGTGACGCGCGTGCTGTACGCGCTGAACAAGCCGGTGATCGCGGCCGTGCGGGGCGCCGCAGTCGGCGTCGGTTCGACGCTGCTGCTGCCGGTCGACTTCCGACTCGCCGCGCACGACGCGAAGTTCGGCTTCCCCTTCACCCGCCGCGGCATCGTGCCCGAGGGCGCGTCGACGTGGTTCCTGCCCCGGCTCGTGGGGCTCGGCCGGGCCATGGACTGGCTGGTGTCCGGGCGGATCGTACCGGCGACGGAGGCGCTGGCCGCGGGCCTGGTGACGAGCCTGCACGAGCCGGACGAGGTGCTGGCGGCGGCGTACGCGCTGGCGCGGGAGCTGGCCTCGACGACGGCCCCTGTGTCGGTGGCCGTCACCCGGCAGTTGGTGTACCGCATGGCGTGGGCCGACTCGCCCGAGGAAGTGCACCGGCTGGACTCGCGCCTGGTGTTCGACACGGTGCGCGGCGAGGACGCGAAGGAGGGCGTGCGGTCGTTCTTCGAGCGCCGCGAGCCGCGGTTCTTGGGGCGGGTGCCGGGTGATCTGCCGCGGTACCTGCCGTGGGCGGCGGACGCGGACGAACGCTAGGGGGTGCGCCTGGACGGAGCCGCCGTTTCCCTGCGGGTGCGTTGGTCTCTGCGGCCCGTCTGCGGCTGTTCGCGCAGTTCCCCGCGCCCCTAGGCACCCTCGCCGTTTCCCCACGGAGTCAGTGGCCACTGCGGGCCGGTGGTGGGTTGTTCGCGCAGTTCCCCGCGCCCCTGTCTCGCTGCCCCCGTCACTTGTCTGCGGACCGGGGGAAGGGTATTTGGGGGCGCTGGGGGTCCCCCACGCCCTCTGGACGTAGGGAGCGGAACTGCGCGACAAGCCCACCACCGGGCCGCAGTAGTCATGGTTCCCGCGGGGAAGCGGCGAGGGCATTGGGGGGCGCGGGAACTGCGCGAGAAGGCCACCGTCGGGCCGCAGACGCCGTCACTGTATATCGGTCACGGCGTCGGCGCGTATGGCGTCGGGTCCGCGGGGATCGGGCCGAAGCCGGCGAACAGGCTGGACGCAAGGGTCAGGGCGCGGGCGCGGAGTTCCTCGCGTGGTAGGCCGTACAGCGGTACGGGGCCCTCGAAGCCGGGTTCGAAGGGGGCCACGGCGAGGTGCGGCAGCAGCACGCTGACGAGCGCGGCGAACGCCTCCGGGTCGGCGCCGGGACGGAAGTCGCCGCGCTGCACGGCCTGCCGGGCGAGCGAGGTGACCTCGGCGGAGTAGAGCCGGCGCGCGGGGGCGTGCACCGCGGCGCGCACGTCCGGGTCGATCTCCAGGTGGGTGGCGGCGATGACGCCGCGCTCCAGCGGATGGTCGGCGAAGTAGTCGACCCAGGCCAGCACCCCGCCGCAGAAGAAGGCGTGGTAGCCGGTGCCGTCGGGGATGTCGCCGAGCCAGGGCGCGAGCGCGTCGCGGACGCCTTCGGCCGCGGTCTCCGCGACGTGCTGGAAGAAGTCGAGCTTGTCCTCGAAGTACTGGAACAGCGACCCCTTGGCGACGCCGGCGGCGCGGGCCACGGTGTTCAGGCTCCCGGCGGAGTAGCCGTGCCGCCCGAACTCCGCCATCGCGGCCCGGACGATCCTCTCGCGGCGCCCGGGGTCGAGGCGCTGCCAGGTGGCGGTGGGCACGGGACCTCCGATGGGGCGCGGCGCGGCTGTGGGCGCCCCATCATTCCAGCCGCGCCGCCCGGGCGATCAGCTCCCCTCGCCTCCGGTCGCGAGGTCGTCGCGCAGCACGCGCTTGAGGACCTTGCCGCTGGGGTTGCGCGGCAGTTCGGCCACGACGTGCACGACCCGCGGCTTCTTGTACGAGGCGATCCGCCCGCGCGTGAAGTCGATCAGGTCGTCGGCCGTGACGGGCCCCTCGGTCGGCCGCAGGACGACGGCCGCCGTCACCGCTTCGCCCCACTTCTCGTGCGGGGTGCCGAAGGCGGCGACGTCGAGGACGGCGGGGTGCTCGGCCAGCACGGACTCGACCTCGATCGGGTACACGTTCTCGCCGCCGGTGATGATCATGTCCTTGATGCGGTCGGTGATGAAGAGGTAGCCGTCCTCGTCGAGGTAGCCGGCGTCGCCGGTGCGCAGCCAGCCGTCGGCGGTGAACAGGGCCGCGTTCTCCGCGGGCCGCTGCCAGTAGCCGGGGGTGACGTGGTGGGAGCGGGTGAGGATCTCCCCCACCACCGTCGGCGCCACGTGCTCGCCCGTGACCGGGTCCGCGATGGCGACCTCCACGTCGGGCCGGGTGTTGCCCGCGGAGCGCAGCAGCCTCGCGCGGGGCCCGTCCACGACGTGGTCCTCGGGCAGCAGCCGGGACGCGGAGCCGGTGGTCTCGGTCTGCCCGTACTTCTGGTAGAAGCCGCAGCCGAAGATCTCCATGGAGCGGCGCAGCAAGGCGGGGGTGATCGGGGAGGCGCCGTAGACGATCAGCCGGAGTGCGGAGAAGTCCCGCTCGCCGATGCCGGGCAGCGTCGTCAGGAGGTGGAGCATCGCGGGGACGAAGAAGGCGTGGGTGATCCGGTGGCGCTCCATGACGTCGACGACGGTCTGCGGCACCAGGTCGGGGACCATGACGGTGTGGGCGCCCGCGCTGAGCGCGGTGACGAGCCAGCCGGTGCCGGCGATGTGGAAGACGGGCATCGCGTTCAGGGCGACGGCGGTCTCGGTCCACTCCATCTCGCGGAGCTGGTAGTCGCCGGCGCTGACGTTGCGGAGGGTGAGCTGGACGCCCTTGGGCAGTCCGGTGGTGCCGGAGGTGTACAGCTGGAGGAAGACCGCGTCCTCGGTGCCGGCCCCGGGGTCGGTGTCGTCCGCGGCGGTGAGCCACTGCTCGTAGTCGTACCCGTAGTCGTGCTCGTCGGTGCCCGCGCCGCCGTCGACGACCAGCGGGACGGCGCCGGGCAGCGCCGCGCGGGCGGCCCGGGCTCCTGGGAGGAACTCGCGCTGGGTGAGCACGGCGGCGAGTTCGGCGTCACGGGCGACGGCGACCAGTTCGGGTTCGGCCAGCCGCCAGTTCAGCGGGGTGGCGACGAAGCCGGCCTTGGCACAGCCGACGAGGAGTTCGGCGCAGGTGCTGCCGGGGCGGACCAGATAGCCGACGCGGGCGCCGGGCGACAGGCCCACGGCGAGCAGCGCCCGGGCGACACGGTTGCTGCGCCGGTCGAGCTGGTCGTACGTCAGCGTTCGCGTGCCCTCCGTGACGGCGGGTGCGTCGGGACGCCTGGCGGCGTGGCGGCGTACGGCGTCGGGCAGGAACGGGCTCATGCGGGGTGACCTCCATCGACGTGGGACCAGCGACGAAGCCGTGGCAGGGCGGGGAAGGTGGGCGCATCGGCCCGGGAAGGGGGGTGGGGCCGGGGCGGCGCAGGGGGGCGCGGCTGCACCCCCACCGTATGACCGGGTGGTCATGTGGTGATGGATCGAGCCTCGCCGCCCTGCTCCGCGGTGTCAATACGCTGGACGACGGGAACTGAACGAACGTCCAGCAAAATAGCCGCCCGGGGCGCCCGTCAGGCCCTCGGGCCGCCCGCCACGTACAGCACCTGACCGGACACGAAGCCCGCCTCCTCCCGGACGAAATACGACACGGCCGCCGCGATGTCCGCCGGCGCCCCGACCCGGGCGACCGGGATGTTCGCCGCTGCCCTGGCCTTGAAGTCGTCGAAGGACAGGCCCACCCGCTGCGCGGTCTTCGCGGTCATGTCGGTGGCGATGAAGCCGGGGGCGACGGCGTTCGAGGTGATGCCGAACTTGCCCAGCTCGATCGCGAGGGTCTTGGTGAAGCCCTGGAGGCCCGCCTTGGCGGCCGAGTAGTTGACCTGGCCGCGGTTGCCGAGGGCGGCCGTGGACGACAGGTTGACGATCCGTCCCCAGCCGGCGGCGGTCATGTGCTTCTGCACGGCCCGGCTCATCAGGAACGCACCGCGCAGATGGACGCCGATGACCGCGTCCCAGTCCTGCTCGGCCATCTTGAACAGCAGGTCGTCCCGGGTGATGCCGGCGTTGTTGACCAGGACGAGCGGGGGGCCGAGTTCATCGACGACCCGTGCGACGGCGGCTTCGACGTGCTCCGCGTCGGCGACGTCCACCCCGACGGCGAGGGCCCGGCCGCCCTGCTGTTCGACGGCGGCGACGGTGTCGGCGCAGGCGTCCTCGTCCAGGTCGAGCACGGCGACGGCGAAGCCGTCGGCGGCCAGGCGCAGGGCGGTGGCGGCGCCGATGCCTCGGGCGGCTCCGGTGACGACGGCGACCTTCTGGACGGTCTCGGACATGGCGTTCTCCTTGCAGGTGGTGTCGGGACGGTTCAGCGGAAGGTGGCCCGGCCGGTCACGGCCGGCGCCGCGCCCGGCACCCCCGCGGCAAGGGCGGCCCCGTCGCCGTCGGGCCCGCCGCCGACCTCGAAGACGTGCGGCGCGAACAGGGGGGCCGTGGAGCGGAAGGCGAACGAGGCGACCTCGCGGTGCGGTGCGTGGCGGCGCGGCAGTTCGAGCAGCGCGAGCGCCAGCAGCGGGCCGTGGACCACCAGGTCCGGATGGCCCTCGACACCGGTGGCGTAATCGCGGTCGTAGTGGATGCGGTGCGCGTTGTAGGTGAGGGCGCTGAAGCGGAAGAGCAGGGTGGGGTCGGGGGTGAGCCGGTACGACCACGGGGCCTCGGACGCCGTGGGCTCCGGGGCGGCCGGCCGTGCCCCGGTCGGCGTCGGAGGTGCCGGTTGCTTGTAAACGAGGTCCTGTTCCTCGGTGGTCCGCACCGCACCGTCGACGAGCAGCAGATGGCGCACCGTCACCAGCAGCAGCCAGCCGGACCCGCCCTTGCGCGTGCGGACGCGTGCCACCTCCGAGCGGCGGGTGAGGAGGTCGCCGACGCGGACGGGGGCGTGGAAGGTGAGCCGGCCGCCGCCGAACATCCGGCGCCGCTCGGGCAGCGGCGGCACGAAGAGCCCGTCGTGCGGGTGGCCGTCCTCGCCGAGCCCGGCCTGCGCGGGCCGGTCGAGCAGATGGAGCCAGTGCCACAGCGGCGGTAGCGCGTCACCGGGGGCGCACACGGCGTCCGGCTGGTCGAAGAGGGCGGACAGCGCCTGCGCGGGGCCGGCCGTGACGTGCTCGCTCACCTCCGCGGGAGGGGGCCGCCAGTCGGCCTCGACCGCCCGGAACGCCTCGGGAGCCGTGCTCATCCCAGCGCCTCCTCGGTGCCGAGCAGCGCCGTCGCCTGGCTGGACAGCACGCCGCCGTTTCCGTTGACCAGCGCCACGCGGGCGTCGGCCCGTTGGCGCTCGCCGCACTCGCCGCGTAGCTGTCGCACCGCCTCGATGATCAGGAAGATCCCGTACATCCCCGGGTGGCAGTACGAGAGTCCCCCGCCGTTGGTGTTCACCGGCAGCTCCCCGCCGGGGGCGATCCGGCCGCCGGAGACGAACGCGCCGCCCTCGCCCTTGGCGCAGAAGCCCAGGTCCTCCAGGAACAGCAGGGTGTTGATGGTGAAGGCGTCGTAGAGCTGGAGTACGTCGACGTCGGCGGGGGTCAGACCCGCCATGGCGAAGGCCCGACGGCCCGAGTCGACGGCTGCGGTCGTCGTCAGGTCGGGCATCTGGGAGATCGAGCGGTGCCAGGTCGCCTCGCCGCCGCCCAGGAAGTACGCGGGCGTCGCCTTCAGGTCACGGGCCCGCTCGGCGCTGGTGAGGATCACCGCGCCGCCGCCGTCGGTGACCAGGCAGCAGTCCTTGCTGGTCAGCGGGTGGCTGATCATCTGCGACGAGAGGACGTCGGCCACGGTGAGCGGGCCCCGGCCGTAGGTGAACGCCTTCGGGTTGAGCTGCGCCCACGCCCGGGCGGCCACCGCGACCTCGGCGAGCTGCTCGCGCGTGGTGCCGTACTCGTGCAGGTGCCGGGAGGCGGCGAGCGCGTACATGGAGACGGGGTAGCGCGGCTTGTACGCCTCCTCCCAGGGCAGCAGCTTCGTGGGGGAGACCAGCCGGCCGCCGTCGGAGCGCTGGGTGGAGCCGTAGGCGATCAGCGCGGTGGTGCACTGACCCGCCTCGATGGCCAGGGCCGCGTGCAGCAGATGGGAGACGAAGGAGCTGCCGCCGATGTTGGTGGAGTCGGCGTACCGGGGGCGTAGGCCCAGGTACTCGGCCACGTCCAGGGTGGGGAAGGGCAGGTAGGAGGAGGCGCAGAAGAAGCCGTCGACGTCGGACTTCTGCAGGCCGGCGTCCTTGAGGGCGCGGGCGGTGGCCTGCCCCATCAGATCGAAGTGGGTCAGCCCGGGGGCGACGTGGCCGAGGTCGGATTCGGCGACGCCGACGACGGCGACCCGGCCGCGCAGGTCGGTGCTCACGGGGCCACCTCCAGCGGGTGGAAGACGCCGAGGGGTTCGCCGCCGTCGGCGGTCACGGTGAAGGAGACCCGGGCGCCGATGCGGACCTGCTCGGGCGCCGTTCCCTCGACGCGGCTCATCATCCGGAACCCTTCGTCGAGGTCGACGAGTGCGACGTTGTACGGATCGGTGCCGCGCTGGTGCAGCACGGTCGTGGCGTACACGGTGCCGAGGCCGCTGCTCACCCGCCACCGCAGCTCTTCGGAGCCGCAGTGCGGACACAGGGCGCGGGGGTGGAAGACCGCGCGGTGGCAGTCCTCGCAGTGTTGGAAGCGCAGTTCACCGGCGGCCAGGCCGTCCGCGTACGCCTGCGCGGGAACGGGAACGGGAACGGGAACTGACCCGGGGACGGGGACGGGGACGGGCCCGGGCGCGGGGGCCGGGGCGGTCATCGGCGGCCTCCCTTGTCGATCCGGTGGCGGGCGACGTGCTGTTTGGCGATGACGTTGCGCTGGATCTCGTTGGTGCCCTCGCCGACGATCATCAGGGGCGCGTCGCGGAAGTACCGTTCGACGTCGAACTCGGTGGAGTAGCCGTAACCGCCGTGGATCCGCACCGCGTTGAGGGCGATCTCCATGCACACCTCGGAGGCGAAGAGCTTGGCCATGCCCGCCTCCATGTCCGCGCGCTGCCCGGCGTCGACGCGGGCGGCGGCGTCCAGGGTGAGCAGTCGGGCCGCGCTCAGCTTGGTCGCGGCGTCGGCCAGGTAGTTGCCGATGGACTGGTGCTGCCAGATGGGCCGGCCGAAGGTGTGGCGTTCCTGGGCGTAGCGGGTGGCGTCGTTGAGGGCGGCCTGGGCCACCCCGAGTGCTCGGGAGGCGACCTGGATGCGGCCGATCTCCAGGCCGCGCATCATCTGGGCGAAGCCGACCCCGGGTTCGGCGCCGAGTACGGCGCCCTCGGGCACCCGGACCGCGTCGAAGACCAGTTCGCAGCTTTCGACGCCCTTGTAGCCGAGCTTGGGCAGGTCCTTGGAGACCTCGTAGCCGGCTTCCTTGTCGACGAGGAGGATGGAGAAGCCCTTGCCCTGCTCGGGCTCGGTGCGGCACAGCAGGGCGATCAGCCCGGCCCGGCGGGAGTTGGTGATCCAGGTCTTGGACCCGTTGATCGTCCACTGCCCGTCGGCGAGGGTCGCCCTGGTCGACATGGCCTGGAGGTCGGAGCCGCCGCCGGGCTCGGTGAGCGCCATCGTGGCGCGCAGTTCGCCGGTGGCGAGCCGGGGCAGGTAGTCGGCCCGCTGCTGCTCGGTGCCGAAGGTGCGGATGAGGTACGTGACGACGGAGTGGCCGCCCATCGCGCCGGACAGGGACATCCAGCCGCGGGCGAGTTCCTGGGCGACGAGGGCGAAGCAGGCGGTGGAGACGTCGACGCCGCCGTGCTCGGCGGGGGCGAGGAGGCCGAAGACGCCGAGCGCCTTCATCTGCTCGACGAGCTCCCCGGGGTATGCGTTCGCGTGCTCCAACTCCCCGGCGACGGGCAGCACCTCGTTGTCGACGAAGTCGGCGACGACCTCGACGATCGCGCGTTCGTCGTCGGACAGCGCCCCGATGAGGGGAATCTCGGTCATGGCCATGGTCACTGCACACCCTTCTGGCCCGCGCCCTTGAGCAGGGCCCGGCCGACGATCAGCTTCTGGATCTCGCTGGTGCCCTCGTAGATGCGGAACAGCCGGGCGTCGCGGAAGCAGCGTTCGACGACGGTGCCGCGCATGTAGCCCATGCCGCCGTGGATCTGCACGGCGAGGTCGGCGGCCTTCGACACCATTTCGGAGCAGTACAGCTTGGTGGCGGAGGGGCGGATCCTGCGGTCCTCTTCGGAGTCGTACTTCTGCGCGGCGTCCAGGACCATCGCGCGGCCGGCGAGCACTCCGGTCTGGATCTCCGCGAGCATGGCCTGCACCAGTTGGAACTCGCCGATGGGCCGGCCGCCCTGCTTGTTGGCGGCGGCGTACGCGACGGACTCCTCCAGGATCCGTTCGGCCATGCCGACGCAGAGCGCGGCGATGTGGATGCGCCCGCGGATCAGGGACTTCATGGCGGCGCCGAAGCCGGCGCCTTCCGCGCCGCCGACGAGCGCCCCCGCCCCCACGCGGACGTCGTCGAAGAAGACCTCCGCCGTCCAGGCACCGGCCTGGCCCGTCTTGTGGTCCTTCGGCCCCACGCTGACGCCGGGGAGGTCGGCCGCCACCAGGAAGACGGAGATGCCCTTGGTGCCCTCGCTCTGCTCGCCGGTGCGTGCGAAGACCACGAACAGGTCGGCGATCGGAGCGTTGGTGATGAACCGCTTGACCCCGTTGAGCACGTATCCGTCGCCATCGCGGACCGCCCGGGTGGTGAGCCCCGACGGGTCGGAGCCGGCCTCGGCCTCGGTCAGGGCGAAGGAGGCGATCGCGCCTTCGGCGAGCCGGGGCAGCCAGCGCCGCTGCTGCTCCTCGGTGCCCGCGTTCACCAGCACCTTGCCGGCGATGCCGTTGTTGGTGCCGAACATGGACCGGAAAGCGGGGGTGGTGTAGCCGAACTCGAAGGCGAGTTGGACGTCCTCGTGCAGCGTGGCGCCGAGTCCGCCGTGCTCCTCGGGCAGGGTGTAGCCGAAGAGTCCCATCTCGACGGCCTTGCGCCGGACGGCGTCCGGTACGGCGTCGGTCGCCTCGATCTCGTCCTCGCGCGGTACGACGTCCTCGCGGACGAGGCGGCGGACCGCGTCCCGTACCGCCTTGAATTCAGCGGCGTCCATGTCTGGTGTCCCTTCTGCGGGTGAACCGCGCCTTGCGGATGTCGGGGTTCAAAGGAGTCCGTGGCTCAGAGGAGTTCGAGGACGGTCGCGTTGGCCATGCCGCCGCCCTCGCACATCGACTGGAGGCCGTAGCGGATGCCCCGGTCCTTCATGTGGTGGACGAGGGTGGTCATCAGGCGGGCGCCGGAGCCGCCGAGGGGGTGGCCGAGCGCCATGGCGCCCCCGTTGGGGTTCATCCGCTCGTAGTCGGCGCCCGTCTGCCGCTGCCAGCCGAGGGAGACCGAGGCGAACGCCTCGTTGATCTCGTACGCGCCGATGTCGTCGAGGGACAGGCCCGAGCGGCGCAGGGCCATGGCGGTGGCGGGGATCGGGCCCTTCAGCATGGTGACGGGGTCGACTCCGGTGACCACGCCGGTGTGGAAGCGGGCGAGCGGGGTCCAGCCGTGGCGGGCGGCGATCTCGCTGGTGGTCAGGAGCAGGGCGGCGGCGCCGTCGGAGATCTGGGAGGCGTTGCCGGCGGAGACGACGCCGTCCTCCTTGAACGGCGTCTTCAGACCGGCGAGCGCTTCGAGGCTGCCGCCCCGGCGGACCCCTTCGTCGGTGTCGAAGACCCGCTCGCGGCCCTCGTCGTCGATGACGGTGACGGGGGCGATCTGCCCCGCGAACCGACCCTCGTCGGTGGCGCGGGCGGCGCGGGCGTGCGAGTCGAGGGCGTGCTGGTCGAGTTCGGCCCGGTTCAGGGCGAACTCCTCGGCGATCATTTCGGCGCCGATGCCCTGGTTGAAGACGTAGTGGTCGTAGCGCTCGGCGACCAGCGGGCCGTACGGCTTGCCGAACTGGCCGCCCGCGCGGGTGGCGCCCATCGGGACCCGGGACATCGACTCCACGCCGCCGGCGACCACGATGTCGCACTGTCCGGCGATGATGCCGGCGGCGGCCAGGTGCACGGCCTGCTGGGACGAGCCGCACTGGCGGTCGACGGTGAGGCCGGGGACGTGCTCGGGCCAGCCGGCGGCGAGCACGGCGTAGCGGCCGATGGATCCGGCCTGCTCGCCGACCTGCGAGACGCAGCCCCAGATCACGTCGTCGACGCTGCCCGGATCGAGCCGGGTGCGCTCGGCGACGGCCTTGAGGACGTGGGCCGACAGGTCGGTGGGGTGGATGCCGGACAGGGCGCCGCCCGGCTTGCCCTTGCCCACGGGGGTGCGTACGGCGTCCACGATGACTGCGTCACGCATGGCGAACTCCTTGGTGGTGTGAGGCGGTTAGCGAGGGGCCATGCGGATGGAGCCGTCGAGGCGGATCGTCTCGCCGTTGAGCATGGGGTTGGTGACGATGGCAGCGGCGAGTTGGGCGTACTCCTCGGGCCGGCCCAGCCGGCTCGGGTGCGGCACCTGGGCGCCGAGCGAGTCTCGGGCCTCCTGCGGGAGGCGGCCGAGCAGCGGGGTCTCGAAGAGCCCGGGGGCGATGGTCATCACCCGGATCCGCGCGGCGGCGAGGTCGCGGGCGATCGGCAGGGTCATGCCGACGATGCCGCCCTTGGAGGCCGCGTACGAGCACTGGCCGATCTGACCGTCGTAGGCGGCCACCGACGCGGTGTTGACGATGACGCCGCGGTCACCGTCGAGCGGGTCGTTGCCGCCCATGGCGGCGGCGGCCAGCCGGATGACGTTGAAGGTGCCGATGAGGTTGACCTCGACGACCTTGCGGAAGCGGTCGAGGTCGTAGGGGCCGTCCTTGCCGACCGTGCGGCCCGCGCCGCCGATGCCGGCGCAGTTGACGGTGATCCGCAGCGGGGCGAGCGCGGTGGCCGCGGCGACGGCGGCGCTGACGTCGGCCGGCGCGGTGACGTCGCCGGGGACGAAGACGCCGCCGAGCTCCCGGGCGACGGCTTCGCCGTCGGAGGTCGGCAGGTCGAAGACCACGACGTGCGCGCCGGCGGCGCCGAGCAGCTCGGCGGTGGCGCGGCCGAGGCCGGAGGCCCCACCGGTGACGAGGGCGGACGAGGTGGGGTCGATGCGCATGGGGTGTCCCTCTCGGGCTGTGGAGGCGGGCGGGTCTACAGGCCGAGGTCCTTGGCGATGATGGTCTTCATGACCTCGCTGGTGCCGCCGTAGATGCGGGTGACGCGGGTGTCGGCGTACAGCCGTGCGATCGGGTACTCGGTGACGTAGCCGTAACCGCCGTGGAGCTGGAGGCACTTGTCGATGACGCGCCCGGCGGCCTCGGTGCAGAACAGCTTCGCCCTGGCGGCGTCGGCCACGGTCAGCTCGCCCGCGGCGTGCAGCTCCAGGACCCGGTCGGCGAACAGCCGGACGGCCTGGACCTCCGTGGCGCACTCGGCGAGCACGAACTTGGTGTTCTGGAAGGCGGCGACGGGCTGGCCGAAGACCGTGCGGTCCTTGACGTACGCGGTGGCGAACCGCAGCGCGGCCTCGGCGGCGGCGGCTTGGCCGAGGGCGATGGCCAGGCGCTCCTGGGCGAGGTTGTGGGAGAGGTACGAGAAGCCCTTCCCCTCCTGCCCCAGCAGGTTCGCCACCGGGACCTCGACGTCGACGAAGGACAGCTCGGCGGTGTCGGAGGTCTTCATGCCGATCTTCGTCAGCTTGCGGCCGACGGAGAAGCCGTCGGACGCGGATTCCACGCAGAGGATGGAGAGCCCGGCGCGGCGGTCCTCGGGGTCGTAGGGCGCGGTGCGCGCGACGACCAGGACGAGGTCGGCGAGCGCGCCGCCGGTGATGAAGGTCTTCGCACCGTTGAGGACGTAGTGGGTGCCGTCGTCGGAGAGGGTGGCGCGGGTCTGGATGTTGGCGAGGTCGGAGCCGGTGCCGGGCTCGGTCATCGCGATCGCCGTCATCAGGTCGCCGCTGACGAAGCCGGGCAGCCAGCGGCGCTTCTGCTCGTCGGTGGCGTACGCGAGCAGGTAGGGCAGGATCAGGTTGGCGTGCACGGAGTAGCTGCCGAAGGTGACGCCGGCACGGGCCGTCTCCTCCATGACGACGGCCTGGTACGTGAAGCCCTCGCCCGCGCCGCCGTACTCCTGCGGCACCTCGATGCCGAGGATGCCCAGCTCACCGAGGCGCCGGTAGAAGTCGCGCGGCGGGTGGCCGTCCTCCTCCCACTCGTGGTGGACGGGGACTACCTCCTTCTCGATGAAGTCCCGGAGCGTCTGACGGAACGCTTCGTGTTCCTCGTTGAAGACCGTACGGCGCACGGCAACCTCTTCTCGCGTGGGGTGACGGGTCGGCGACCGCCGATGTGGGCTGAGTCGCAGCTTTACTCATCGAACGATCGTTAAGTTATGTTGTACCGCAAGCCCTGTCCAGGTGACCTGCTTCACGCGGGCCACCCACCTCACCGGAAGGACCCAGTTCCATGACCGGACGCACCGCCTCCACAGGGCGCACCGCCCTCGCCGGGCGCACCCTCCTGATGTCGGGCGGCAGCCGCGGCATCGGCCTGGCCATCGCCCTGCGGGCCGCCCGCGACGGCGCGAACGTCGCACTGCTCGCCAAGACCGACCAGCCCCATCCCCGGCTGCCCGGCACCGTGCACACAGCGGCCGAAGCGATCGAGGAGGCGGGCGGGAAGGCGCTGGCGATCGTCGGTGACGTCCGCAGGGACGAGGACGTCCAGCGGGCGGTGCGGGCCACGGTGGAGCGCTTCGGCGGGATCGACGTCGTCGTGAACAACGCGTCCGCCATCGCCCTGCAGAACCCCGGCGAACTGCCCGTCAGGCGCCACGACCTGATGATGGAGGTCAATGTGCGCGGCACCTTCCTGATGACCTCGCTGGTGCTGCCGCACATGCGCGCCTCCGACCACGCCCAGGTGCTGACGCTGTCGCCGCCGCTCAACCCCGATGCGCGGTGGCTGCGCGACCACGCCCCGTACACGGTGAGCAAGTACGGGATGACCATGCTCACGCTGGGCGTCGCCGAGCAGCACCGGGCCGGCGGCCGGCTCTCCGCGAACTGCCTGTGGCCGCGTACGACCATCGCCACGGCGGCCACCGCGAACA
Source organism: Streptomyces sp. NPDC047315 (assembly GCF_040643215.1). Lineage (NCBI taxonomy): Bacteria > Bacillati > Actinomycetota > Actinomycetes > Kitasatosporales > Streptomycetaceae > Streptomyces > Streptomyces sp. NPDC047315. The sequence goes on along the minus strand of NZ_JBEYTZ010000046.1, from coordinate 5,458 downwards.
TGCGCGGGGCGGACGAGTCGCTACGCGTCAGCCGTACGCCGCAGATCATGGCGGACGCGGCCCACGCGGTCCTGGTCCGACCGGCCGGGCACACCACGGGGCAGTGCCTGATCGACGAGGACGTGCTGCGCGGCGAGGGCGTCAGCGACTTCGCCGGCTACCGCGCGGACCCCGCGGCCACCGAGCCGCTGCGCACCGACATCTTCCTCTGAGTCGGGCACCGCGGAGGGCAGAACGGGCCCGGGGGCGTCGTGGATCCACCACGCCCCCGGGCCGCTTTCAGTGCGCCAACGTGCGCAGCGCGCGCAGATAGCCGGGGCGGTCGACCATCTCGCCGTCCACCGCGACCGCGCCGGCCCCCTCCCCCAGCGCCTCGTACGCCGTGACGACCCGCGTCGCCCGCGCGACCTCGTGCGCGGTGGGGGCGAACTCCTCGTGCGCCAGGGCGACCTGGTCCGGGTGGATGCAGAACTTCCCGGTGAGACCGACGGCGCGGGCCCGCCGCGCCTGGACGCGGAAGCGGTCCGCGGCGCGGAAGTTGGTCTCGGGGCCGTCCAGGGCGCCGATCCCGGCCGCTGCCGCGGCGTTCGCCAACCGGGCGCGGGCGTGGCCGAGTTCCTCGCCGTCCGCGCTGCGGGGCACGCCGAGCGCCGCGGTGTAGTCCTCCGACCCGAGCGACACCGCGTCCAGCCGGGGCGTGGCCCGGCAGATCTCCTCCAGCCGGCCGAGCGCGGCGGGCGACTCGATCCAGGCCATCAGCCGTATCGAGCCGGCCGTCAGCGAGCGGACCCGTTCCAGGTAGGTCAGGTAGTGGTCGACCTGTGCGAGGGTCCGTCCGTCGTCGACCTTCGGCAGGTGCAGACCGTGCAGGGCGGGGCCCACCAGCGCGTCGAGGTCCGCCTCCAGGAGGCCGGAGTCCAGCGCGTTGGGCCGTACCCACAGCTCACGCCCCTCGGCGGGGAAGTCGGGGAGGGCGGCGGCGACCAGGCGCCGCGCCCGCTCCTTGTCGCCGACGGCGACCGAGTCCTCCAGGTCGAAGGCGACCGCGTCGGCCGGCACGTCCCGGGCCTTGGTCAGGAACCTCTCGCTGCCCCCGGGCACCGAGAGCAGCGAACGCAGCCGGCGCACGCGGGCGCTCACCGGCCCTCGCCCCGGGCGGGCGGGTCGAGCCGGAAGACGGGGAGTCCGTCGGGGGCGATCTCCCGCACGCTCACGGCCGCCCCGTACGGTGTCAGCCCGGGCGGTGCGCCCTCGACGGTGGCCCGCATCCGTATCCCGTCGCCGAGGTCGACCACGGTCACCAGCCGGGGCCGGTGGCCCTTGCGCCGGACCTCCACCGCGCTGCACACCTTGCCGCGGCCCTCGCTGCACACCCACTGCAGATCGGTGGAGGAGCAGGCAGGGCAGAGCAGCGAGGTGCGCAGCACGACGGTGGTGCACCAGTCGCAGCGCTGGAAGCGGAGTTCCTTGACCGGCGTCGGCGGTCCGATGAACCGCTCCCGTTCGACGGTACGCACGTACATGGGGGTTGCTCCCTATCTCAGGCGTGGGCCGGACTCAGTCGTGGGCCGGCTCGCCGCGGTGGCGCCCGCGCAGTTCGGTCTTGAGCACCTTTCCGGCCGCGGAGACCGGCAGGGCTTCGAGGAAGTGGACCTCACGCACCCGTTGGTAGGGCGCGACGTGGTCGGCGACGTGCGCCATGAGACGGGCGGCGAGTTCCGCGTCCGCGCGGTGGCCGGCGCGCGGGACGACGTAGGCGACGGGGATCTCCCCGGCCTCCGGGTGCGGCACGCCGACGACGGACGCCTGGGCGACGGCGGGGTGCCGGTGCAGCAGGTCCTCCAGCGGCGTCGGGTACACGTTGTACCCCTTGTAGATCAGCATGTCCTTGGCCCGGCCGACGAGGAAGAGCCAGCCGTCCTCGTCGAGGCGTCCGAGGTCGCCGGTGCGCAGCCAGCCGTCCCGGAACTGCTCCGCGGTCAACTCGGGGTGCCCCTGGTAGCCGTCGGCGATCTGCGGGCCGCGGGCCCACACCTCTCCCGTCTCGCCGACGGGCAGGGCGGACGCGCCGTCGAGGGTGCGGATCTCGATCTCCGTGTCGAACACGGGCGCGCCGACGCTGCCGCGGGGGATCGTCCCGTGGCGTTCCATGGGGTGGGTGGTCAGGGCCATGGTCGCCTCGGTCAGTCCGTACCCCTCGATGACGCAGGCGCGCGGGAAGAGGTCGTGCAGCCGGGCGAGGGTGTGGGAGTCGATGGGGGCGGCGCCGGAGTTGACGACGCGCACGGAGCTGAGGTCGGCCTCGTCGATGCCGGGGAGGGCGAGCAGGGCGTGGAAGAGGGAGGGCGATCCGGGGACGGAGGTGACCTGGTGGCGCTCCACGGCGCGGACGTACCCTGCGGCGTCGAAGCGTCCGAAGACGACGACGGTGGTGCCCATCAGGACGCTGAGGTTCTGGCTGACCAGGCCCATGGCGTGGAACATGGGCGCGAGCGCCAGGCTCGTGGAGCCTTCGGCGGGGAAGGTGTGCGGGGTCCGGGCCGCGGCGACGGGTTCCAGGACCAGGCCGCCCGCGTCGTCCACGCGCGGCAGGGCGCCGGCCCGCCAGCAGGCCATCTGGAGCGTGTTGGCGACGACGTTGCGGTGCAGCACGCGGACGGCCTTGGAGCGGCCGGTGGTGCCCCCGGTGAAGGAGAGGTGGGCGAGGTCGTCGCCCGAGACCGCGGTTGCGGGGGCGGGTTCCGCGGTGAGCAGGTCTTCCAGGCGTACGGTGCCGCGCGCCTCAGGCCGGTCCGTGGCGCGGGCGTCCGGGACCTCGACGGTCAGGCGCAGACCGGGGACGTCGGCGCGCTCCAGCGCCGCCCGGGTCGTGGGGTGCGTGAAGGCGGCGACGGCGCGGGCTTCGGCCAGCTGTTCGCCGAGGGCGGCCGGCGGCAGGGTGGGGTTGACGGGGGTGACCACGGCGCCGGCGAGCAGGACGCCGTAGTAGGTGACCGTGAACCAGGCCGAGTTGGGCTGGTGGAGTGCGACCGTCTCACCGGGGCGGACGCCGCGCTCCCGCAGTCCCTGGGCGATGCGCAGGGCGTGGTCGTGGACCTCGGCGAAGGTCAGCGAGAAGTCGCCGTCGTGCAGGGCGACGCGGTCGGCGAAGCGGCGGGCCGCTCCCGCGAGGACGTCCCCGACGGTGCGGTCCGGGTAGTCGAGCCGGCGCGGCATCCCGGCCGGAAGGTAGTGCCTCACCCGATGATCCCCTTCTGACGCAGTGCGGTGATGTCCGGTTCGTCGAGTCCCGCGGTGCGCAGGATCTCGTCCGTGTGCGCCCCGACGGGCGGCGCGGGGTCGGGCGGCGCGGTGGGCGTGCCGGTGAACCGCGGCGCGGGCGCGGGCTCGGGGCCGCCGTGCCCGCCCGTGCGGTAGGTGCCGCGGGCGACGTTGTGCGGGTGCCGTGCCGCCTCGCCGAGGGAGAGCACGGGCGTCACGCACGCGCCCTGCCCCTCGAAGTCCGCCGCCCAGGCGTCGCGGGGGCGGGTGGCGAAGAGGGCGGTGAGCTTCGCCCGCATCGCGGGCCAGGCGTCGCGGTCGCGCTGCCGGGCGAAGTCCGGGTCGTCGGCGAGGTCGAGCACGCGCAGCAGGGACACGTAGAACTGCGGCTCGATCGCCCCGAGGGCGACGTGGCCGCCGTCGGCGCAGCGGTACACGCCGTAGAAGGGGGCGCCGCCGTCGAGCAGGTTGACGCCGGGCCGGTCCTCCCAGGCGCCCTGGGCGAGGAATCCGTAGGTCATCGCGAGCAGCAGCGCGGTGCCGTCGGTCATGGCGGCGTCGACGACCTGGCCCCGTCCGGTGGCGCGGGCGTGCAGGACGGCGCTGACGAGCCCGAGGGCGAGCAGCATGCCGCCGCCGCCGAAGTCGCCGACGAGGTTGACGGGGACGACCGGGTCTCCCCCGGCGGGGCCGATGGCGTGCAGCGCGCCGGCGAGCGCGATGTAGTTGATGTCGTGGCCGGGCTCCTGCGCGAGCGGTCCGTCCTGGCCCCAGCCGGTCATGCGCCCGTACACGAGCGCGGGGTTGGCGGCGAGGCACACGTCCGGGCCCAGCCCCATGCGTTCCACGGCGCCGGGGCGGAACCCCTCGACCAGGGCGTCCGCGCCGGCGACCAGTCGACGGACGAGCGCCACGCCCTCGGGGTGCTTGAGGTCGACGGTCATCGACCGCCTGCCCCGGTGCAGTACGGGGAACTTGGCGGCGGTCCCCCGCTCGGCCGGCCGGTCGATGCGGACGACGTCGGCGCCGAGGTCGGCGAGGAGCATGCCGCAGAACGGGCCCGGGCCGAGGCCGCCGAGTTCGACGACCTTGATCCCGGTCAGGGGGCCGGTGCGCGGCGCCGCGGGCGTCGCGGCCCGCGCGGCGGCGCTCATCGGCCGGTCCAGCGCGGCGCGCGCTTCTCGGCGAAGGCCCGCGGGCCCTCCTGGGCGTCCTCGGAGGCGAAGACGGGGCCGGTGAGCGCACGCATCCGCGCCCATTCCTCGTCGGCGTCCCAGGTGGCCGCCTCGGCGATCACCTGCTTGGTGACGCGTACGGCGAGGGGCCCGTTGGCGGCGATCGTACGGGCCAGCTCCAGCGCGGCGTCGAGGGCCGCGCCGGGCTCGGCGAGCCGGTTGACCAGGCCGTAGCCGTGGGCGCGTTCGGCGTCCAGGAGGTCCCCGGTCAGGGCGATCTCCATGGCGATCTGGTACGGGATGCGGCGCGGCAGCCGCAGCAGTCCGCCGCCGGCGGCGACGAGGCCGCGCTTGACCTCGGGGATGCCGAAGCGGGCGTTTTGGGCGGCGACGACCAGGTCGCAGGCGAGGACGATCTCGCAGCCGCCGGCCAGGGCGTACCCCTCGACGGCCGCGATCATCGGCTTGCGGGGCGGGGCCTCGGCGATCCCCGCCAGGCCCCGGCCCTCGACGACGGGGCGTTCGCCCCGCAGGAACGCCTTGAGGTCCATCCCGGAGCAGAACGTCCCGCCCGCGCCGCTGATCACGCCGACGGCCTGGTCGTCGCGTCGATCCAGCTCGTCGAGCGCCGCGGCGACGCCCTCGGCCACGGCCCGGTCGACGGCGTTGCGGCTGTCGGGGCGGTTGATCGTGATGACGGTGGTGCCGTCGGCACGGAAATCAGCGAGTACTGCGTCGGCCATTGAGGGCTCCCGGCTGCGATACACGGATCTGCGATCTCACGACAAACCAGCTCGTCGACGCTAGCTTGTCGAACATTCGTTAAGTTACGTTCCCCTGGAGCACCTGTCCAGGTTCAGATCGACGACGCGTTCGGGCTGCGGTCCCAAAAGCACGTGCGTCGGCCTCCGGCTCGAAGCCGGAGGGCCCCGCACGGGGGGATGGGGTAACAGTTACGAAGAGCGGCGGGGTGGGGAAGAGGGGTTGTTGATGGGTGTTGATCGCGGTGGGGGCCGGATGAT
>NZ_JBEYTZ010000045.1:0-60413 GCF_040643215.1 Streptomyces sp. NPDC047315 | reverse complement strand
TGAGCCTGCCCACCGCCTACGTGTTGGGGGGGTGTCGTCGCTTCGCCGGCGGCTGCGCGGCCCCGGCGGCCGTGCGCGTGCGTTGTGGCGGCACGGCCGACGGGCCCGCCGGCCGTGCCGCCGCGGTGATCGAGTACTGTCCGCCGTGGCCGGGCGTCGCCCCCGGCACGCGCAATCCGGCCGTGGAGTGGGAGGGGCGCAGCGCCCAGCGCGGCGAGGAGGGCGGCACGGCGGCCGAGGTGCTCCTGAGGCGTACCGTGCTCACGGACTCCACCCTGGCGACCGTCGGCAACGCGGTCCGGTGCCTGATGCACGCCGGCAGGCCGGAGGCGGCGGGCCACTGGGCCGACGTCTTCGTCCGGGAAGCGGAGCGGCGCGGCGCGGACGGCTGGTACGCGACGTTCGCGGGCATCAAGGCCGAGTTGGCGCTGTTGACCGGGGACCTGCCGGCAGCGGAGCGGTACGCCCGACGCGGCATCGACCGGCTGCCCAAGCAGAAGCTGGGGGCGCTCGCCGGCGGGTTGATCGCGGCCCAGGTGCTGGCCCTCACCCAGATGGGGGAGTACGAGGCCGGGGCGCGCTGGTTCGAACAGCCGGTGCCGGACGACCTGTTGACCAGCGAGTACGGACTGACGTACCTGCGCTCCCGGGGCTGCTACCACCTGGTCACCAACCGGCTCAGCAGCGCGCTGAACGACTTCCTGGCCGTGGGTCGCAGGGTGCGGGACTGGGGCATCGACCAACCGCAGTGGATCCCCTGGCGCGGCGATGCGGCCGAGGCGCTGCTGCGGCTCGGCGAGACGACGGAGGCCGAGCAACTGCTCAGCGAGCAACTGGCGCTCTTGCCGGCCGGGCACGATCGCGTGCAGGGCATCACGCTGAGGCTGTTCAGCGCGACCGTGGACGTCCGCAGGCGCCCCGCTCTGCTGGTGCGGGCGGTGGCCCTGTTGCAGAGCTCGGGCGATCGGCTGCAACTCGCGCATGCATTGGGGGAGTTGGCGGAGAGCTACCGCTGGCTGGGGGAGGGCGGTCGGGCCTGGGCGGCCCTGAGCCGGGCGAAGGAGCTGGCCGAGGAGTGCGGAGCCGGGCCCCTGTGCGATTCCCTGCGGTCCCAGGAAGGTCTCCAGGGTGAAGAGGAGCCGGGGGACGACTGCTGCGACGGCGGCGGCGATGACGACCGGGTGCCCCGGGTCGTCGCCGAGGGGGTCATGGGCAACCAGTGGGACGGCGGCTGGCGGACCAGGCTCAGCAACTCCGAGAAGCGGGTGGCCGCCCTCGCCGCCGGCGGACACACCAACCGCGACATCTCCTCCCAGCTGCACATCACCGTGAGCACGGTCGAGCAGCACCTGACCCGGATCTACCGGAAGCTGCGGATCCGGGGCCGTGATCAGCTCCCGGTCGACCTCCAGTTCCGTGACGACCCCGCCAAGAGCACCCCCTGCCGGACGCTCCCCTGACGCAGGGGGTCGGCCCCCGATCCCGGGCGCCGAGGGCGGCTGTTGCCGCGTCCCCGAGCAAGGCTGCTGACTGGCTGTTCAGTTGACGGCGACGGCTGGATTCATCTCCCGAGGGCGCGGAAGCCGGCCCGGGCATCCGGATTCCCTTCCTGTAGCGGGACTGAGGATTCGGCAAACGACTCTCCGCGGCACCGCGGATAATAGGAGTCGAAGGGTTCGCCGAGCGCAACCCCTAAAAAACCCCTACGGGGGCGCACGGGCAAGACTTACGTCGCCTTAACGCGTTTAGTTAGCAAGCTGCTGCTAATCTTCCGATCATGCCATTTGGGCAAGCGGATAATTTTCCCATGCGTCCGGCTGATCTGGTGTCACTGGGAGCGCTGACCACCCTCGTTCCACGAGCAGTGCTGGACGAGGCGATCGGTGTCCTCGGAGCCCAGGAGCAGCGCGTCCGGAAGCTACCGGCGCATGTCGTCGTGTATTTGCTGATGGGGCTGTGCCTGTATGCCGACGACGACTACGAGAGGGTCGCCGAGAAGCTCGCCGGGGTGATGTCCTACGGCGGCGAGAGTCGCTGGCGGGCGCCCACCCGGGGGGCCATCACCCAGGCGCGGCAGCGGCTCGGTGCGGCGCCGGTGCAGGAGGTGTTCGCCCGTCTCGCCCAGCCGGTCGCCACGGCCTCCACCCCCGATGCGTTCCTCGGGCGATGGCGGCTGATGACGGTCGACGCCTTCGGTCTCGACGTCCCCGACACCCCGGCGAACGTCGAGGAGTTCGGCGGGCGCGATCCGCGGGGCGCCCTCCCGCGGGCACATGTGGTGGCCATCAGCGAGCGCGCCAGCCGTGCCCCGGTCGCAGCCGACATCGTGCGCCGGCCGATGCCCGGCCCAACCCTCCCTCCATCGCTGTACCGGCAGCTCACCCGCACCATGCTGGTCCTGGCTGACCAGGGCTTCTACAGTTACGACGGTTGGCGGCTGGCGCGCGCCAGCGGAGCCGAGCTGTTGTGGAGCACCCCGGTCGACCTCTGTCCGGAGCACGTGCGCGACCTGGCCGACGGCTCCTGGCTCGGGCTGATCGCCGACCGCGGATTGGGTCTGCCGCGGATGGCGCAACTGCGCTCCGCCGCCCGGGCCGGTGAGGAGTTGGACCCCGCGGAGGCGTCCGTGGTCCGCGTGGTCGACTACGTGCTGCCCGCGGCGACGGCCCGGGAGGTGCACCTGTGCACGTCCCTGCTCGACCCGGCCGACGCCACCGCGAGGGAGGTGGCCGGCACCTGGCAGCGGTGGCGGGACGAGAAGGAGGCGGCCCGGACGCCGGCCCGCCCGAACGGCTCCCGGGTGCTGCGCTCGCGCAGCCCCGAGTTGGTCCGCCAGGAGATCTGGGCCCTGCTGCTGACCCACTGGGCGCAGAGCGCCCTGATGTGCCGGGCCGTCACCAACACCGGAGTCGGGCCCTTCCCCGTCGAGATCCAAAGCGCCCTGCGCTTATCTAAACGGCGTCGACACGTGCTCTCGACGTGCGACGGTTTGGCGAAATCTCTAGGGTAGACACCCGCTGACGGTTCGAGTGAATATATGTACGGCTGTAGCGTGCAGTGAATCCCGGGGCAGCCGGGTGGCACGCCCGATTCACCTCCAGTTTGATATCCGTTCAGTTCACATGGCGTCAGTTTCGCTTTTTGGGCGTAATCAAAGACCGCTTGGGTACTGGAAGGCGCATTTTCGGGGCGAAATTTGGACCGTCTTCGACGTTCGCGATGGTTTCCGTATCTCCGCTCCGGCGAAAGACGCCTTCATCGAGAGGACTGCTTGGTGAGATACGAGATCCTTGGACCGTTGAGAGTGGTGCGCGACGACACCGGAGCGACGATTAGCGCACGAAAGATCGAGACCGTGTTGATGGTCCTCTTGCTCAGGGCCGACCGCGTCGTCGCCTCGGACACCTTGATGAACGAGATCTGGGGAGACGAACTGCCCCGTCGCGTGACCGCGTGTCTGCACGTCTACATATCCCAGCTGCGCAAGTTCCTCCAGCGGCCCGGCCGGAAGGACAACCCGGTCGTCACGCAGCCCTCCGGCTATCTGCTACGCCTGGGCGAGGACGAACTGGATCTCAACGACTTCCTGACCCTGATGGACGGAGGGCGGGAGCTGGCGCGTGAGGGTCGCCACGAGCAGGCGGCCCGGCGGTTCGACAAGGCGCTGCGCCTGTGGCGCGGCCCCTTCCCCGGCGAGCTCTACAAGGGCCCGGCGATCAGCGGCTTCGTCACCTGGCTCACGGAGGAGCGGCTGGAGTGCCTCGAACGCCTCGTCGAGTCACAGCTCGCGCTGGGCCGACACCGCGAAGTAGTGGGACAGCTGTACCGCCTGATCGCGGAGAACCCGTTGCGGGAGGCGTTCTACCGGCAGCTGATGCTGGCGCTGTACCGCTCGGAACGACAGGGCGACGCGCTGAAGACGTACCAGAACGCGCGTCAGATGCTCCGGGAAGAGCTGGGCGTGGAACCGTGCCGATCGCTGCGGGACCTACAACGCGACATCCTCGCCGCCGACGACCGCCTCTACGTGCCCGCGATCTGACCCGGGCCCGTGCTCCGACCGTGCGGCCGGGCGCTGCGGGCGGGTGGTGGACCTCGGTGGGTCCGCCACCCGCCCGGCATCCCGCCGGACAGGCCGTTTCGAAGGGCGTCCTGCGGCGTCAGCCGGTGCGCGCGGGCAGCAGGTTGTCCGAGATCACCTTCATGATCGCGGCCTGGTGGTTGGTCAGGTAGAAGTGACCGCCGGTGAAGACGTGCAGATCGAACACGCCCTCGGTGTGGTCGCGCCAGGAGTCCGCCTCGTCCACCGTGACCTTGGGGTCGTCGTCGCCGACCAGGCCGATCACCGGGCAGCGCAGCCGCTCACCCGGTTCGTAGACGTACGTCTCCACCGCCCGGTAGTCCGCCCGGATCGCGGGCAGCACCATCCTCAGCAGGTCCTCGTCGCCCAGCACCTGGGAGTCGGTGCCGCTCAGGCGCTTCAACTCGGCGATGACGCCGTCGTCGCCCAGGCGGTGCACGTTCTCCTCGCGGTGCCGGGACGGCGCGCGGCGGCCCGAGGCGAACAGCGCCTCCAGCACGACGCCGTGCCGGGCCTCCAGCCGTCGGGCCACCTCGAAGGCGAGTGTCGCGCCCATGCTGTGCCCGAACAGCGCCAGGGGCTGGTCGAGCCAGGGTTCAAGCACCCGGGCGACCTCGTCGGCCAACTCCGGGATGGTGGCGACGCTCGGTTCCCTGCGGCGGTCCTGACGGCCCGGGTACTGGATCGCCAGTACGTCGATGGGGCTCGGCGCGGCGTGGGCCACGGGGAGGTAGAAGGACGCGGAGCCGCCCGCGTGGGGCAGACAGACGAGTCTGAGCCCACTGTCGTCGCGGGGGTTGAACCGCCTGACCCACAGTTTGTTTTCCTCATCCTTGCCGGTCACGACAGGGGCCGATCCTTCCTCGAAGCCGCCACTTGGTCCGGGTCTGTTTCGGACATGAGCCTTCCGAACGATATTCGCGGCCCCGACGGGCGAACCACCCCTATCGACCCCTCAATGCACTCGTACGCCCCCCGTGCCCCGTCCCCCTCGCCGGCCCGCCCGGCTTCAGGGTGCGTCGTCCGGCAGCAGGAACCGTAGGGACAGCGCGCTGGCCGCGAGCGGCGTCGGGCGGCCGTGCCGCATCAGCGCCACTTCCTGGACGGCCGCGTTCGCCGCCGCCGTCAGCACCCGCGCCTCCGTCTCCTCCAAGTCGGGGCGCACCTCCAGCAGCACCGCCGAGCACACCTGCCGCACGTCCCGCAGCCGCCGCTGGATGCGGGTGCCGTCGTACGCGGGGAGCGCGTCGCCCTCCCGGGTGCCCACGGCGATCACGTCGGCATCCGCGAACACCGTGTCCGCGTACGAGCGCGAGATCAACCGCAGCGCCTCCCGGGCCGACCCCGCCTCCTGAAGGGCCCGCTCCACGGAGGTCTCCAGCTTGGCCGCGGCGTGGTCGCAGGCGTCCACCAGGATCTCCGCCTTGCTGTCGTACGTGCCGTACACCGTCGGTCCCGAAATCCCGGCCGCCCGCCCGATCTGGTCGATGCCCACGCCGTGATAGCCGTACTGGCGGAACAGCGTCGCCGCGACGTCCCGGATCTCCTCGCGGCGCGAGCGCGGCGGGGTCCACTTCCGCCGCCGCGGCCGGTCGCCGGCCGCCGGGCCCGGCCCGGCCGGCGCCACCAGCAGGGCCCACAGCGAGTCGGTGACGCGCTCGGCGACGCGCGGGTTCGGCGGGTGGTGCGCCCTGCGGGCGAGCAGCGCCAGCACCCCGTTGACGGCCCGTTTGCGGACCCTGGCCTCGGCGGGCGAGACCGCCGGTCGGGCCTCGTGCACGGCCCGCTCCCACAGCCGGGCGACCTCCGCCTCCCCGGCGCTCAGCTCCCCGGCCGCCTCCTGCGACAGCGAAGCCCGGTCGCGCACGTACGCAACGACGAGCGTCGGGTGGGCCAGAGTGACGTCCACCGTGCTCCGGACCACCTCGCGCAGCCGCTCCTCGGGACCGCCCCCGACTCCGCCCGGCCCCGGCAGGGCCGGTCGGGCGGCCTGGTCGAAGCGGGCCAGCGCGTCCTGGAGCACGGACCGCAGGAGGTCCTCCTTGCCACTGAAGTGCCGGTAGATCGCCCCGGGGGTGACGCCGACGCGTTCGGCGATGTCCCCGACACCGGTGGCGGCGTACCCCCGTTCGGCGAACAACTCGGCCGCGACCCGCGCGATGATCGCCCGGCGGTCCTTGGGCCGCCGGGCGCGCACGGGCGCCCGGCCGTGGCTGTCCTCGACGGCTCCGGCCGGACCGCCGCGTGCCGCGCGCCCGGCGCGCCCGCTCTGGGTCATGCCGCCCACTCCCGTTTCCCGGCCCGCCCGACGGCCGGCCCCGGTGCAGAACCTACCGTCAGCACCTACGGACGGATACCCGCACGTCCGGTTCCGCCGCAGGTCCGGGGCGGTACGGGGCCCGATGGCGCCCCGTCGGCCGGTGACCGGCCGTCCCCGCACGGACACCCCGGCCGGCGCCACCCCGCTGCGCCCAGACCTGCCCGTTCGGGTGAACACAACGCGCGTCCCCGCACCCCCGCGGGCTCGAATGGGGTGATGACGGCGCCTCCCGACGACTGCCTGGCACGCAACGAGTGGATCTGCGGCGCCTATCTGTCCTCCCGCCGGGAGATCCTGTGGGACGCCACCCTCCAGCACCTCCAACTCACCTTCGTCTCCGTCGGCCTCGCGCTCGTCATCGCCGTCCCGCTGGCCGTCGCCGCCCGCCGCTGGAAGCTCGCGACCGGGCCGGTGCTGGGCGTGACCACGGTCCTCTACACCATTCCCTCCCTCGCCATGTTCTCGCTGCTGCTGCCGCTCTACGGACTGTCCGCCGCACTGGTCATCGCCGGGCTCGTGCTCTACTCCCTGACCCTGCTGGTGCGCAACGTCCTCGCCGGGCTCCGGGCCGTCCCCGAGGAGACCCGACAGGCCGCCCGCGGCATGGGGTACGGCCCGGTGCGCCTGCTGCTCGCCGTCGAACTGCCGCTCGCGCTGCCGGCGTCCATGGCGGGGTTGAGGATCGCGACCGTCTCTGCGGTCTCCCTGGCCACGATCGGCGCGATCGTCGGCCACGGGGGTCTCGGCAACCTCATCTACTCGGGCATGAACACCTACTTCAAGGCCCAGGTGCTCACCGCGTCCGTGCTGTGCGTGGTGATCGCCGTCGCCGCCGACCTCGCCCTGCTGCTGGTGCAGCGCTGCGCCACGCCGTGGGCGAGGCCGCAGAAGGGGGCGCCGGCGTGAACACCCTCGCAGCGGCCTGGGACTGGCTGACCGACGGAGCGAACTGGAGCGGAGACGGCGGCATCGCCGAACGGCTCGTCGAGCACCTGTACCTCACTGCCGTCTGCCTCGGGCTGAGCTGTCTGATCGCCCTCCCGACCGCACTGGTCCTCGGCCACCTCGGCAAGGGAGGGGCGCTCGCCGTCAACATCTCCAACGCCGGCCGAGCGGTGCCCACCTTCGCGGTACTGGTGCTGCTCCTGCTCAGCCCGCTCGGCGACTTCGGCTCCTGGCCCACCGTCATCGCGCTGGTGCTGTTCGCCGTGCCGCCGCTGCTGACCAACGCGTACACCGGGATGCGCGGCGTGGACCAGGACGTCGTACGCGCCGCGCGAGGCATGGGCATGACCGGGATGCAGGTCCTGCGGGGCGTCGAGGTCCCGCTGGCGACGCCGCTGATCCTCACCGGGGTACGGATCGCCGCGGTGCAACTGGTGGCGACCGCGACGATCGCGGCGCTGGCCGGCGGCGGCGGGCTCGGCCGCATCATCACCGCCGGGTTCAACCTCGCCTCCACGCCGCAGGTGGTCGCGGGCGCCGTCCTCGTCGCGGCCCTCGCACTGGCCATCGAGGGGCTGTTCGTCCTGGCGCAACGGCTGGCGCCGAGCCGGGGCGTCCGCACGGGCGGCTCCTGATGGGCCGCCGCCGACCCCCGCCCACGACCCGCCGCCGTCCCGTGCTCCAGCTCGTCCTGCTCGCTCTGACGGTGATCGCCGGCTGCTCGACCGGGCCCTCGCTGGAGAACCGCAGCGAGATCAGCGCACCGCCGGGGGACAGCAAGCACCTGACGATCGGCTCAGCGGGCTTCACCGAGAGCGATCTGCTCGCCCAGATGTACGCACTGCTCCTGGACCGGGCCGGGTACGGCACCCGGATCCTGTCCGTCACCAACCGGGAGATCTACGAGCCCGCCCTGGAGAGCGGCCGAATCGACGTCGTCCCCGAGTACGCCGCGACCTTCGCGGACTGGTTGAACGCCAAGGTGAACGGGGCCGACGCGCCTCCGGTCGGCTCGCCCGACCTCACCGCCACCATGACCGCGCTGCGGCGGCTGGCCGCCCCCCGCGGCCTCACCGTCCTCGACCCCGGCCGGGCCGTCGACCAGAACGCCTTCGCCGTCGCCCGTTCGTACGCAGCCGAACACGACCTCAAGACCCTCAGCGACCTCGGCCGCTCCGGTCTCCCGGTGCGGCTCGCGGCCGGTGACGAATGCGTTCAGCGGCCGTACTGCGAGCCCGGTCTGAAGAAGACGTACGGCATCGACATCACCGGAGTCGACCCCAAAGGAGTGGGGACGACCCAGGCCAAGCAGGCCGTGCAGAGCGGCCGGGACCAGATGGTGCTCACCACCACGACCGACGCGACGCTGGACCAGTTCGACCTGGTGCTGCTCGCCGACGACAAGCACCTGCAGAACGCCGACTACATCGTGCCCGTGGTCAACCGGGCGCGCGCGGGCTCCAGCGGGGTCACCACGGCGCTCGGGCGCCTGAACACCGTGCTGACGACCGAGGACCTGGCGGCGATGAACGAAGAGGTCGACAGCTGGCGACGGCTGCCGGAGGACGTCGCCCGCACCTATCTGACGTCGAAGGGCCTGCTGTGAGCCGGGGAGGGACGACGCCTCAGGCGTGCCCCAGCTCGCCCGACACCTGCGGGGGAGCGGTGTGCAACTGCTCCAGACGCCGCTGGAGGACCCGCAGGGCCCCGCGCTGACGGCCCGGCACCCGGCGGCGCAGCGCGACCAGGCGCGGTGCGAGCCGTCTGGCCCCCTCCCGGTCCCGGATCTGCTCCCACTGGTGGTGCGCGCGGTCCACCGCCCCTTCCACGTCGGGGTCGTCGACAGTCTGGTGCCGGGCCAGCCGGGCGTCCGCCGCGCCCATCCACAGCTCGCAGCTGAGGGCGGGATCGCCGGCGAGCCGGGCCAGGTCCGCCCGTACCTCCAGCCAGTGCACGGCCTGCGGCGAGCCGGGGCCGTACGTCCGCACCTCGTGCTGCTCCCAGGCCGAGGCGACGACGGCGGCCTCCTCGTGCCGCCCCGCCTGCGCGGCGGCCAGTATCGCGGGATGCGGGTCCTCGGGGGTGGGGGCGGGCTCCGGGGCCTTGGGGCCGGGGGCGCCCGCCGGTGCGTAGCCGACCGGCGGCACCGCGGTGGCCGGCGGCGGTGCCAGCAACAGCGCGCCCCCGGTGCCCGCTTGGAGCGCCGCCTGCTCGTGCAGCGCCGCGGGGTCGGGCCGCGCCCCGCTGCGCCAGATCGAGGCGCAGGCGGCGAGGTACGCCGGGACCGAGGGCTCGCGCCGCTGCGGCGGCGGTGCGACGCGCCCGTACAACCGGATCGCGGAGCCGAGCGCCAGCAGCTTGGGGCCCTCGGACGTGATGCGCTGCCACACCTCGGGCGCGGTGACCAGGTCCACCACCACCGTCGTCGTCCCCGGGCGGCGGATGGTCAGCTCGGAGGCGAGCCAGTGCCACGGCAGGGCGGTGTAGCGCAGGGTCGTCGCCGTGGTGCGGGCGAGCGCCAGGTGCGGCAACTGCTGCTTGCGGTCGAGTTGGAGCTGCCCGGCGACGTACAGGAACAGAGGTCCCTCGGACGCCGCTGCCGCCCGGATCCGCGTCAGGACCGTCTGCGGGTCCAACGGATCGGCCAACTCGACGACGGTCGCCGCTGCGGTGCCCGTCAGCGCACTCGGCGGCACCGCGGCGAGCGCGGGCAACACGGAACTGGCATCGACCAGACGCCCCTTGCCGACCGGCGCGGCTGCGATGAGCAGCGCGGTTCCCGACACGGTGGCGTCCCCTCCCCTGATCTGCACACCCAGCACGTTAGCCGAATCCGGAGACGGTGACGGCCCCGCACCCCGGTTCGACGGCGGTACCCGGGGTGTGACGGGTCGTCGTGTCAAGACGGCCGGGCCTCGGGCGCGGGGCGGTCGGCCCTCAAGTCCTTCGCCATCGCGTACTGCCGGCCGACGCCGTCCGGGGCGGGACCGCCGAGCTCCCCGGTCGGCAGGTAGCCGTGGCGTCGATACAGGGCGTCGGCCGACGGGTTGCCGGGGGCGACCAACAGCCGCAGCGAGCGGGCGCCCTGACGTAGGGCCCATTCCTCCACGGCCGCCACGAGGCGGTCGGCCACCCCCCGGCCCCGGGCCTCGGGCGCCACCCAGACCGAGCGGAGTTCGTACGCCGACTCCGTCCCGGTCCGCAGGCGCACGCCACGGGCCATGCCGACGGGGCGTGCGTTCACGTCCGCGACCAGGTTGTACGAGTCCGGGCCCGTCGACATCGCGCGCCAGCGGGCCTCCTCGCCGCGGTCCCAGTCGTCGACGCGGGAGCAGAAGGCGTGGGGTGCGTCGGCGACGGCCGTCCGACGCAGGTCCCGCCACAGCGGCCACTCCTCGTCGGCGACCACGCGCAGGGCGACCTGCTCGGAAGTCTCTTCGATCACCGGACGATTATCGTGCCGGACGTCAGGCGTCGGACACCGAGGTGAAGTCGACCGTACTCCGCGCCACTCCCTGGGCGTCCGCGTCCACCGATCTGCGCAGGGCCTCGTGGAGCTTCGCGGGTGTCAGCACGCCCACGAAGCGGTCGCCGTCGACCACCGCCACCCAGCCCGCGTCGTGCTGGAGCATCTCGCTGAACGCACGCTTGAGGGAGGCGCCGAGGGGAACCCACGCCTCCATGCGGCGGGCCAGGTCGCCGACGGCGCCCTGTTCGCCCGCGATGGCGAGGGCCTCCGCGGAGACCCAGCCGTGCAGATCGCCGTCCGCGCCCAGAACGACGGCCCAGCGGGCGCCCTGGGCGCGCATCCGGGTCGCGGCCGAGCGGGCGGACTCGTCGAGGCGGGCGATCGGCGGCTGTTCGAGGTCGTCCTCCTCGATCGTGGTCACCGACAGCCGCTTCAGGCCCCGGTCGGCGCCGACGAACCGCGCCACGTACTCCGTCGCGGGCGCCCCGAGCACGGTCGCCGGGGTGTCGTACTGCTCGATGCGGCCCTGTCCGTACACGGCGATCCGGTCGCCCATCCGCACGGCCTCCTCGATGTCGTGGGTGACCAGCAGCACCGTCTTGTGGACGGTGGCCTGGAGGCTCAGGAACTCGTTCTGCAGGTGCTCGCGGACCACCGGGTCGACCGCGCCGAAGGGCTCGTCCATCAGGAGCACGGGCGGGTCGGCGGCCAGGGCGCGGGCCACGCCGACCCGCTGGCGCTGGCCGCCGGAGAGCTGGGCCGGGTAGCGGGGGCCGTACGTCTTGGGGTCCAGGCCCACCAGGTCGAGGAGTTCGGCAGCCCTCGCGCGCGCCTTCGCCCTCTTCCAGCCGAGGAGCGCGGGGACGGTGGCGGTGTTGTCGAGGACGGTGCGGTGCGGGAAGAGCCCGGCCTGTTGGATGACGTAGCCGATGCGGCGGCGCAGGGCGACCGGGTCCACGGCGGAGACGTCCTCGCCGGCGACCTCGATGCGGCCCGAGGTCGGTTCGATCAGCCGGTTGACCATCATCATCGTGGTCGTCTTGCCGCAGCCGGAGGGGCCCACCAGGGTGACGAGTTCACCCTCGGCGACTTCGAAGGAGAGCTCGTCGACCGCCGTCGTGCCGTCCGGATAGACCTTGCTGACCTGCTCGAACCGGATCATGCCCCCACGCTAGGAGCGGGCGTGGACGGACGCACACGGGCCGGGACCGTCCGTGGCCGCTCCTAGCGGGTCGGACGGTGCCCGCCGGAGCGCTCATGCGTGCGGACCGCCGATCATTTCTTGTCATGACCCTTGCGACTCGGCGCGGCGACTGCTTCCATCCGGGTTAGGAAAGTTTCCTTTCAGTCTCGGTATCCCCACGAACCGTCACACATGGAGACGCCATGAAACCCCCACGTCATTGGGTGCGATCCCTGGGGGGCGCCGGAGTCGTCACCGCCGCCCTCCTCCTCGGCCTCACCGCCGCCCCGACCAGCTCCGCGGCGCCCGCCGCCGAGCCCGCGCCCGCCGCGGCGGCTGCGACACGACAGGGACCGGCGGTCGCCCCGGTGGTCCACGAAGCCGAGAGTGCGACCGTCTCGCAGGGTGCGGTGGAATCCAACCACCCGGGCTTCACCGGCAGCGGATTCGTCAACTACAACAACGTCAGCGGCAGTTACGTCGAGTGGACGGTGAACGCCGCCAAGGCCGGCAGCGCCAAGCTCACCTTCCGGTACGCCAACGGCACCAGCACCAACCGGCCGATGAGCATCGCCGTCAACGGCGCCGCCGCCGCGTCCGGCCAGTCGTTCCCCGCCACCGCCACGTGGCGCAGCTGGACGACCGCCACCGTGACCACGGACCTCAAGGCCGGCGCCAACACGGTGCGCGCCACCGCCACCACGGCCAACGGCGGCCCCAACGTCGACAGCCTCGCCGTCGACACCGGCGAGGGACCGGCCCCCGGCGGCGACACCCCCGTGGAGATCAACGGCCAGCTCAAGGTCTGCGGCACCAAGCTCTGCAACCAGGCGGGCAAGCCGATCCAGCTGCGCGGCATGTCCACGCACGGCCTCCAGTGGTACCCCCAGTGCGTGACCAACGGCTCCCTCGACGCCCTGGCCAACGACTGGAAGGCCGACGTCCTGCGGATCTCCATGTACATCCAGGAGGGCGGCTACGAGACCAACCCGCGCAAGTTCACCGACCTGGTCCACTCGATCATCGAGCAGGCCAGTGCGCGCGGCATGTACGCGATCGTCGACTGGCACATGCTCAACCCCGGCGACCCCAACGTCAACCTCGCCCGCGCCAAGACCTTCTTCACCGAGATCGCCCAGCGCCACAACAACAAGAAGAACGTGATCTACGAGATCGCGAACGAGCCCAGCGGCGTCTCCTGGTCGCGGATCAAGAGCTACGCCGAGCAGCTGATCCCGGTGATCCGCCAACAGGACGCGGACGCCCCGGTCCTCGTCGGCACCCGCGCCTGGTCGTCCCTCGGCGTCTCGGAGAGCTCGAACGAGTCCGAGGTCGTGAACAACCCGGTGAACGCGAGCAACATCATGTACACCTTCCACTTCTACGCCGACTCGCACCGGGAGGAGTACCTCAACACCCTCTCCCGCGCCGCCGACCGGATCCCGATGTTCGTCACCGAGTTCGGCACCCAGAACTACGCGGGCGAAGGCTCCAACAACTTCGCCTTCTCCCAGCGCTACCTCGACCTGATGGCGAGCAAGAAGATCAGCTGGGTCAACTGGAACTTCTCCGACGACCACCGCACCGGGGCCGTGTTCAAGACCGGCACCTGCAACAGCAACGGACCGTGGACCGGGACCTCCCAGCTGAAGGAGGCCGGCGTCTGGATCCGCGACCGGATGAGGACCCCGGACAACTTCCCGACCTCCTGACCTCCGACCTCTCCCGATCTCTCCCGACCTCTTGACCTCCTGACCGGCGACAGCACGCACCACCCGCGCCCGCCCTGGGACACCTCGTGTGATCCCATGGGCGGGCGTGCCCATGGACTGCCCATGGAAACGGCACGAACAACCGCGAGGCAGGAGCACCCTTGACCCCCTACCGGCAGCCAGGAGTCCGGCTCACCGACCACCGCTTCACCGTTCCGCTGGACCACGCGGACCCGGACGGGGAGACGCTGGAGCTGTTCGGACGCGAGGTCGTCGCACCCGCACACGCTGGTGACGACCTGCCCTGGCTGGTCTACTTGGAGGGCGGCCCCGGCTTCGGCGCCCCGCGCAGCATCGGCCGCGAGGCGTGGCTGGACCGGGCCCTCAAGGACCACCGCGTCCTGCTGCTCGACCACCGCGGCACCGGCGCCTCCACCCCGCAGAACCGACAGACCCTCGCACATCTGCCCACCCCCGCCGCCCAGGCCGACCACCTGGCCCGCTTCCGCGCCGACTCCATCGTCCGCGACTGCGAACTGGTGCGCGAGCGGCTCACCGGCGGCGCCCCCTGGAGCGTCCTGGGCCAGAG
Organism: Streptomyces sp. NPDC047315; assembly: GCF_040643215.1. Taxonomy (NCBI): domain Bacteria; kingdom Bacillati; phylum Actinomycetota; class Actinomycetes; order Kitasatosporales; family Streptomycetaceae; genus Streptomyces; species Streptomyces sp. NPDC047315. The sequence continues at coordinate 46,114 of NZ_JBEYTZ010000045.1, read as the reverse complement.
CTTCGGCGGCTTCTGCGCCACCCACTACCTGTCCGCCGCCCCCGAGGGGCTGCGGGAGGTCTTCATCACGGGTGGCCTGCCCTCGCTCGACCACCACGCCGACGACGTCTACCGGGCCGCGTACCCGCGCATCGAGCGCAAGGTGGCGGCCCACTACGAGCGCTACCCCATGGACGTGGAGCGCGCCCGCCGCATCACCGCGCACCTCGCCGAGCACCGCACCGTACTGCCCGGCGGCTACGTGCTCACCCCCGAGGCGTTCCAGTCCCTCGGCATCATGCTGGGCGTCGGCACCGGTACCCACCGCCTGCACCACCTGCTGGAGAACGCCTTCGTCCGGGCCGGCGACCGCCACGAACTGGCCGATGCCTTCCAGGAGTCCGTACTCGCCGCGCTGTCCTTCGCCGGCCACCCCATCTACGCCCTCCTGCACGAGGCCATCTACGGACAGGACGGGCGTCCCACCGCCTGGTCGGCCGAGCGCGTGCGCGCCGAGTTCCCGCAGTTCGACGCCCTCGCGGCGCTGGAGGGCGACGGACCCGTCCCGTTCACCGGCGAGACCATCCACCCCTGGCACTTCGACGTCGACCCGTCCCTGCGCCCCCTGACGGAGGCCGCCGAACTGCTGGCCGCCCGCACGGACTGGACGCCGCTGTACGACGCGGAGCGGCTGGCCGCCAACGAGGTGCCGGTGGCCGCGGCGATCTATCACGACGACATGTACGTCGACACCCAGCACTCGCTGCGCACCGCCCGCGCCATCCGCGGGCTGCGGACCTGGGTCACCGACGAGTACGAGCACGACGGCCAGCGGGCCGACGGACCGCGCGTCCTGGACCGGCTCATCGGCCTCGTCAGGGGAGAGGCGTAGAACCCGCCGGCGGCGCGCCAGGGGGTCGTATCCTGCGGGCATGATCGAAGCCACGGACCCCAGTGCCCAGCTCGAACCGATGCCCGAGGACTGGCGGCGCGCCCTCGCGGTCGTCGCGCACCCCGACGACCTGGAGTACGGCTGCGCCGCCGCCATCGCCGGCTGGACCGACGGCGGGCGGGAGGTCGCCTACCTCCTCGCCACCCGGGGCGAGGCGGGCATCGACACCCTCGCGCCCGCCGAGTGCGCCCCGCTGCGGGAGGGCGAGCAGCGTGCCAGCGCGGCCGTCGTCGGTGTCTCGACGGTCGAGTTCCTGGACCACCGGGACGGCGTCGTCGAGTACGGCACCGCGCTGCGCCGGGACATCGCGGCGGCGATCCGCCGCCACCGGCCCGAGCTCCTGATCACCCTCAACCACCGCGACACCTGGGGCGGCACGCACTGGAACACCCCCGACCACCGGGCGGTCGGCCGGGCGACCCTGGACGCGGCGGCGGACGCGGGCAACCGCTGGATCTTCCCCGAGCTGGTCGAGGAGCTGGGCCTCGAACCGTGGGACGGGGTGCGCTGGGTCGCCGTCGCCGGATCCACCTCGCCCACGCACGCCGTCGACGCCACGGCCGGCCTTGAGCGTTCCGTCGAGTCGTTGCTGGCGCACCGCACCTACATCGAGGTGCTGACGGACGAGGACCCGGAGGCGTACTGCCGCGCCTTCCTCGTCGGCAACGCCGAGGAGGCCGGGCGGCGCTTCGGCGGGCGGCCCGCCGTCACCTTCGAACTCTTCACGCGCTGACCAAAGCGCGCCAGTCGGACGACGGGCGGCCGGGCGGGTAGGGGCCGGGCGGAAATCCGATTGTCGTCGGCCGCACGGCGCGGTCACCATACCCGGATGGTCACTGACTCCCGTACGTCCGACCCGTTCCCCGGCGACGGCCGCGCCGGCATCGACGCAGCGCTCGTGCGCCGGTTGATCGCCGCCCAGTTCCCGCAGTGGAGCGCGCTGCCCGTGACGCCGGTGCAGCTCGACGGCTGGGACAACCGGACGTATCGACTCGGCGACGAGCTGACCGTACGGCTCCCGACGGCCGAGCAGTACGCCCTGGCGATCCCCAAGGAGACGACGTGGCTGCCGGTGCTCGCGCCGGCGTTGCCCGTGCCGATCCCGCCGATCGTGGCCCAGGGGGCGCCGGGCGAGGGCTATCCGTACGACTGGTCGGTCCGCGGCTGGCTGGACGGCGACGTCGCCCGCCCCGGCCGCATCGACCACCTGCCCGACTTCGCGGTGGCCGTCGGCGAGTTCCTGCTCGCGCTCCAGGCCGTCGACGCGACCGGCGGCCCCGCGGCGGGGCGGCACAGCTTCCACCGCGGCGCGCCCCCGGCCTTCTACGACGACGAGACCCGCGCCGCGCTCGCCGCGCTCACCGGGCGCGTCGACACGGAGCGGGCCGCCGGCGTCTGGCAGGAGGCGCTGGACGCGTCGCGGCAGGGGCAGCCCGTGTGGTTCCACGGCGACTTCGCCGTGAACAACCTGCTGACCAAGGACGGCCGGCTGGCCGCCGTCATCGACTTCGGCACCTGTGGCGTCGGGGACCCGGCCTGTGATCTGGTGATCGCCTGGACGCTGTTCTCCGGCGCCAGCCGCGAGGCGTTCCGGGACACCGTGGCCCAGGACGACGCCATGTGGGCCCGGGCCCGCGGCTGGGCCCTGTGGAAGGCCCTGATCTGCCTCGCGAAGGTCGTCGACGCCGAAGACGCCGATGACGCGGCCGAGGCCGAGGGCCACCGCCGCGTCATCGAAGAAGTCCTCGCCGACCGGGCGCGCCAGCGCTGAAGCCCGTGCCGTCCTCCGGCTGGGACGGCGTCAGGCCGCCGGCAGCTGGTCCGGGGTCGGGTACGAGTCCTGCGCGCCGGGGCGCGTCACCGCCGCCGATCCCACCCGCACCGCGTAGCCGGCCGCCGCGGCCAGGTCCTCGCCGAGGCCGAGCCGCCACGCCAGCGCGGCGGTGAAGGCGTCGCCCGCGCCGGTCGTGTCGACGGCCGTCACGCGCGGACTGTCGACCCGTACGCAGACCTCGGCACGGCCGTCGGCGACGATCGCGCCGGCCGACCCGAGGGTGACCACCACCGACCGCGGCCCGAGCGACAGCAGCCCGAGGACCCAGTCCCGCGGTTCGCCGCTGACGCTCGGGCCCAACAGCACCCGTGCCTCGTGCTCGTTGAGGACGAGCGGGTCGCAGGCCGCCAGGACCTCGGCGGGCAGGGCCGCGGGCGGCGAGGGGTTCAGGACGAAACGGCCCTCGGCGCCGAGCGTGCGCACCGTCTCGACGACGGCGTCCAGCGGGATCTCCAACTGCGTCGACACCACCCGCGCACCGCGCACCAGGGGCGCCGCGGCACGGACGTCGGCGGGGGAGAGCAGCGCGTTCGCACCCGGGGAGACCACGATGCTGTTGTCACCCGAGGGGTCCACGGTGATCAGCGCGACCCCGGTCGGCGCCCCGCCGACGAGCACCCCGTCGACGTCCACGCCCGCCGCCCGCTGGGAGGCGAGCAGCAGCCGCCCGTGCTCGTCGTCCCCGACCCGCGCGAGCAGGGCCGTACGGGCACCGAGGCGGGCGGCGGCCACCGCCTGGTTGGCGCCCTTGCCGCCCGGATGGACGGCGAGCGGGGAGCCGAGCACGGTCTCCCCGGCGCTCGGCCGCCGCTCCACACCGATCACCAGGTCGGCGTTGGCCGACCCCACGACCAGCAGTTCATGGACGTGCATCGTTCTCCCTCCCGTGGTCCGGATCAGTCGAAGTCGGCGACGTTGCGCGCCGTGACGACCTTCACCGGGACCTTGACCTCGCCGGGCACGTCTCCGTCCCCGGCGGCCTTGATCGCGTTCCGTACCGCGATCTTGCCCAACTCCTTCGGCTGTTGGGCGACGGACGCGTACAACGTGCCCCGTTCCACAGCCTTCAGTCCGTCCGGGGTGCCGTCGAAGCCGACGACGGCCACCTGCGACCCGGCTCGCGAGCCCAGCGCCTTGACCGCGCCCAGCGCCATCTCGTCGTTCTCCGCGAAGACCCCGTCGACGCCCGGGTTCGCCTGGAGGAGGTTGGCCATCACGTCCAGCCCCTTGGTGCGGTCGAAGTCGGCGGGCTGCGAGGCGACCACCCGGATGCCCGGGTGCCGCTCGATGCCGTCGCTGAAGCCCTGGCCCCGCTCACGGCTGGCGGAGGTGCCCGGCGTCCCCCGGAGCACCACGACCTCGCCCCGGCCGCCCAACTTCTCGGCGAGCGCGTCGGCCGCCTGCCGTCCGCCGGCCACGTTGTCGGACGCCACCAGCGTCACCGCCTCCGCCTTGTTGACGCCCCGATCCGCGGCGACGACCGGGATGTCCGCCTCGTTGGCGCCGCGCACGGCGGGCGCGACCGCGTCGGAGTCGACCGGGTTGACGACCACCGCGGCCACCCCGGAACTGGTGAAGTTCTGGAGGTGGTTGGCCTGTTGCGAAGCGTCGTTCTGGGCGTCGGTGACGGTCAGCTCCACCCCGCGGGCCTTCGCCTCCGCCTCCGCGCCCTGCCGCATCTGCACGAAGAACGGGTTGTTCAGGGTCGACAGCGACATGCCGATGCGGGTGGTGGAGCTGCCGGAGCCGCGGTCCCACAGCGAAACGCCGCCCACGATGGCCGCGGTGCACACCGCGGCGACGGCGTACGTCACCGGCTTGCTGCGCAGCCCCCGCCCCGGGCCCCCGCCGCCGGGGGCACCCGCGGACGTCGCACCCGCCTTGCGGCGCACCGTGTCCAGCAGCACCGCGAGCGCGATGACCACACCGATGACGACCTGCTGCCAGAACGCCGAGACGGACAGCAGGTTGAGCCCGTTGCGCAGGACGGCGAGGATCAGCGCCCCGATCAGCGTGCCGGACGCCCGGCCGACGCCGCCGGCCAGCGACGCGCCGCCGATGACGACCGCGGCGATCGCGTCCAACTCGTACCCCTGGGCCGCCTGCGGCTGCGCGGAGGACAGCCGGGAGGCGAGGACCACGCCGGCGACGGCCGCGAACAGCCCGGACAGGGCGTACACGACGACCTTGTGACGGGTGACCCGCAGCCCCGAAAGACGGGCGGCCTCCTCGTTGCCGCCGATCGCGTACAACGAGCGGCCGAGGTAGGAGCGGTTGAGGACGAGCGCGGTGAGCAGCCCCATGGCGATCATCACCAGGACGGGCACCGGCAGCCAGCCGCCGATGGTGTCGCCGATCCGCGACACCGATTCGGGGAAGGCGATCGGGCTGCCCTGGGAGATCACCAGCGACAGGCCGCGGCCGATCGACAGCATCGCCAGCGTCGCGATGAACGGCGGCAGCTTGCCGTACGCCACGAGGGCGCCGTTGACCAGGCCGCAGGCGATGCCGGTGGCGACGGCCAGCAGCACCGCGATCCACACCGGCACCCCCTCCGACGTCGCCAGCCACGCCAGCACCGTCGCCGACAGGGCCGCCACCGACCCCACGGACAGGTCGATGCCGGCAGAGACGATGACGAAGGTGACGCCGAAGGCGAGGATCGCCGTCACCGCCGCCTGCACGCCGACGTTCAGCAGGTTCTGGGTGGTCAGGAAGTCACCGGAGAGCAGTGACAGCGCCACCACCAGCACCACCAGTGCGGTGAGCGCTCCGTTGTCGAGTAGGAGGCGACCGAGGGCCCGGCCGCTGTTGGCGCCGGTCGTGCTCGGGGCGGTGTCAGTGGTCACGGGAGTCCTCGCCTTCGTGCTGCACGGTCAAAGTGGTCGGGGCCGCCGGGCCGGGCGGGGGAGACCCGCCGACCGCGAGCGCCATGACCGCGTCCTGGGTCGCCTCGTGGGAGGCGAGTTCACCGGCGATCCGGCCCTCGGACATGACCAGGACCCGATCGCTCATGCCCAACACCTCCGGCAGGTCGCTGGAGATCATCAGCACCGCGTGGCCGGCGTCCGTCAGATCGTTGACGAGCCGGTAGATCTCGACCTTCGCGCCGACGTCGATGCCGCGCGTCGGCTCGTCGAGGATCAACACCCGCACCTCGCCCAGCAGCCACTTGCCGATCACGACCTTCTGCTGATTGCCCCCGGACAGGGTCCGCACGGACTGGTCGAGCCCGGCCATCCGCACGCCGAGCCGACCGGCGATCCGGTCCGCCGCCGCACGCAGCGCCGCCCGGTCCACCAGCCCCGCGCGGGTCGCGGACCGCAGCGTGACCAGGGCGAGGTTGTCCGCCACGGACGCGTCCAGGACCAGCCCCTGCCCCTTGCGGTCCTCCGGCACCAGCCCGATGCCGGCGGCCATCGACGCGACCACGTCGTGCCGCGGCACCCGCGCCCCGGCGACCTCCACCGTCCCGCCGTCGTACGGATCGGCGCCGAAGACCGCCCGGGCCACCTCGGTGCGTCCCGCGCCGACCAGCCCGGCGAGCCCGACGACCTCACCGGCCCGCACCTCGAAACCGACGTCCCGGAAGGCGCCCCGGCGCGTCAGCCCGGCCACGCGGAGCAGGACCTCGCCGGCGCCGTCGTACCTGCGCGGGTACTGCTGCGCGATGTCCCGGCCCACCATCAGCCGCACCAACTCCTCCTCGGTCGCGGACGCGGGCACCCGGCCCACGCTCCGGCCGTCCCGCAGCACCGTGACCCGGTCGCCGAGGGCGGCGATCTCCTCCAGGTGGTGGGTGATGAAGACGACGCCGACGCCCTCCGCGCGCAAGCTGCGCACGATGGCGAACAGCCGCTCCACCTCGTCCGACGTGAGGACGGCGGTCGGCTCGTCCATGATCAGGACCCGGGCGTCCAGGCTGAGCGCCTTGGCTATCTCCACCATCTGCAGGCGGGCGATCCCGAGGTCCTTGACCTTGGTCCGCGGCGGTACGTCGACGCCCACGCGCCGCAGCAGGGCGGCGGCGTCCGCCTCCATCCGCCGGCGGTCGACCAGCCCGAACCGACGGGGCTGACGGCCCAGGAAGACGTTCTCGGCGACGGAGAGTTCGGGAACGAGGGTGAACTCCTGGTGGATGGTGGCGATGCCGAGGCGTTCGGCGTGCCGGGCGCCCTGGACGTGCACTTCGGCGCCGTCGAGCAGCACCCGTCCGGAGTCCGGGCGGTGCGCCCCGGACAACACCTTGATGAGGGTGCTCTTGCCGGCGCCGTTCTCGCCGAGCAGCACGTGCACCTCGCCCGCGCGCAGGTCGAAGTCGACGCCGTCGAGCGCGACGACGCCCGGGAACTCCTTGCGGACGCCTTCGACGCGCAGCAGTTCGCGCGGCGCGTCGGCGCGGGCGTCGTTCGCCGTGAACGTCGATGCCGTCATCGGGGGGCCTCCTCGCGCTGGTCTCCATCGCTCCGGTCCGAGCGGCCCTCGCCGCAGGAGCGGCGCACCACGAGCCGGGCGGGCAGGGTCACGGACGTGGGGGAGCGGCCTTCGATCCGGTCCACCAGCGCTCGCACGGCGGCCCGGCCCAACTCGTCCGTCGGCTGGGCGACGGCGGTCACCGGCGGCGCCGTGTGGACGAACCACGGGATGTCGTCGAAGGCCGCGATGGCGATGTCGTCGGGCACGGTCAGCCCGTGGGCGCGGATCGCGTCCAGCGCGCCGAGCGCCATCAGGTTGTCGGCGGCGAACACCGCCTCGGGCGGCTGCGGCAGCGCCAGGAAGCCTTCCATGGCCCGCCGGCCGCTTGCGGCCTGGAAGTCGCCCTGGCCGATGTACGCGTCCGGCAGCGCCAGCCCGAACTCGCGCAGTCCGGCGCGGAAGGCGCTGACGCGTTCGCTGCCGGTGGTGGTGGACGCGGGGCCCTGGATGATGGCGAGCCGTCGGTGGCCGATGGCGTGCAGATGGGCGACGAGCGCGCGGACCGCCCCGGTGCCGTCGGCCCGGACGACGGGGACGTCGATGCCGGGGATCCAGCGGTCGACGAACACCATCGGGGTGCCAGCCCGCACCGCCTCCAGCATCAGCGGCGAGCCGCCGTCGGTGGGGGAGACCAGCAGTCCGTCGATCCGACGGTCCAGCAGCGTGCGGACGTGGTGGTCCTGGAGCGCGGGCTGCTCGTCGGCGTTGCCGATGATCACGCTGTAGCCGAGCGTCCGCGCCTCCTCCTCGACCGCGCGGGCAAGGGCGGTGAAGTACGGATTGAGCACGTCGCTGATGACCAGGCCCAGGGTGTGCGTCTGGTGGGTGCGCAGTGAGCGCGCGACGGCGTTCGGGCGGTAGCCGAGCGCCTCGACCGCCGCCAGGACCTTGGCCCGTGCGCCGGGGCTGACCGCCGGGTGGCCGTTGAGGGCCCGCGACACGGTGGCCGACGAAACCCCGGCCCGCGCCGCCACGTCCTTGATGCTCGCCATGGCCGGATCACCTCCCCTCCTGACTCGGGAATCGTCCTGTAATCGATTCCAAGAAGGATTGGAATCGATTACATTCACGGGTGGCAAGGGTTCGACACCGGATCGTGATCTGCGGCGGCCCCGTCCGCCCGCCGCGACGGACCCGGCGCGACCGGGCGCATTGACAAAAGGTGTTTGCTGCTTTTGCAATGACCCCATGGCTGACGGAGAGCGTGACGGCGATCAGGTGCCCGGCATCGGGGACGTGTTGAACGAGGTGGGGCCACGGCTGCGGCGCATCCGGCGGGAGCGCGGAGCCACCCTCGAAGCGCTCTCCGAGGCCACCGGCATCTCGGTGAGCACCCTGTCCCGGCTGGAGTCCGGCGGACGCCGCCCCAGCCTCGAACTGCTCCTGCCGATCGCCCGCGCCCACCGGCTGCCCCTGGACGAACTGGTCGGCGCGCCCCCGGTCACCGACCCGAGGGTGCGCTCCAAACCCATCGTCCGCGGCGTGCGGACCCTGTGGCCGCTCACCCGCAGGCCCGGCGGCCTCCAGGCGTACAAGGTCATGCAGCGTCCCGATGCGAGCGAGCCCGAGCCGCGCACCCACGAGGGGTACGAGTGGCTGTACGTGCTCTCCGGGCGGCTGCGCCTCGTCCTCGGCGAGCACGACGTGGTGCTGGAGCCGGGGGAGGCGGCCGAGTTCGACACCCGGGTGCCGCACTGGTTCGGGGCGCAGGGCGACGAACCGGTGGAGTTCCTGAGCCTGTTCGGTCCGCAGGGGGAGCGGATGCACGTCAGGGCGCGCCCCAAGGGCCCCTGACCGACCGGCCGTCGAGTTGCCGCCGAGTTCCCGCCGCCGTGGCGCGTCCTCGCCACCGGTCTTCCCGGGGCGGCAAGCAACTGCTTAGTATGCCCGGGAGTCCGGTACCGCCGACGGTTCGTGGAGCGTGACAGATGCAGGCATGGCGAGTGCACCGACACGGCGAGCCGAGCGAGGTGATGCGGCTCGACGAGGTCGAGCCGCCGGTCCCGGGAGAGCGGCAGGTCCTGCTCCGGGTGCTTGCGGCGAACGTGAACTTCCCCGACGCCCTCCTGTGCCGCGGCCAGTACCAGGTCCGCCCGCCCCTGCCGTTCACCCCCGGCGTGGAGGTCTGCGCCGAGGCGGCGGACGGCCGACGGGTGATCGCCACCCCCTCGCTGCCCGCCGGGGGCTTCGCCGAGTACGTGCTCGCGGACGCCGACGCCGTACTGCCCGCTCCCGAAGCCCTCGACGACGCCGCGGCAGCCGCCCTCCACATCGGCTACCAGACGGGCTGGTTCGCCCTCCACCGCCGCGCCCGCCTGCAAGCCGGGGAGACGCTGTTGGTGCACGCCGCGGCCGGCGGCGTCGGCAGCGCAGCCGTGCAGCTCGGCAAGGCCGCCGGAGCCCGGGTCATCGGCGTCGTCGGCGGCGCGGACAAGGCCCGCACGGCCCGCGAACTCGGGTGCGACACGGTCGTCGACCGACGCGCGGACGACGTCGTGGCCGTGGTCAAGGACGCCACCGGCGGACGCGGCGCCGACGTCGTCTACGACCCGGTCGGCGGCGCCGCGTACACCCAGTCCACCAAGGCGATCGCCTTCGAAGGGCGGATCGTCGTCGTCGGCTTCGCGAGCGGAGAGGTCCCCGCCCCCGCCCTCAACCACGCCCTGGTGAAGAACTACACCATCGCCGGGCTCCACTGGGGCCTCTACCGCAGCCACGACCCCGCCGCGGTCCTCGCCTGCCACGAAGAGCTGACGAAGCTCGCCACCCGGGGTGCCATCGCGCCCCTGGTCAGCGCACGGGTCCCGTTCCGGGCCGCGGCCGACGCCGTGCAACGCGTCGCCGACGGGACCACCACGGGCCGTCTCGTCGTCGTACCCGAAGCACCCGTCGTACCCGAAAAGTCGGAGGCGCCCGACGCACCCGAGGGGGCCGAGCGGTGAGCACCACCCTCGACGCCGCCGCGCTGCGCGTCCGCACCCGGGACCTCCTCGCCGCGCACCCGCCGTCCACCAGCACCCGCGAAGCCTTCCTCAAGGCCCGCTTCGACGCCGGACTCGCCTGGGTGCACTACCCCGAAGGGCTCGGCGGCCTCGCAGCCCCGCGCGCCCTCCAAGCCGTCGTCGACGCCGAACTCGCCGCCGCGGGCGCCCCCGACAACGACCCCCGCCGCATCGGCATCGGCCTCGGCATGGCCGCCCCCACGATCCTCGCCCACGGCACCGACGCGCTGCGACAGCGGTTCCTGCGTCCGCTGTGGACCGGCGAAGAGGTGTGGTGCCAACTCTTCAGCGAGCCGGGCGCCGGCTCCGACCTCGCCGCGCTGGCCACCCGCGCGGTCCACGACGGCGACCACTGGCGGGTGACCGGCCAGAAGGTGTGGACCTCCAGCGCCCACCTCGCCCGCTGGGCCATCCTCGTCGCCCGCACCGACCCCGACGTCCCCAAGCACCGGGGGATCACCTACTTCATCTGCGACATGACCGACCCCGGCGTCGAGGTGCGCCCGCTGCGCCAGATCACCGGCGAGGCCGAGTTCAACGAGGTCTTCCTCACCGACGTGGCGATCCCCGACGCCCATCGCATCGGCGCGGTCGGCGACGGCTGGCAGGTGGCCCGCACCACGCTGATGAACGAACGCGTCTCCATCGGCGGCATGCGGCTGCCCCGCGAGGGCGGCATGATCGGCAAGGCCGCCGCCACCTGGCGCGACCGCCCCGAACTGCGCACCCACCACCTCCATCAACGACTGCTCGCCCTGTGGGTGGAGGCCGAGGTCGCCCGGCTCACCGGCGCGCGGCTGCGCCAGCAACTGGCCGCTGGCCGGCCCGGCCCCGAAGGCAGCGCCGTCAAGCTCGCCTTCGCCCGGCTCAACCAGCGCATCAGCGGTCTGGAAGTCGAGCTGCGCGCCGGCGAGGGACTGCTGTACGACGACTGGACGCTGCGCCGCCCCGACCTGGTGGACTTCACCGGCCGGGACGCCGGATACCGCTATCTGCGCGCCAAGGGCAACTCGATAGAGGGCGGCACCAGCGAGGTGCTGCTGAACATCGTCGCCGAACGCGTCCTCGGGCTGCCCGTCGAACCGCGCGACGACAAGGACACCGCCTGGAAGGACCTCGCCCGATGAGCGACGCCGAGCCGACGAGCGAGCCGGCCCCCGCCGCACCCCCGGCCCACGAGGGCGACCTGCGCTACTCCGAAGCCGAGGACGACCTGCGCGCCGCGGTGCGCTCCGTGCTTGCCGACCGAGCCGACCGGGCCGCCGCAGTCGGCCCGGACGGCACGGCGACGCTGCTCGCCCGCGCCGAGGCGGGCGAGCCGTACGACCCGGACCTGTGGCACACCCTCGCCGTCGAGGTCGGCACGGCCGGCCTCCTCGTCCCCGAAGCCCTCGGCGGGGCGGGCGCCGGACACCGCGAGGCCGCGGTGGTGCTGGAGGAGTTGGGGCGGGCGGTGACCCCGGCGCCGTATCTGACGGGCTGCGTCATGGCCACCGAGGCGCTGCTCGCCCTGGACACCGGCCGTGACGAGGTCGCGCAGCTGCTGGCCGCCGTGGCGTCCGGGCGTACGACCGCCGTACTCGCCGTGCCCTTCAGCGCTTCCCCCTGGACGCCGCCCGCGCCCCTCGCGGCAGCGGACGCGGTGCGCGGGGTCGCGGACGTGCCCGCCGCCACCGTCCTGCTGGTGCACCGCAGCGACGGCCTCTACGCGGTCGACACCGCCGACGCCGACTGCGCCGCCCTCACCCCGCTCGATCTGACGCGCCCGCTGGCCGTCGTCGCCCCGGGAGCGGGCGGGCGGCTGATCGCCGGCCCGGCCGAAGCCGCCGAAGCGGTCCGCCGGGGCCTGCTCGCCGGGGCCGGGCTGCTGGCGTCCGAGCAGGTGGGCATCGCCGAGTGGTGCTTGGACCAGTCCGTACGGCACACCGGCGAACGCCACCAGTTCAACCGGCCCGTCGGCTCCTTCCAGGCGCTCAAGCACCGCATGGCCGAGCTGTGGCTGGAGGTGGTCTCCGCCCGCGCCGCCGCCCGGAACGCGGCCGACGCCCTCGCCGCCGCCAGCCCCGACGCCCCGGTTGCCGTCGCCGTCGCCCAGGCGTACGCCTCCGACGCCGCCGTGCACGCCGCCGAGGAGTGTGTCCAACTGCACGCCGGCATCGGCATGACCTGGGAACACCCCGTGCACCTCTACCTCAAGCGAGCCAAGTCCACTCAGCTCGCACTCGGTTCGCCCGGCGCCCACCGCGACGCCCTGGCCGCGCTCGTCGACCTGCCCGCGCCCTGACCTTCGCCAGGTCAGGGGCCTCAGTACCCAGTGCCCTTTACATGTTGTTTAATTGCGAGGCGTTCGCAACAACAGGTGATCTTTATTAGGGGTGTGGGTGCCGTGTCCGTCCCGTCAGCACGACCGGTTCGTCCGGCCCGTTCCAACAACCGTGCACGCAGGGTGACGACCGTCGCCCTGGCCGTCGCGCTCACCGCGGGCGCCGCGGCCTGCTCCAACCCCGACGACGGCTCGTCGGGCAAGGGCGGCAAGGACTCCGCCGTCGTCGGCATCGCCACCGAGCCCGAGAGCCTGAGCCCGCTGCTCGGCTTCGGCAAGGACGGCAACTCCAAGCTCTTCGACGGCCTGCTCGCCCTCGGCCCCGACATGAAGCTCCAGCCGGCGCTCGCCGCGCAGCTCCCGGTCGTCAGCGAGGACCGGCTCACCTACACGTACACCCTGCGCAAGGGCGTCACCTTCAGCGACGGCAAGCCGCTCACCGCGAAGGACGTGGTCTTCACCTACAAGACCGTCCTCGACCCGAAGACGAACAACCCGTCCAAGTCGGAACTCGACGCGCTCAAGGACGTCCGGGCCACCGGTGACGACACCGTCGTCTTCACCCTCAAGTACCCCTACGCTCCGTTCGCCCAGCGGACCGTCCACCCGATCGTGCCCGAGCACGCGCTCGCCGGCCAGGACGTCAACACCGGCGCCTTCACCACCAAGCCCGTCGGCACCGGCCCCTACCTCCTCGCGGGCTGGTCCCGCGGCGAGAAGATCTCCTTCAAGGCGAACCCGAACTACTGGGGCGGCGCGCCCGAGGTGAAGAAGTTCACCATGGCCGTCATCAAGGACGACGACGTGCGCGCCACCCGGCTGCGCGCGGGCGACCTCGACGGCGCCATCCTCCCGCCGAACCTGGCCGAGGGCTTCAAGGGCGACAAGGGCAAGAAGACCCACACCGCCACCACGTACGACTACCGCACGGTGACCCTGCCGACCCACAACAAGGTGACCGGCGACCTCGCCGTGCGCCGCGCCCTGGACGTCGCCGTCGACCGCGAGGCCATGGTCGACCAGATCCTCGAAGGCGCCGGCAAGCCCGCCTACGGGCCCGTGCCCACCGACAGCGAGTGGTTCACCAAGGGCACCGAGCGCACCCACGACCTCGACGCGGCGAAGAAGATCCTCGACGCCGCCGGCTGGCGGCCCGGCGGTGACGGCATCCGGGTCAAGGACGGCGTACGGGCCGAGTTCCCGCTCTGGTACCCCGCCGGCGACAAGCTCCGCCAGGACCACGCGCTCGCCTACGCGTCCGACGCCAAGAAGGCCGGCATCTCGATCAAGACCCAGGCCGGCACCTGGGAGGTCATCGAGCCCCGGATGAAGCAGGACGCCGTCCTCGCCGGCGGCGGCTCGCCCGCGGACCCCGACTACGACCAGTACCTGCTGCTGACCTCCTCGCTCGCCGGCGACGGCTTCAACAACATGGCCTGGTACGCCAACCCGACCGTGGACCAGGCCCTCGTCCAGGGCCGGCAGAGCGGCGACCCCGCGGTGCGCAAGACCGCGTACGACACCGTGCAGCGCGAACTCCAGAAGAACCCCGGCTACACCTTCCTCACCCACATCGACCACGTCTACGTCGTCAACGACGCCTGGGACGGGCTGAGCACCCAGGTCGAGCCGCACGAGCACGGCCTGGCCTCCGGCCCCTGGTGGAACGTCGAGGACTGGAAGCCGAAGAAGTGACCACGGCCCTCAGCAAGGAGGAGGCGGCACCCCGCACGGGGCGCCGCCTCCCCTGGGGTCCGATGGCCCGCATGGCGGGCCGTCGGGCCCTGTTCGCCGTTCCGGTCCTGCTGGTGGTCACCTTCGGCGTCTTCGCCGTCGCCGCCGCCTCCCCCTTCGACCCCGTCAAGGCGTACGCCGGCACCGCCGGACTCACCGCCACCCAGGAGAACCTGGACCAGATACGCGCCAACCTCGGCGTCGACCAGCCCCTCGTCTCCCGCTGGTGGAACTGGCTCACCGCCGCCCTCCAGGGCGACCTGGGCAACTCCACCGTGCTGCGCCAGCCCGTCGCCGACGCGATCGGCGAACGCGTCGGCTGGTCCCTGCTGCTGGCCGCCACCGCCTTCGCGCTCGCCGTGGTCCTCGGCACCGCCCTCGGCGTCCTGGCCGCCCGCCACCGCGGCGGCTGGCTCGACCGCACCGTCAGCTCCGTCGCGTACACCCTCGAAGCCGCCCCCGCCTTCTGGCTCGGCCTCCTCGCGATCTGGTTCTTCTCCCTCAAGCTCGGCGTGCTGCCCTCCGGCGGGCTCACCGACACCGCCAGCGACGTCGTCACCGTCGACCAGGTCGCCACCCACCTGGTGCTGCCGGCGGCCGTCCTCGGGATCTCCCAGATGCCCTGGTTCTACCTGTACGTGCGGCAGGGCGTCGGCGACGCACTCGACGAGGACCCCGTCCGCGGCGCCCGCGCCCGCGGCCTGGGCGAACGGTCCGTCGTCCTCGGCCACGCCCTGCGCTCCGGGATGCTGCCCATGCTCACCCTCATCGGCTCCCGGGTCCCCGAACTGATCACCGGCGCCCTGCTGGTCGAGACCGTCTTCAGCTGGCCGGGGATCGCCGCCGCCACCGTCGAGGCCGCCACCTCGGTCGACTTCGCCCTGCTCGCCGCCCTCACGGTGCTGGCCACCGCCGCCGTGCTGCTCGGCAACCTCCTCTCCGACCTGCTGTACGGACTGGCCGACCCGAGAGTGGGCTTCGATGGCTGAGCTCGTCTGGCGTTCCAACGGACGCACCCGCCGCTCCACCCGCACCGTCCGCATCAGCGTCTCCGCGGTGATCGTCGCCGCCGTGGTGCTGGCCGTCCTCGTCGTACCCCCGATCGTGCAACTCGACGAACAGGCCGTCGACCTCTCCCAGAAGCTGCAACCGCCGTCGCTCGCCCACCCCTTCGGCACCGACGACGTCGGCCGCGACCTGCTGCTGCGGTGCATCTACGGCCTACGGATCTCCCTGCTCGTCGGACTGGTCGCGGCCCTCGTCGCCACCGTCGTCGGCACCCTGGTGGGCGCCGCCGCCGCGGCCTTCGGCGGCTGGGTCGACCGGGTCGTGATGCGCCTGGTGGACACCTTCTCCTCCGTGCCGCACCTGCTGCTCGGGATCTTCATCGTGGCGATGTTCCGCCCCGGGGTGTGGCCGGTGATCGCCTCCGTCGCGCTCACGCACTGGCTCTCCACCGCCCGCATCGTCCGCTCCGAAGTGCTCTCGCTGCGCTCCCGGCCCTACGTCGACGCGGCGATCTCCGGCGGTGCATCGCGCTGGCGGGTCACCGTGCGCCACCTGGTGCCCGGCGTGCTGCCGCAGGCCGGGCTCGCCGCGGTGCTGATGGTGCCGCACGCCATGTGGCACGAGTCGGCGCTCTCCTTCCTCGGCCTCGGGCTCCCCAGCCACCAGGCGAGCCTCGGCAACCTCGTCCAGAGCGCCCGCAGCTCCCTGCTCGCCGGCGACTGGTGGCCCACCCTCTTCCCCGGGCTCTTCCTGATCGTCCCCACCCTCGCCATCGCCGGACTCGCCGGCGCCTGGCGGGAGCGGATCAATCCGCGCCGCCGATCGGAGCTGATGCTGTGAGCACCGTGCTGTCGGTACGTGACCTGTCCGTACGCTTCCGGATGCGCGGCGGGCGCCACATCGCCGCCGTCAGCTCCGCGAGCTTCGACCTCGCGGCCGGGGAGTGCCTGGCGCTGGTGGGGGAGAGCGGCTGCGGCAAGTCCGTCCTCGCGTCCGCGCTCCTCGGCCTGCTGCCCGGCAACGCCCAGACGGCGGGCACCGCGACCGTCGGCGACATCGAACTCCTCGGCGCCGACGAACGCACCCTCGCCCGCACCGTACGCGGGCGCCTCATCGGCCTCGTACCCCAGAGCCCGGCCGCCCACCTCACCCCGGTGCGGACCGTGGGCGCCCAGATCGAGGAGACCCTGCGGGCGCTGGTGAAGACGCCGCGCAAACAGGCCCGGGCGGCGGCGGTCGCCGCGGCCGAACGAGCCGCCTTCCCCGCCGACCACCTCGACCGCTATCCGCACGAACTCTCCGGCGGACTCGCCCAGCGCGCCGCGACCGCGCTCGCCCTCATCGGCGAAGCCCCGCTGCTGCTGGCCGACGAACCCACCACCGGACTCGACCGCGACCTCGTCGACCGCACCGTCGACGAACTGCGCCGCCATGTCGACGACAGCGCCTCCGGCCGCGCCCTGCTGATGATCACCCACGACCTGGCCGCGGCGGAGCGCATCGCCGACCGGGTCGCCGTGATGTACGCCGGCCGCATCGTCGAACTCACCGACGCCGACACCTTCTTCGGCCGGCCCGGACCCCGGCACCCGTACGCCCGCGGGCTGCTCGCCGCGCTCCCCGAGCGCGACTTCGCCCCCGTCCCCGGGCTGCCGCCCGAACTGGGTGCCCTTCCCGACGGCTGCGCCTTCGCCCCCCGCTGCGATCGCGCCACCGAGCAGTGCGCCCTGCGTCCCGCCTTCACCGGCGGTCTCGCCTGCCACCACCCGGCCGACGTGCTGACGAAGGAGGCCAACCGTGCTTGAACTGCACTCCGTCACCGCCGGATACGACCGGGCCGCGCCCGCAGTGCGCGACGCCTCGCTGACCGTCGCCCCCGGCGAGGCCGTCGGGCTCCTCGGCCCCAGCGGCTGCGGGAAGTCCACCCTCGCGAGGGTCGCGGCCCTGCTGCACCCGCCGCGCTCCGGTCGGGTCGTCATCGACGGCGAAGAGGTCCGCGGCTGGCGCCACCGCGCACCGCGCGAGCTACGCACCGCCGTCGGCGTCGTCTTCCAACAGCCCCGGCTCTCCGCCGACCCCCGGCTCTCGCTGCACGACCTCATCGCCGAACCCCTGCGGGCCACCGGCCGCCGCGCCGAGGTGGGCGAGCGCCTGCCGGAGCTGACCGCCGCGGTCGGCCTCACCGACGAACTGCTGCGCCGCCGCCCCCACGAGGTGAGCGACGGCCAACTCCAACGCGCCTGCCTGGCGCGGGCGCTGGTGCTGCGCCCGCGGTGGCTGGTCTGCGACGAGATGACCGCGATGCTGGACGCCTCCACCACCGCCGCGCTGGTCGCGGTCGTCGAGGCGTACCGCAGTGAGAGCGGTGCCGGGCTGCTCACGGTGGGCCACGACCGCACGCTGCTGGAGCGCTGGTGCGACCGCACGCTGCGCTGGGACGAGGTGGCCGACGGCGCGAAGGAACCGGCGCGGGGCTGAGGCCGGGCACCCGGTGAGGACGGCCGCGGTGCACGGCCCGGCAGGAAGACCGCGGATGAGCCGTCGGTGACCGGCCGCCGAACTCTGCGCGAGCCCCCTCCCGCCGGCCGTCCGCCGCCGCCCATACTCAGGTGTCCCTCCCGCCCGTCGATCGCCATCGAACCGGAGGTCCACCGTGCCGACCACCCGCCGCCGTGCCGTCGGAACCCTCGCCGGAGCGCTCGCCGCCAGCGTCGCCGTCCCGACGGTCGCCGAGGCGGCCGAACGCCCGGGCAACGGCGGGCAGCGCCCCCGCCCCCGCCCGCTGCGCCGCGCCCACGCACACAACGACTACCTCCACCCGCGCCCACTGCACGATGCGCTCGCGCACGGCTTCACCAGCCTGGAAGCCGATGTGTTCCTGGTGAACGGGGACCTGCTGGTGGCGCACACGCCGGCCGAACTCGATCCCGCGCGCACCTTGCGCTCCCTCTACCTCGACCCCCTGCTCGCCCGGGTCCGCGCCCACCACGGCGCCGTCCACCGGGGCCACCGCCGCCCGGTCCAACTGCTCGTCGACATCAAGGCGGACGGCGTCGCCTGCTACCTCGAACTCGACCGCCAACTGCGGGCGTACCGGAGGATGCTGACCCGCTGGTCGAACGGTCGGACGTATCCCGGCGCGATATCCCCCGTCGTGTCGGGCGACCGGGCCGCCCGCGCGCCGATGGAGGCGCAACGCGTGCGCTACGCCGCGTACGACGGCCGCCTGGACGACCTCGGCGCAGCTGCCCCCGCCTCCTTCGTTCCGCTGATCTCCAGCAACTGGAACCAGAACTTCGGCTGGCAGGGCGTCGGCCCCTGTCCGCCAGCCGAGCGCGCCCGGCTGCACGCGCTGGTGACCGCGGCGCACCAAGAGGGCCGGCGGATACGGTTCTGGGCGACGCCCGACGCACCCGGCCCGGCCCGGGACGCCCTGTGGACCGAACTGCTCGCCGCCGGCGTGGACCACCTCAACACCGACGACCTCGCCGGCCTGGAGCGCTTCCTGCGCACCCACGACCACGCCTCCTGACGCGCCAACCCGCGGACGCCGTCGGCGCCTTCACCACGCCCGCCATGCGGGCGGCCCAAGGTCGTGTCCGTAAAGCCCCGCGCGCGTCCCTGCGCCTTTGGACGTAGCCGCCGTTTCCCTGCGGGAGCGTTGGTCTCCACTGGCCGGTGGTGGGCTGTTCGCGCAGTTCCCCGCGCCCCTAAATGCCTTCGTCTCAGCCCGCAGACAAATGACGGGGGCGGCGAAACAGGTGGCGCTGGGGGTCCCCCCACGCCCTCTGGGCGTAGGGGGCGGAACTGCGCGACAAGCCCACCACCGGCCGGTAGAGACCAACGTTCCCGCAGGGAAACGGCGGCTTCGTCCACACCACTCGTACGGCGGACACGCCACGGCGCCCCCGCCCCGCCCCGCTGCGCCAGACTGACCGCCGAATGCCACAAATCCGGCGTAACGAAGGCGGTTGGCGATGGCCATTTCGATTTCGGTGGTGCTGCTCCTGGTGGTGCTGGCGGTGATCTTCCTGCGCAACGGCGGGTTGAAGTTCTCCCACGCCCTGGTCTGCGCGCTGCTCGGCTTCTTCCTCGCGGGCACCAGCATGGCGCCGACCATCCACGAGGGCGTCGCGGCCACGGCCGAAGTCGTCAGCAGCCTCCAACCGTGAGGCCCGACGTCCCGCGGAACCGGGCCGCGGAGCGGCGCCGACTCCGCTCCGGGGCCCGGTCCGCGTTCCGGTGGCCGCCCCGGAGGTCGTGGGAGGTCACCGGCCCGAGTCCCCGCCCGAGCAACGCCGGCCCAGGACGGGGCCGCCCCACGGGGAACCGACGCTCCCCGCGGTGAGCCGCCCAGTGAACCGCCCGCGACGTTGCGACGGGGTTGCGTACCGCCCCTCGCGCCCCTGTTCGACACCGAACGGTCCGCGCACCGCCGGACTGCCCCCGGCTGACCGTCACCCGACCGGGCCAAGGGGCGCGACCGGTGAGGGGGAGATCACAGCGCGTGCTGTACCGATGCGCTTGCGTCCCGGCCCGGGCGTGGCGAGGGTGCTGGTGTGAGCCAACACTTTGACGTCCTCGTCCTGGGAGCGGGCCCCGGCGGCTACACCGCCGCGGTGCGCGCCACGCAGCTCGGCCTCTCGACCGCCGTCGTGGAGGAGCGCTACTGGGGCGGCATCTGCCTCAACGTCGGCTGCATCCCCTCCAAGGCGCTCCTGCGCAACGCCGAGATGGTCCAGTTCGTCACGGGGGAGGCCGAGGCGTACGGCATCTCCACCGGCGGACAGGTCACGGTGGACTACGGACCGGCCTTCCAGCGCAGCCGCAAGGTCGCCGACGGGCGCGTCAAGGGCGTCCACTACCTGATGAAGAAGAACGCCATCACCCAGTTCGACGGCCGCGGCACCTTCGTCGACGACCACACCCTCTCGATCGCCCGGACGGACGGCGGCACCGAGACGGTGACCTTCGGCCACTGCATCGTCGCGACCGGCGCCAGCCCGCGGCTGCTGCCCGGCACCGCCCTGTCGGAGCGCGTGGTCACCTTCGAGAGCCAGATCCTCAGCGAGACGCTGCCCGCCAGCATCGTCATCGCCGGCGCGGGCGCCATCGGCGTCGAGTTCGCGTACGTCCTGCGCAGCTACGGCGTGGACGTGACCGTCGTGGAGTTCCTCGACCGCCTCGTCCCGCTGGAGGACGAGGAGGTCTCCAAGGAGCTCGCCAAGCACTACCGCAAGCTCGGCATCAAGGTCCTCACCGGTACGGCCGTGGAGGCGATCGACGACTCCGGCGAGCGCGTGCGGGTCACCGTGGCCAAGGGCGGCGAACGCCAGGTGCTGGAGGCCGAGAAGGTCCTCCAGGCCATCGGCTTCGCGCCGAACGTCACGGGCTACGGCCTGGAGAACACCGGCGTGCGCCTCACCGAGCGCGGCGCCGTCGACGTGGACGGCCGCTGCCGCACCAACGTGCCGCACATCTACGCCATCGGCGACGTCACGGCCAAGCTGATGCTGGCGCACGCGGCGGAGTCCATGGGCGTGGTGGCGGCCGAGACCATCGCGGACGCGGAGACCATGGAACTGGACTACGTGATGATCCCGCGAGCCACCTACTGCCAGCCGCAGATCGCCAGCTTCGGCTGGACGGAGGCGCAGGCCCGGGAGCGCGGCTTCGACGTCAAGGTGGCCAAGTTCCCCTTCACCGCCAACGGCAAGGCGCACGGGCTGGGACACCCCGTCGGCTTCGTGAAGATCATCAGCGATGACCGCTACGGCGAGATCCTCGGCGCCCACCTCATCGGCCCCGAAGTCACCGAACTACTCCCCGAGTTGACGCTGGCCCAGCAGTGGGACCTCACCGTGCACGAGGTGGCGCGCAACGTCCACGCCCACCCCACGCTCGGCGAGGCGGTCAAGGAGGCGATCCACGGACTGGCCGGCCACATGATCAACATGTAGGCGCCCGCAGCAACGCCGTCCGGCGGTGCTGCGGGCGCCCCGTACCGCCTTACGACGACGCGACCCAGCCGCGGCTTCTGGCCATCGCCAGCACGCACGCGCGCACCTGCTTGATCTGCAGGGACGTCAGCGTGTCCGAGCAGCCGAGGAGCGCGTCCGTGAGTTCGGCGCTGAACTCGGCAGCGTCGTCGGACTCGTCGTCCGACTCGCTGCGGAACGTGGCCGACATGTCCTGACCCCGCGACTCGGGTGCCGTCCGCGTGAGCTTGCGCGCCGTGGACTGGTGGATGAGCCGGATCTGGGACGCCTTGGGCCCCTTCTCACCGTGCTCCAGGAAGAACTCCACGACACTGCCGTCGTGGTAGAGGTACTTTTCGTCCACCAGGTCGTTCGCGTGCATGAACACGTCGTCGCCCCCGTCGTCGGGAGCGATGAACCCATATCCACGGATCTCGTCGAACCGCAGGACCTTGCCCTTCAACAACACACCACACCTCCACACCAAAACAACGAACCAGCCGGCCCGCCACCTCTCGGCGGACCCGTGCGCCCCACCCTACCCGGCGCCCCTGCGCCCTGGGCAGCCGGCCGGCCGCGGCCCTACTGACCGTCGCGCGCCTGCCGGGCGGCGGCGACGATCAACTCCTTGAACCCCTCCTCGCGCGACTGCGCCGTGACGCCGTAGTCGTGGCTGTGCGTGAACTGGGCGTGCGGGAAGAGCTCCTGCATCCACACCGCGCAGTAGTGGCCCGGCATCAGACAGGGCTCCAACTCGCAGTAGATCCGCGTCACTTGCTGCGGACGGACGCCGGAGGTGGACAGCCGCTGCCAGAGCTGCTCCTCGGGGTGCGGCTGCCCCGGTCCCGCCGTGTCCGTGACGATCTCGGTGCCGCCGCTCGGGGTGCGGAACTCGAACGCGGCGGAGAAGGGGAAGTTCAGGGTGTGCCGCAGGTCGTCGAGGACCCGGGGCCACCAGCTCTCCCGGTCGGCGAAGGCGGGCGCGTCCAGCTCCCGCAGGTGCTCGTTCAGCTCGGCGAACACGGCCGCGGCCCGCTCCAGCCCGTCCGCGGCGACGATCCGCGGCAGCGCCCGGTCCAGCGCGAGCAGGGAGCCGTTCAGCGCGGCGACCGAGGAGTTGACGTACATGTCGGGGACGACCTCGGACAGCACGACTGCCTGCACGGCGCCGTCGGGTCGTACGCACAGCTGCGCCCCCCGGTCGTCCCCCAACAGCAGCCAGCGGCCCAACTGGGCCGGCGGCAGGGGTGCGCCGCTGCGCACGGCATGGCCGTGCAAAGTGGTGGGCTCGCCGCGCGGCACCGCCCGGAAGTACGGGGCGACGGCCACCGGTACCCCGGTGGCCACCAGCGCGGCACGCGCCTCCTCCTGCGGCAGCACGGCTTCCGCCAGCGCCGCCTCGGAGTACCGTCGCATCCCCTCGTCGCCGAAGTGCGCGACCACGGGCTCCGGCGGCTGGCTGCTGTCCACGTACGCTCCTTGGACTCTCGACTGCGGGGCCCCACCTTGTCACACGGGCCCTGATCCCGTCAGCGCCGCGGTCCGCTGCCCGCGGCTCACCGACCGCTGCCGACCCCCAGCGCCTCCTTGAGGAAGACCTTGATGTACCGCGGGGTGCCCTCGGTGGTGATGACCTCGACGGAGGCGCGGACGCTGCGGTCGTCGACGGCCTCCCGCACGAGGGCGTCCGCAAGGTCCCGGCGGGAGGTGAACCAGCCGGGGTGCCGCGCGTGGCAGACGACGTAGTCCGTGGTCTCCTCGGCGTCGAAGAGCCCGGAGGGGCGCACGATCGTCCAGTCCAGGTCGCAGGCGCGCACCAGGTCCTCCATCCGGCCCGCGTCCTCGTACAGCGTGCGCCCCATCTTGAGCAGCATCGGAACGATCACCTTGCGGAAGACCAGGGCCTCTCCGGGGGCGTCCACGTAGTTGGCCCCGATGGAGCTGACGCAGACCAGCCGCCGCACGCCGTGCGCCTCCATCGCCGCGATGACGTTCGCGGCGCCCTGCGAGTACACGGTCACGGGCTCCTTCGTGTACGAGGCGCCCACGGTGGAAATGACCGCGTCGTGGCCGGCCACCGCACGGCCCACCGCCGTCGCGTCCAGGACGTCCGCCTCCACCACCCGCAGCCGGGCGCCGCTCAGCGGGAACGCGTCGGGCTGACGCGTCACGGCGGTGACGGAGTGGCCCTCGGCGAGCGCCTGTTGGGTGGCCAGGCGGCCGGTCGGTCCGTTGGCGCCGAAGATGACCAGCTTCACGGGTTCCTCCTGTGCGGTACGGCGGCGGGGCAGCACGATCTGCCCGAACGTCGATCGTGTCACTCGAACGTTGTTCCAGTGCTCGATCAATGTACCCCAGGAGGTGCGTGTGGGCGGTGCCGGAAGGACCGGCACCGCCCACGAACCGCAGGAGGAGCGCGACTCACCCCCGCCCGATGTACGGCATCGTGGTCGGCAGCACCGTCAGGAACTGCACGTTGGTGTCCAACGGCATGGACGCCATCAGCAGCAGCGACTCGGTGAAGCGCGCCACCGGGATCGTCGCCTCCACCGCCCTCGACCCGTCCGCCTGCATCGCGGCCGGCTGCGGGCTGCCGTCGACCGGAGTCACGTTGCCCACGTCGATCTGCCCGCACGCGATCCCATACGGGCGCCCGTCCAGGGACAGTCCCCGGGTCAGCCCGAGCACCGCGTGCTTGGCCGTGGTGTAGGAGATGGCGTGCGGACGCGGCGCATGGGCGGACGGCGCGCCGTTGTTGATGATCCGACCGCCCTGGGGCGACTGGTCGCGCATGGTGCGGAACGCCTCCTGCGCGCACAGGAACGTGCCCGTCACGGTGGTGTCCATCACCCGGCTCCAGTCCTCGAAGTCCACCTCCGGGACCGGTTTGCGCGGCACCGCCGCACCGGCGTTGTTGAACAGCAGGTCCAGCCGGCCGAAGTGCCCGCGCACGGCTTCGAAAAGCGCCGTCACCTGCGCCGGGTCGCTGATGTCGGCGGGTACCGCGATCACCCGGTCGGGGCCGGCGCCGGACAGCGCCGCGGTCTCCTCCAGCGTCTCCTTGCGCCGCCCGGCCAGCGCCAGCGACCAGCCGTCGTCGAGCAGCGCGAGGGCCGCCGCCCGGCCCAGGCCGCTCCCGCCGCCGGTGACCAGGCCGATCTTCGACCGCTGCTTGCCCCCCTCGCTCATCGCTCGGCCATCCAGGCGCGCAGAACCCGACGGGCCGCCGGGCCCGGCTCGTCGACGTACGGCGAACGCCCGTGCAGCACCCGGCTGTTGCGGATCATCAGCAGATCGCCCGCCTCCAGGTGCAGCCCGAAGGCGATCTCCGGCCGGTAGAGCACCTCGTCGAGGAAGTCGAGCGCGCCGAGCCGCCGCGGGTCGAGCTCGGCGGACGAACGCACCGTGCGCGTCTGGTAGTAGCAGCCCACCGTGCCGTCGTCCTGGGTGAACAGGATGGGGCTGACGACGATCTGCTCGCCGGCGCGACCGGTCCGGTCGAACGTCCAGTCCTGCCGCAACAGCTCCAGCACGTCCGGCCGTTCGCGCTCGATGATGTCCTGCACGTGCCGCGCGCTGGCCAGCTTGGTCACGCCGCCGCCGTCTGCCGCCGGCTGGAGGCACAGCAGACACAGCAGGTCGCAGGTGTCGCAGTGGAAGCCGAGCGCGGTGGCTCCGTCACCGTCGCGGTCCCGCAGCACGGTCCACAGGTCGCCCCGCGCGTTCTGCGGAACGGGGGTGCCCACCTCCGCGAGGACGTACGTCAGGGCGGAGCTCAACTCCGCCTCGGAGGCGGCCGGGGACATGAGGTTGCGTACGTTCACGAACCCCACGGCGTCCAGACTGCTGCGGATGAACCCGCGCACGGCGGCGTGCGCCGCCCCGCCCGCGTCCCAGCGCCGGGCGCTCGCGTCGGCCCACAGCAGCCGCCGGTCCTCGTCGGACACCGACATCGACCACACGCCCGGTGTGGACTGAAGGTACTCGCTGGTCCACCCGACGTCTCCGATGGTGGCTCCGGTCATGGTGCGATCACTCCTCTCACAGGTGGTGCAGGTGCGGACGTGCGCGTGCCGGGGCGCGGGCTCACCCGGTCGCCGATGCGAGGGCCGTCGACCACAGCGCCAGCGCCTCGTCGATCTGCTCGGCCGTGACGATCAGCGCCGGAATCATCCGGACGACGTTGCCGTGCACGCCGCACGTCAACAGCAGCAGTCCGCGCTCGGCGCAGGCGCGCTGGACGCGCTGGGCCGTGGCGGCGTCGGGAGAGCCGTCGGGGTGCGCGAACTCGCTGGCCGCCATCAGCCCGCGCCCGCGCACGTCGACGATCGAGGGAGAGTCCGCCGCGGCCTTGCGCAACCCGTCCAGCAGCCGGTGCCCCTGCTCGGCGGCGTTGGCCACCAGACCCTCGTCGCGGATCACGTCGAGCGTGGCGAGCGCAGCGGCGCAGGCCACGGCGTTCCCACCGTACGTACCGCCCTGCGAGCCCGGCCAGGCGCGGCCCATCAGCTCCGTGGGAGCCGCGATCGCGGACAGCGGGAAGCCGCTGGCCAGGCCCTTGGCGGTGATCACCACGTCGGGGACGACACTCGCCGAGTGCTCGTGCGCCCAGAACTTCCCCGTACGGCCGAAGCCCGTCTGGATCTCGTCGACCACCAGCAGCATGCCGTGTCGGTCGGCACGCTCCCGCAGCCCCTCCAGGAACCCGACCGGCGCCGGCACGTAACCCCCCTCGCCCAGCACCGGCTCGACGAACAGCGCCGCCGTCTCGGCGGGCGCGCTGACGGTCGCCAGCACGTGGTCGAGTCCGCGCAGCGCGTGCTCGACGGCGGCCTCGTCGCTCAGCCCGAGCGCGAACGCGTGCGGGAAGGGTGCCACCGCGACGCCGGGCATCAACGGGCCGATCCCGGCGCGGAAGCGGGTACCGGCGGTGGTCAGCGCCGCCGCCCCCATGGTCCGCCCGTGGAAGGCGCCGTCGAAGACGATCACGTTCTGCCGGCCGGTGGCCTGCCGGGCGAGCCGGAGCGCCGCTTCCACCGCTTCGCTGCCCGAGTTCACGTAGAACAGCGAGTCCAGGCCGTCGGGCAGCACCTCGCCGAGGCGGTCGGTCAGCGTGAGCAACTGGTCGTGCAGCACCGTCGTGTACTGCCCGTGGATCAGCCGCCCCGCCTGCTGCTGCACGGCTTCGACCACCCGCGGATGGCAGTGGCCGGTGCTGGTCACGCCGACGCCGGCGGTGAAGTCCAGATGGCGGCGGTCGTCGGCGTCGTAGAGGTACATCCCCGCACCACGGGTGGCGAGCACCGGCGTGGCCTGCTTGAGCACCGGGGAGAGCTGGGGCATGGCGTCACTTCCTGACTTCCTCAAGGGAGCGGAGGGTTTCTCGGGAGGGGCATCTTCAGGTGGCGGAGGCGACCGAGGTCGGGAGGAAACCGACATCGGTCGCCCACGTCAGCGCGGCCGACCACCACTCGGCCGTCGGTTCGGCGAACCGCACTCCGAGCCGGTCCAGCACGCCCCGGGTCCAGGCGCCGTCGAAGACGACCCGACGGTCTTCGAGTTGGGACCAGGTGGAGGCGAGCCCGGCCATCGTCGGTTGGTGCTGCTCGGCCCGCGCCAGCGCCGCGGCGAACTCGGCGTCGTCCACCAGCCGGATCGGATAGCCGTGCCGGACCATCCACGTCACCAGGTCGTCGTGGGCCACCGCGTGCGGCGTCTCGACGTGGTAGACGCCGGGCGCCGCGTGCGGATGGGTCGCGATCGCCGCGATGCCCGCGGCCACCGTGTCCACGTACGAGAACTCGAACGTGGTCGACGGCCGGCTCGGCGCCGCACCGGCCGACACGTATCCGCGGACGGTCTGATAGATCCGGTTGTCCCCGACGTTGCGCTGGAACGCGCCGGTGCGGCTGTGGGCCGCGATGTGGCCGCTGCGGTGGACGAAGACCTGACGGCCCGACGCCGCCCAGGCCCGTACCGTCTCCTCGGCCCGGAACTTCACCCGCTCGTACGGAGTGCGGAAGTCCTGCCCGATGTGCAGGTCCGCCTCGCTGAACCGGCGCGCCGGTCCCGCGACGCCGCCCGAGACGGCCAGCGTGGAGACGTGGTGCAGGGCGGCGCCCGCCGCGTGGACGTCGATCCAGTCGAGCAGCCGCCGCACACCGGCGTTGTTGGTCCGCTCCAACTCGACGGGCGAGGCCACCAGCCGGACGTCGGCGGCGGCGTGCACGACGACCCGGGCGGTACGGGCCCGGGCGAGCCCGGCGGGGGAGAGGCCGAGGCCCTCCGCGGTGATGTCGCCGGCGACCACCTCCGCCGCCGCACCGGCGTCCAGCCGTCGCACCGCCGCCGCGTCGCTCTCCGCACGGACCAGGCACGTCACCCGCGCACCGCGCTCGACCAACTCGCCGAGCACGTGCCCGCCGAGATAGCCCGTCGCCCCCGTCAGCAGCACCGGCAGCGGCTCGCGCGCCACCCGCCACCCCCCGCGCACGGTCGGGGTGCCGGCGTGCAGCAGTTGACCGGAGGTCGACACCTCCGCCCGCACGTACCGCGCGGGCGCGGCGTCCGCGGCGGCGGCCACCGCACGGGAGAACGCGGCGAAGATCCGCTCCGCGCTGTCGTGGGAGAGCCGCGGCCAGGCGTACACCAGGTCCGTCACCAGCCGGTCGGCCACGATCCGGGCGGTGAGGCGGAGCCGGTAGAGCGAGTCCCCGCTGGAGCAGCGGGCCGCGCCCGCCTGCTCGTCGGCGACCGTCCACTCCAGGGACGGCTCGTCGGGCAACCGGAAGGTCCCCAGGAAGTTGAAGCCGGCCTCGGGCCGCACCCCTTCGACGTCCATCGGCAGCTCGGGGGCCCGTCGCACCAGGTCCTCGACGTCCGAGAGCCGCCGCGGGCCGTCGGCCGCGTCGACGCCCAGCCACTTGACGGCGGTGAACCAGCCGACCGTGTCCAGGTACTGCCCGTCGTCGCCGGTCAGCTCCCGGCCGTGGGTCTCCACCTCGACGCCGAGCCGCCGTTCGCCGCTCCAGGCCGCCGTGGCGTCGGCGAACGCCGACAGCAGCAGGGCTTCCAACCCCTGGGCGCGGCCGTGCCGCTCGACCAGCCGGCCCGTCGCCGCCTCGTCGAGTGACCAGATCAGGGTCGCCGGCTCGGTGCCGCCGGTGGCGTCGTCCACCGGCAGCCGGGGCGCGACCGCCGGGTGCTCGACGGCGGTCGACGGCGCGTTCGCGGCCCAGGCGTAGAAGTCGGCCGTCGGCGGCAGGTCGGCGCCCTTGCCCAGGAGCGCGGCCCGGTAGGCGGCGGCCAGGTCGTCCAGCAGGATCCGCCAGGACAGTCCGTCGACGACGAGGTGGTGCGCGATCAGCGCCAGCCGGTCCTCGACACCGGCCGCACCGGAGAACAGGTGCACCCGCAGCAGACGCCCGGCCTCCGGGTCGAGGCTGCGGTGCAACTCGGTGCAGAGTGTCCCGACCGTCTCGGACGGGGCGTCGTCGGGACCCAGCCGGGAGTGGCTGACCGGGTCCAGCTCGCCCACCGGCCGCAACTGGCCGGGACCGGCCGGGCCGAGCGGCCGGCGCAGCGCCGTGTGCCGCTCCAGCACGGCCGTGACCGCCACGCCCAGCGCCGCGGCGTCCACCCCTCGTCGACACCGCAGCACCACCGACTGGTTCCAGTGCCGCGGGTCGTCCACCGGCTGCCGCAGCAGCCACCGCTGTGCGGGGGCGAGCTGACGGAGTTCGGTCGCCGTGTCCGCCCGCGGCTGGGGACACCGCAGGGAGGCGGCGGCCACCGCCGCCAGCCCGGCGGGCGTCGGGTGCTCGTAGAAGTCCTCGAACGCGACGCGGTGGCCGCGTCTGCGCAGGAACGCGACCGTCCGCATCGCCAGGATGGAGTCCCCGCCCAGGCTCAGCACGTCGGCGTGCGGATCCACCAGCGACAGCCCCAGCGCATCCGCCCACAACTCGGCGATGGCGTGGCCCAGCGGCGTCGTGGTCCGGTCCACTGACTGCTCGGGGGCGGTGGGCTCGTGGCGCGCGGTGCGCGCCCGCGACGCGATCAGCTCGGACACCACGGCGCCCAGCCGCTCCCGGTCCAGCTTGCCGTTGGCGCCGAACGGGAAGTCGGGCAGCGCGAGGATCGGCTGCGGCACCGAGTAGCTCGGCAGCCGGTCGTGCAGATGACCGGTGAGGGCGGTGAGCGCGGCGCCCTCGTCGCGCGGTGCGCCGAGGCGTACCGCGGCCAGCAACTGGCTGCCGGCGGGAGTGGCCCGTACGATCACCGCGCACTGCGCCACCTCGGGGAACTCCTCGATGGCGCGCTCGATCTCGACCGGATCGACGCGGAAGCCGCGGACCTTCACCTGGCGGTCCGAGCGCCCGACGAAGACGAGGTTCCCGTCCGGCCGGCGGCGGCACACGTCACCCGTGCGGTACGCCAACCGGCCCGCGCGGCGGACGAAGCGCAGCGCCGTCTCGTCGGGCCGCCCGAAGTAGCCGGCGCTCACCCCCTTCCCGCCGATGTACAGCTCGCCCTCTCCCGCTTCGGGGTCGTGGGGCAGCAACCGCAACTCGACCTCGCCGATCGGGGTGCCGATGGGCACCGTCGGCTCGTCGGCCGGCAGCTCGGCCACCGACGAGGCGAGGAAGCAGGTGGCGCCGACCGTGGTCTCCGTCGGCCCGTAGTGGTTGACGACCCGGGCGGCGACCTCGTCCTGGAGCAGGCCCACGGCGAGCGACCGGGGCAGGGCCTCGCCGCCGAGGACGACCGTGTCCAGGGTCGGCGCGTCCGACGGCCGTCCGGCCAGCAGCGCCGTCAGATGGGACGGGGTGGTCTTGAGCACGGACACGCCGGCGGCGCGCACGGCGGACCAGAACGCCTCCGGGTCGCGCGTGTGCGCGTCGGGGACGACGTGCACCGCGCCCGCGGTCGCCAGGGCCAGCAGCCAGGAGGTGTGCCCCAGGTCGGCGGCGAGCGTGGTGACGTGGGCGACGCGGGGCGCGTCCGCCTCGGTGAGGCCCAGCCGGTCGCGCAGCGCCAACGCGTAGTGCACGGCGTTGGCGTGCGTGACCGCCACGGCCTTCGGCTCCCCGCTGGACCCCGAGGTGAACGACAGGTACGCGATGTCCTCCGGCGCACACCGCGGAGCCTGCGACCGTACGGCGCAGTCGTTCGGGTCGTTCGGGTCGCTCGGCGGGTGGTCGGCGGCGAGCGCGTCGACGTCGACGTACTCGCTCTCGTACGGCTCGGGGGCGCACACGTCCGACGCCGTCGTCAGGGCGCGGCTCACCGCGACCGCGTCGAGGCGCCGGCGCACGTCGCGGGGGCTCCACCCGGGATCGACCAGCACGGCCGTGGCGCCCGAGCGCAGCACGCCGTGCAGCAGGACGCACATCCGGGCGTCCCGGGGGCCGAGCAGTGCCACTCGATCGCCCCGGCCGGTCTTGAGGTCGGCGAGGCGCGACGCGATCCGGTCGACCGCGGCGGAGAGCTGACGGTGGTCGAAGGCGCGGACTCCGTCGCTGAGCGCCGGCCGTTGCGGATGCGTCAGACAGTTGCGTACGAGCAGGTCGGGCAGGGACGTACGGACAGCCGACGCCGGTGTGGCAGATGTGGCGGGTGTGGCTGGTGTCATGTGCGTTGGCCTCCGGTGGTGGCTTGCGACGCGCCGTCGCCCGCGGCCGTCGGCGCGAGCGGGGTGAGGTCACCGGCGATGAGGACCGTCAGCCCGCCCGCCTTCGCCAGCCGTCCCGAGAGCTCCCAGGCGAGCAGGCGGTGCAGCCCGTCGAGGTGGTACGGGGCGGTGTCGGCGGGGAGGTCCGCGTAGTCGTCGTGCGGCAGCGCGCGGGTGCTGAGGTAGACGGAGGTGAACGGGCCGGTGCGGAAGCGGTCGAGCTTGGCCTGGCAGACCGGGTTGGCGGCGGCGAACTCGGCCGCGTGCGCCCGCAGCAGGTCCGCCGCCTGGCCGATCGTGCGCCCGGAGCGCGGTACGAGCTCGCGCCCGCCGCCTTCGCTGAGGTGCCACGGCAGCATCACCGTGCGCAGTTCGTCGTGGCCCAGCCGCACCTTCGACCAGCCGCCGAAGGTGCGGTCGGCCAGGGCGAGCGCGTCCACGGCGTCCTGGTTGGTGTTGGCCTCGTGGTCGCGGGCCACGGGGTGGTCGCGGTCGAAGTCGGCGCGCACCTCGTCGAAGGCGACCGGAGCGAGGATCTCCATCAGTGTTCCCTCCTCACGCCGATCGGGCGTACTCGGTGAAGTGGCGTTCCGCGAACAGCTCCGGCCACCGTCCGCCGTCGAGTTCGAGGGCGCGGGCCGTGGCGAGCATGTGTCGCCAGTACGGCTTCACGGGCCGCCAGCGGGCGCCCGTCTGGCAGTAGGACGCGTCGACGAAGTAGCGGGTGGTGGCACCCGGTGGGCTCGGGGCGGCTCTGCGGGCGTGCAGCAGTTGGGAGTTCACCAGCACGGTCGAGCCGGGCGGCAGCCGGTCGATGACCACCTCACCGGGCAGTTCGGCGGTGCCGAGTTCGGCGTACGAGGCCCGGGCGCGCAGCTCGTCGCGGTGCGAGCCGGGCAGCACGGTGAGGTTGCCGACCGTGCCGTCGAGACCGCCGAGGTAGTGCAGCGCGTGCACCATCAACAGGCTCGGGTCGCCGATGTCGTTGGGCTCGTAGTCGTGGTGCCAGGGTTTGCCGGGCGCCCCGGGGTCGTGCCGGGCGCTGTGCAGGTGGTGGAAGACGAACGACGCCCCCATCAGATCGCCGACTGCCTCCAACAGCGGTTCGTGGGTGAGGAGTTCGCCGTGTGCAGGCAGCTCCAGTTCCATGATGGGCGGATCGTCGTCGGGGCCCGGATCGACGCAGGCGGCGATGGAGCGGGTGCGCAGCCCCGCGTCGATCCAGTGGTCCACCTCGGGGACGAGTCGCTCGACGAGGGACTCGGGCAAGAGACCGGGCAGGACGAGATAGCCGGAGTCGGCGAAT
This sequence comes from Streptomyces sp. NPDC047315, assembly GCF_040643215.1. Classification (NCBI taxonomy): domain Bacteria; kingdom Bacillati; phylum Actinomycetota; class Actinomycetes; order Kitasatosporales; family Streptomycetaceae; genus Streptomyces; species Streptomyces sp. NPDC047315. Next base: position 13,849 of record NZ_JBEYTZ010000045.1, on the reverse strand, counting down.
TGCGCACGCTGTGCCGAGACCGTGCCGTTGCCCTCGAAAGATAATGGCATCCGACCCTCACACCTCTCCATGTACGGGGAATGACTCGCTGAACGCAGGGCTTCGCCCTTGGACGTGCCGTTGGAAAGACTGTGGTTGACTCGACGTCAGTGGGAATTCATGGGGTGTTTCTCGGCCGCCGGCCTGGCCCGTGGCACTGCTGGCGGTTGCCCCCTGGTGGCGTCGGTGGAATCGGCCCTGCCGAGCGGGGAGAACCGAGTGCCGAGCCATACGAAGAACTGGACGACGGCTATGACGCCGAACAGCGCCGCGGGTCCGAACTCGACGACCAGCCAACTGCCGACGAGCGAGCTGACCGGGATGGCGGCGAAGGGAATGGCGCGCTGGAGCCCGACCACCCGGCCCAGGAAGTCGTTGTCCACCGCGGCCTGTCGATAGGTGCGCCAGGGGACGATGAAGACGGACGTCGTCACCCCGACCACGAACCAGCACGCGGTGAGGGACCCGACTCCGGGCCGGATCGCCGGTACGGCGAGGGCGAGCGCCTTGACGGCCATCGCACCGGCCATCAGCGCCCCCGGTGAGAACCTGCGCAACAGGGCGGGCGCCGTGACGGCACCGAGCACGGCGCCGAGCCCCAGTGCGGCGGAGACGAACGCGAGCGACGCGGGGACGTCGCCGTCCGGTCCGGCCACGATGTAGACGAGGTTGGCCGCCGCCGCGGGGAAGGTGAAGTTGCTCAGGGTGAGCAGGGCGGTGGCCCACAGCATCGAACGGTCCGTCTTGATCAGCCGCAGTGCTGCCAGGGAGTCGGGCACCAGCGAGCGGCAGGCCGCGCCGAGCGACGTCAGCAGTCGCGGCCCCGCCCGCGTGACGCTGGTCGCGCATATGAGGAGGGAGGCCAGGGTGAACGAGGTAGCGTTGGCGAAGCTCGCCACGGTCGGGCCGAGCAGCGTGACCACGGCGACGCCGGCCACCGGACCCAACAGGGCGAGGGTGCCGTCCGCGCTCTGCACCCAGGCGTTCATCGAAGCCCGTCGCTCCGGTGCGACGCGCTCGGTGATGAGTGCCTGGAAGGCGGGGAAGGAGAACGGTCTGACGCAGCCCAGGAGGAAGGCCGCCACTATCACCAGCCACGCGGGCGGGTCGGTCAGGCACAGGAATCCGACCCCGGTCACCAACAGTGCCGAGACCACGTCGCACGCGATCATCAACTTCCGTCGGTCGGACCGGTCGGCCACCACCCCGCTGAACAGTCCGATGACCACGAACGGGATGAACTCGACCGCGTAGGTCAGCGCCGTCGAGACCGCGGAGCCGGTCAGTTGCAGCACCAGTACGGGTAAGGCGAACCGGAATATCCAGTCCCCGGTGCTGGACACCATGAAAGCGGCACGTAATAAGGTCTCGTCCCGCTTCTGGAAATCCTCTTCCGGAGTCCGTATTCGACGCTGCTTACGGGCGGAGCGGGACAGGCGCGTAACTCGCATTGCCCGCCGAAGGACCTGAACAGCGACCACGAACCCTCCCTCGGAAAAGCGAGAATGCATACGGCGTCACGCACGGAAAGCGTTGTGTGCGGGTGTGCTGTGCTCGGGGTCTTGCTCGGTTCCACCTCAGATAAGCACAGGAGGCTTGGGCTCCACCATCCCCCATCCCAACTTTTGAGCCATTTCAGCATGTGCAACGCGAGGGAATTACCCGGCCGGTATGGCGGGCGAAAATACTCGGGGCGGAGCGGGAAGACAAGGCGTTGACGGTCCGCGCTCTCGAAGGTAGGGTCGGCTCCGCTTAGGCGAAATTTCCTTGCTATAGCCATGTCTTGACACGGCCGGCAAGCGGGCGTAGGCCCATTAAATTACCCACCAGTTATCAAGTGGGCGGGAGTGTGCTTCCGACACACCTGCAGTCGCCTTTCGGTGGGTCCCATGACGTGCTCGTTGCACGGTCCGCACCCCCGCGGTGGGAATCGGCCGCCGCCCGCGTGGCCGAAACCGTACGCACTTGCGGAACCTTGACGGCCTCCCGACCCCGATCAGCTCGGCGCCCAGCCCGTCCCGCCGCAGTCGAACCCGTCCGGGCGATCGCTGCGAGCAGCCGCTTTGCGCGGAACGGATGAACGTCGTCGGGCAAAGGGGTCACGCACCGGGCGTCCGACGGCGGGGCGGGTAGCGATGTTGCGTCCCGACGGCCGCCCCCGGCTCAGTTCCGTGAACCAGACCCGGAGATCCGTATGTCCACCGACGCCAACGCGCATTACTGCCCCTTCGACTACGCCGAGGCGTTGGATTTCGATCCGACGCTCAGACGGTTCCTGGACGAGGAGCCCGTCGCCCGTATCCGACTGCCCTACGGGGACGGCGAGGCGTGGCTCGTCACCCGCTACGACGACGTGCGGACCGTGACGACCGACCGACGGTTCAGCCGCCATGCCGTGATCGGCCGGGACTTCCCCCGGATGACGCCGGAGCCGATCGTCCAGGACGAGGCGATCAACGTCATGGACCCGCCGGCCAGCAGCAGACTGCGCAGCCTGGTGTCCAAGGGCTTCGCCCCGGAGCAGATCGATCGCATGCGCCCGCACATCCAGCGCGCCGTGGACCAGCTCCTGGACCGGATGGAACAGGAGCGGGCCGAAGCCGATCTGATGACGCACCTGGCCCACCCGCTGCCCCTGATCACCATCTGTGAGGTCCTGGAGATCCCCCAGGGCGACAAGGACCAACTGCGCGCCCACGCCCGCACCATGATGAACGTCACCGCGGAGAACCGGCCCAACGCCGTACGGGCCAAGGCCGACCTGCGCGCCTACTTCGCCGACCTCACCGCCCGCCGCCGCGCCGACCCCGGTGACGACCTGATCAGCGTGTTGGCGACCGCCCGCGACGGCGACGAGCTCCTCGACGACAACGAGCTCACGGTCATGGCCATGGTCCTGCTGATCACCGGTCAGGACACCACCACCTACGAGCTGGGCAACCTCTCCTACACCCTGCTCACCAGGCCCGACGCCCGCGCAGCGCTCCGGCAGAGCCCGGAGAAGCTCTCCCAGACCATCAACGAGCTGATGCGCTTCATCCCGTTCCGCAAGGGCGTCGGCATCCCCCGGGTGGCCACCGAGGACGTGGAGCTGAGCGGGGTGACGATCCCCGCGGGCGACATCGTGCACGTCTCGTACCTGACCGCGAACCGCGACGGGCTCAAGTTCGACCGCCCCGACGAACTGGACTTCGACCGCACCACCCCGTCCCACATGACCTTCGGCTGGGGCGCCCACCACTGCCTGGGCGCACCGCTCGCCCAGGCCGAGATCGAGACCGCGTTCAAGTCGCTGCTGGAGCGGTTCCCCGACATCGCACTCGCGAAGCCCGCCGAAGAAGTGGAATGGAACACCACCTCGATCTGGCGCTATCCGCTGGGGCTGCCCGTCACCTGGTGAAGCGACGGGACATCACGGCCGGTCAGCCGGGGTGTGGGGATCGAGGTGCGGTCGTCACCTGCCTGGCGTAAATTGAGTGAGCGGCAAACGCCCCCGCCTTGCGCCCGGCGAATCCGGTAGCGAAGGCACACACCCCATCCCGGCGGCCGGACAGCCGCATTCGTCACGGGAAGCCCAACGGCTTCCCGTCTGTTACGGCCGCCGCCGGGCGGTGCAGACGCCACCCCCGGTCGAGGCTCTACGTGGGGCCCACCTCCGCTAGGAGAAGATCCCATGGCAGTACTGTGCAAACCGGCCATAGCAGTGCCCGAGCACATCATCACCAACGAGGAGACCCTGGAGCTGGCTCGGCAGCTGCACGGCGACCACCCGCAACTGGGTCTCGTCCTCCGGCTGATCGAGCACACGGGAGTGCGCAAGCGACATCTGATCCAGCCCATCGACGAGGTGTTGAAGCACCCCGGACTGGACTCGCGCAGCATCCTGTACGAGGCGGAGTCGAAAGCGCGGGTGCCGGCAGTGGTGGACCGCGCACTGGCACAGGCCGAAGTCGAGCCGGACCAGATCGACCTGATCATCTACGTCTCCTGCACCGGCTTCATGATGCCCTCCCTCACCGCCTGGCTCATCAACAGGATGGGCTTTCGCACCGACACCCGACAACTGCCGATCGCCCAACTCGGCTGCGCGGCCGGCGGCGCGGCCGTGAACCGCGCCCACGACTTCTGCACCGCCTACCCGGGCACCAACGTCCTCATCGTGGCCTGCGAGTTCTGCTCGCTGTGCTACCAGCCCATCGACATGGGCGTCGGATCGCTGCTGTCCAACGGCCTGTTCGGCGACGGGATCGCCGCCGCGGTGGTCCGCGGGGACCGGGGCAACGGGATGAGCCTGGAGCGCAACAGCTCGTACCTCATCCCCAACACCGAGGACTGGATCTCGTACGCGGTGCGCTCCACCGGCTTCCACTTCCAGCTCGACAAGCGGGTCCCGGGCACCATGGAGCCGCTCAGCCCGGCGCTGCGCGCCCTGGCGGACGACCACCAGTGGAACGCCAGCAAGCTGGACTTCTACATCATCCACGCCGGCGGGCCGCGGATCCTGGACGACCTGTGCCGCTTCCTGGACGTGCCGCCCGGGGCGTTCCGACACAGCCGCGCCACGCTCACCGAGTACGGCAACATCGCCAGCGCCGTCGTCCTGGACGCCCTGTCCCGGCTCTTCGACGAACAGTCGGCGCTCGACGGCCACCAGGGCATGCTGGCGGGCTTCGGCCCCGGCATCACCGCCGAGATGTCCCTGGGCACCTGGTCGGCGCCGGACTCCTGACCCCGACGCCCCCACCCCGGTGGCCCGGGCGGGCCACCGGGTTTGGACCCGGCCCCCAGGGGCACCCGACGCGGGCCGGAGGAGCCCGAGCCGGGGCGACTCTCCGTGACCACCGGCCGGGTCCGGCCCCGGGAGGAGCGAACGATGGGTAACGAGGAACTGGTGGAACTGGGGCAGCAGCTGCGGGTGGACGCGGTCCGCGCGGCCGACGCGGCGGGGTCGGGCCACCCGACGTCCTCGATGTCGGCCGCCGACCTGGCCGCCGTGCTCCTCGCCCGTCACCTGCGCTACGACTTCGACCGGCCCGACCACCCGGGCAACGACCGGCTGATCCTCTCCAAGGGGCACGCGTCACCGCTGCTGTACGCCCTCTACCGGGCCGCCGGCGTCATCGACGAAGGCGAACTGCTCACCTTCCGCCACGACGGCAGCCCCCTCGAAGGACACCCCACGCCCCGACTGCCGTGGGTGGACGTGGCCACCGGCTCCCTGGGACAGGGACTCCCCGTCGGTGTCGGCATGGCGCTCGCCGGCAAGCGGCTGGACCAGGTCCCCTACCGGACCTGGGTGCTGTGCGGGGACAGCGAGATGGCCGAGGGATCCGTCTGGGAGGCCGCCGAGCACGCCGCGTACGAACGCCTCGACAACCTGACCCTCGTCGTCGACGTCAACCGGCTCGGCCAGCGTGGACCCACCCGAGAGGAGTGGGACCTCGAAGCGCACGCACGCAAGTTCCGCGCCTTCGGCTGGCACACCGTCGAGATCGACGGCCACGACGTCGCCGCGATCGACGCCGCCTATCAGGAGGCCGCCGCCGTGACCGGCCGGCCCACCGCGGTCGTCGCCCGCACGCACAAGGGCCGCGGCGTCGCCGAGGTCGAGGACCAGGAGGGCTTCCACGGCAAACCGCTGCCGCACCCGGACCGGGCGATCGAGGAACTGGGCGGCGTCCGCTCCGCCCGGGTCGCCGTCGCCCAGCCGGCGCCCGTGACGGCCCGCCCCGCCATCCCGCTGGGCGACGTGGACCCGCCCCGCTACCACGTGGGGGAGAAGGTCGCGACCCGGGACGCCTTCGGCGCCGCCCTGGCCGCGCTCGGTTCGGCCCGCGGCGACGTCGTCGTCCTCGACGGCGAGGTCGGCGACTCCACGCGCGCCCAGGACTTCGCCCGGGCGCACCCCGAGCGCTACTTCGAGTGCTACATCGCCGAACAGCAACTCGTGGCCGCAGCCGTCGGCATGCGGGCCCGCGGATACCTGCCGTTCGCCGCGACGTTCGCCGCCTTCCTCACCCGGGCCCACGACTTCATCAGGATGGCCGCCGTCAGCGAGGCCGGGATCCAGCTCTGCGGATCGCACGCCGGAGTCGCCATCGGACAGGACGGCCCCTCGCAGATGGGCCTGGAGGACCTGGCCATGATGCGGGCCGTGCACGGCTCCACCGTGCTCTACCCCTGCGACGCCAACCAGGCCGCCCGACTGGTGGGACGGATGGCCCACCTGCCGGGCATCGGGTACCTGCGCACCAGCCGCGGCGCCACCGAGGTCCTGTACGGGCCGGACGAGGACTTCCCCGTCGGCGGCAGCCGGGTGCTGCGCGCCGGGGACCGCGACCGGGTCACAGTCGTCGCCGCCGGGGTCACCGTCCACGAGGCGCTGCGCGCCGCCGACGCACTCGCCGCCGCGGACATCGGGGTCCGGGTGGTCGACCTGTACTCCGTCAAGCCGCTCGACACGGCGACCCTCCAGCAGGCCGCGGACGACACCGGCTGCCTGCTGACCGTGGAGGACCACCGGCCCGAGGGCGGCATCGGGGACGCCGTCGCCGAGGCGTTCGCCGACGGACGTCCGCAGCCGAGGCTGGTGCGGCTCGCCGTACGGACCATGCCGGGCTCGGCGACCCCGGAGGAACAGCTGCGGCACGCCGGCATCGACGCGGAGGCGATCGCCGCAGCCGTCCGGCTGCTGGTCGGCGAAGCCGTCGTCCTCTGACCAGCGGCGCACCGGCGGCGGGGGTGACCGGTGGCCGGGGATGCGGGAGCCGGAGGAGTTTGTCAGGGTGGTGTTAGCAGGCGTACGCCGTCGACGCTCAGGCATCCGCCGCCGCCCGTCGACGCGGGCCGGCGCCTGCCGGGCCCACCCGGGCCGGAGCGGCACCCGCGCTCTCCGCGGTGCGAACGATCCCCGGAGCAGCCCCGGAGCAGTGATGAGCGCACCTCGTGAACGATACGGCCGGCACCCCCGACATGGTCGACACCCCCACCACGACGCTCCCGACACCAGCGCCGAGCTGCGCCGTCTCGCCGTCCTCCCCGACGGTCCGGAGCGCGAGGTGCTGCGCGAGCAGGTCGTCCGGGCGTGGCTGCCGATGGCTCACCGCATCGCCGGGCGCTACCGCCACCGCGGTGAGGCGCTGGACGACCTGCGCCAGGTCGCGGCCATCGGCCTGGTCAAGGCGGTCGACCACTACGACCCCGGGCGCGGGGCGCCCTTCGAGAGCTACGCCGTACCGACGATCACGGGGGAGGTGCGGCGCCACTTCCGCGACCACAGCTGGACGGTGCGGGTGCCGCGCCGTACGCAGGAGCTCCAGGGGCGCGTCCGCTCCGTGTACCAGGAGTTGGCCCAGTCGGGCCGGGAGCCGTCCGTGCGCGAGATCGCCGAACGCACGGAACTGGCGGTGTGCGACGTACGGGAGGGGCTGTCCGCCCTGCACGCCCACACGGCGCTCTCCCTGGACGCCGAACTGGCACTCGACGGCCGGCAAGGCCCCGGCGCCACCTTGGCCGACACGCTCGGCGGGCCCGATCCGGCGCTGCAGACGGTGGTGGACCGCGAAGCGGTGAAACCGTTCCTGGGCGATCTGTCCGAGCGGGAGCGACGCCTGCTCTACCTGCGGTTCTTCCAAGGGCTGACGCAAAGCCGCATCGCCGAGGAGTTCGGGATCTCCCAGATGCACGTCTCCCGGCTCCTCAACAGCACCTGCGCACGGCTGCGGGAGCGGGCCGGAGTGGGCGCGGGCTGACACCGAGCGAGGCGACACCGAGGGGCCGACGCCACCCGGCCCGGCGACGTCGGCCCCGACGGTACGCTGCTGCGCATGATCACTTCGAGTGGGGTTTCCGACGACGTCGAGCTCGCGATCGCCGCGGCGATCGCCGGCGCCGACGTGGTGCGCGACCTGTACGGCCAGCAGCTCGACCGGATCGACAAGGGCGCCGGCGACTTCGCCACCGCCGCCGACGTCGACGCCGAGAAGGCGATCCTCGACGTGATCCGCAGCGCCCGGCCCGAGGACGCGGTGCTCGGCGAGGAGGGCGGACAACAGGGCGCCGCCGACACCGCTCGCCAGTGGCTGGTGGACCCCCTGTGCGGCACGTTGAACTACGCCGTGGGCACCAAGGTCGTGGCCGTCAACGTCGCCCTGCGCGGCGGCGCCGCAGCGGTGGCCGACCCCTTCTCCGGCGAGGTCTTCCACACGGACGGAACGACCGCCCTGGTACGGCAGGCAGGCGTCACCGAACCCCTGGAGCCGTCGTCCCTCTCGCGGCTGGTCGACGTCAACTTGGACCCGCCCTTCCCGAACGCCCCCGGCTTCCGCGCGGTGGAACTGCTGGCGCACCCGGAGTTCACCGCCCGCTTCCGCCCCCGGGTCGTCTCCTCGTCGCTCGCCGCGACCTGGGTGGCCGCCGGTCGGCGCGCCGCGTACGTCACGGACGGCGGCGACCTGTCGGAGAGCGTGCACTTCGCCGCCGCGATCGCGCTGTGCCGCGCCGCCGGTTGCGTGGTCACGGGCATCGACGGCGCACCGCTCGGCCCGGCGGGGCGCGGGCTCGTCGTCGCGGCCGACGACGAGACCCACGAGCTGCTGATGGCGGCCGTCAAGGCGCTCGGGCACCGCGCCGACGCCGTTGAGCGACCGGTGGACGCTGGCTCCCGCGTGCTCAGCGCGCGGGCAGGATCCGCACCGTCAGCGGCTGCGTCTCGCCCAGCAGGGTGAACGAACCGCTGAAGTACCCGCCGTCGAACGGCGCGTCGTAGTCCGCGGCCACGTCGACGGTGATGGGCCGGGAGAACGTGACCCGGCTCCCCGGGTAGTACCCGCTCGCGCTGAGCCCGTCGGGGTCGACGGACGACGTGCAGCCCACCGAGTCGCAGTTGGTGTCCAGCTTGACGATCCTGGTGTACGGCGGCGCCTCCACGTCGACGTAGCCCGGTCCGCGGCGCACCCGCCCGTCCGGCGGGAACGTCACCCGCCGGGCCGGCCCGCCCGGCTCCAGTTCGGGGATCGTCTGCTGCGGCGGTACGGCGAGCACGGCCCGCGCCGGTGCGGCCACGGCCGCGGGCGCCGACACTGTCGCGGGCGCGGCGACGCAGCCGAGCACCACGGCGGCCGTGGCCGCCAGCGTCGACACCCGCGCCTTCCTCGTGATCACGAAAGCCTCCTGAAGGATCGGTCCTCGGGGCGCGTGGGCGACACGACGCCCCTCCACCCGCGATCCTTCGCCCTCCCCGTACGAATATGCGGCGAAGCCGGATGATTCCCCTGAACGGGGACGTCTCCGACGGCCGGCCCGCCCATCGGACACTCCCATGGCCGGTGCCCGCCCCCACCGGGTCGTTTTTGGTGTGGCTTAAGGGCGCCTGTTGAGGATGGGGCCACTCAGGAGACTCCTACCCGAGCTGGGGTGTCGAGGTGACGACGGGGATGTCCATCGCGGTGGTGGGTGTGGCGTGCCGGCTGCCCGGGGCGGGAGGCCCGGCCGAACTCTGGAACCTGCTGGCGGACGGGCGTTGTGCGGTGGGCCCGCTGCCGGAAGGCCGCCGCGCGGAGTGGGGCGCCGACGCCCACGACGCGCCGCGCGCCGGGTTCCTCGACCGCGTCGACACCTTCGACGCGGCCTTCTTCGGCGTCCCGCCGCGCGAAGCCGCCGTCATGGACCCGCAGCAGCGGCTCGTACTGGAACTGGCCTGGGAGGCGCTGGAGGACGCCGGCAGCCGACCCGGGCAACTCGCGGGCCGCGGCGTGGGCGTCTTCGTCGGCGCCATGTGGGACGCGTTCGGACCGGTGCTGGCCCGCGCCGGGAAGGCCGGCGCCCGTCACGCCATGACCGGCGTCCACCGCGGGACCGTGGCGCACCGCGTCTCGTACGCCCTGGACCTGCGCGGACCGAGCGTCGCCGTCGACTCCGGCCAGTCCTCCTCGCTCGCCGCGATCCACCTGGCCTGCGAGGAACTGCGCCGCGGCGGCTGCGAGACCGCGCTCGCGGGCGGCGTCAACCTGATCCTCGCCCCGGAGAGCACGGCGGCGGCCACCGGCTTCGGCGGACTGTCCCCGGACGGCTGCTCCTACGTCTTCGACGCCCGGGCGAACGGCTTCGTGCGCGGCGAGGGCGGCGCGCTCGTCCTCCTCAAGCCGCTGGACGCCGCCATGCGCGACGGATCGCCGGTGTACTGCGTGATCGAGGGGAGCGCCGTCAACCAGGACGGCGCTTCGTCCGGCGCCCTGACGGTCCCCAGCGCGGCGGCACAAGAAGAGGTCGTCCGGTTGGCGCACCGCCGCGCCGGCACCGAACGGGACGACGTGCAGTACGTCGAACTGCACGGAACCGGAACGCCGGTCGGGGACCCGATCGAGGCCGCCGCGCTCGGCGCCGCACTGGGCACGGGCCGCACCGCCGGCCCCCTGCTCGTCGGGTCGGTGAAGACCAACGTCGGACACCTGGAAGGCGCCGCCGGAGTGACCGGCCTGGTCAAGACGGCGCTGAGCCTGGCACACGACCGCATCCCCGCGAGCCTCCACTTCGAGACCCCGCACCCCCGCATACCCCTGCACGCGCTGGGACTCGACGTGCCGCGTGCGCTGACGGCCTGGCCGGACGCCGGCGCCGGACGGCGGAAGGTCGCCGGCGTCACGTCCCTGGGCATGGGCGGCACCAACTGCCACCTGGTGCTTGCCGAGGCCCCGCCCGCCGCGGCCCGCCCCCTCTGGTGCCCCGTGCTCCCCGCGACCGCAACCACGGCACCGGGCTGGGTGAACCCGCCGAAAGCCCCGTCCGACGCGTACGACCCGAGCTGTACGGAACACCCGCCCGGCACCGATACCACCGGCGACGACACCCCGGCACCCGCGGTCGTCGCCTGGCCGCTGTCCGGCCGCGGCCGGGCGGCCCTGTACGCCCAGGCCGACCGACTGCGCGCCCGCGTCGCCGCCGAACCCGCACTCGACCCCGCGGACGTCGGACACGCGCTCGCGACCACGCGCGAACCGCTCTCGCACCGCGCCGTGGTCGTCGGCCGCGGCACCACCGAGCTGACGGACCGCCTGGCGACCTGCGCACGGGGCGAGCACGGCACCGGGATCGTCAGCGCAGAGGCCCCCGACGAGCCCCCCGGCGCGGTCGAACTGGTCTTCCTCTTCAGCGGCCAGGGCAGCCAGCGACTCGGCATGGGCCGCGAACTGGCAGCCGCACAACCCGTGTTCGCCGCCGCCCTGGATGAGGCGTTCGCCGCCGTCGACCCCTGGCTCGACCGGCCGCTGCGCGACGTCGTCTTCGGCACCGGCCCGCACGCGCCGCTGCACGACACCGCCTACGCGCAACCCGCACTCTTCGCCGTCGAGGTGGCGCTCCACCGACTGATGGAGTCCTTCGGCATCCATCCCGGCCAGGTCATGGGGCACTCGGTCGGCGAGATCGCCGCCGCCCACGTCGCCGGAGCACTCCCGCTCGCCGACGCCGGCGCCCTCGTCGTCGCCCGGGGCCGGCTGATGCAGTCCGTCCGCACGCCCGGCGCGATGGCCGCGCTCCAGGCGACCGAGGACGAAGCCGCCGAACTGCTCGCCGGGCACGAAACAGCCGTGTCCCTCGCCGCAGTCAACGGACCGTCGTCCGTCGTCGTCTCCGGCGACCGCGACACCGTGCACGACCTGGCGGCGACCTGGCGGACCCGGGGCCGCCGCACCAACGTCCTGCGCACCAGCCACGCCTTCCACTCCCCGCACATGAACGGCGTCCTGGACGAACTGCGGGCGGTCGTCGCGGGCCTGGCGTTCACCGAACCGCACATCCCCGTCATCTCCAACGTGACCGGCCGCCCGGCCGCCCCCGGACAGCTCGCCGACCCCGACTACTGGGCGGCACACGCCCGTGGCACCGTCCGGTTCCGCGCCGGCGTCCGGGCGACGACCGAGGCCGGCGCCCGGACCTTCCTCGAACTCGGCCCCGACGGGCCGCTGGCGGCCATGGTCCGCGAGTGCCTGCCCACCACGGGAGCCGACCGGCCAACCCGCGGAGCGCGGCCCACCGCACTGGCCGCGCTGCGCCGGGGCCGTTCCGAGGACGAAACGGTGCACACCGCGCTCGCCGAACTCTGGGTGCGGGGCTACGACGTGGCCTGGGGCCGGGTGCGCGGCGGGCCCCGACGGCGCGTTGCCCTGCCCACGTACGCCTTCCAGCGCGAACGCCACTGGCCCGAGCACCCGGCCGACGCCACCGCAGAGGCCCCCGGTGCCGGTGCCGACGCCGGCACGGGTGCCCCGGTGCCCGTCGCGCACGCCGAGCCGGAGCCGGGCACCACGCGGCCGGTGCCCGGCTCCTCCCCGTTCGCCCGACGGCTCTGCGAACTGGGCCCGGGGGAGCAGTCCCGCCTCGCGCTCGAACTCGTATGCTCCCAGGCCGCGGCGGTCCTTGGGCACGCGTCGGCCAGCGCTGTCGCCGCCGACACCAGCTTCAAGAAGCAGGGCTTCGACTCGCTCGGCGCGGCCGAACTGAGTGAGCGCCTGAGCACGGCGACCGGGCTGGCGCTGCCCGCCACGCTCACCTTCGACCACCCGACACCGCGGGCCGCGGCGGACCGGGTGCGCGAGCTGATCACGGGCGGGCCCGAGCCGGTCGGAGGCGACGAGCCGACGTTGCGCACCGCCGACCCCGCGGAGCCGCTGGCCGTGGTGGCGATGAGCTGCCGCTACCCGGGCGCGGCGACTCCGGAGGCGCTGTGGGACCTGGTGGCCGAAGGCCGGGACGTGATCGGCGACTTCCCGACGGACCGGGGCTGGGACCTGTCGCGACTCTTCGCCCCGGCAGCCGCGGGCCCCGGCACGAGCCACACGGACAAGGGCGGATTCCTCGACGGCGCCGACCGCTTCGACGCGGCCTTCTTCGGGATCTCGCCGCGTGAGGCGCTGGCGATGGACCCGCAGCAGCGGCTGCTGTTGGAGTGCGCCTGGGAGGCGTTCGAACGGGCCGGCGTCACGAGCGGCGCGCTGCGGCACAGCCCCACCGGCGTCTACGTCGGGCTGACGGCCCAGGACTACGGGCCCCGGATGCACGAACCGACCGACGGGCTGGACGGCCACCTCCTGACGGGCACCACGCCGAGCGTCGCGGCGGGCCGGATCTCGTACGCGCTGGGGCTTGAGGGCCCGGCGGTGACGGTGGACACGGCGTGCTCGTCGTCGCTGGTGGCGGTGCATCTGGCGGCGCAGGCGCTGCGGCAGGGTGAGTGCTCGCTGGCGCTGGCGGGCGGGGTGACCGTGCTGGCCACCCCCGGGATGTTCGGCGAGTTCTCCCGCCAGGGCGGATTGGCCCCGGACGGCCGGTGCAAGGCGTTTGCCGCGTCGGCGGACGGGACGGGCTGGTCCGAGGGCGTCGGCCTGGTGCTGTTGGAGCGGCTGTCCGACGCGCGGCGCAACGGGCACCGGGTCCTTGCGGTGCTGCGTGGCTCGGCGGTCAACCAGGACGGGGCGAGCAACGGCCTGTCCGCGCCCAACGGCCCGTCGCAGGAGCGGGTGATTCGGCAGGCGTTGGGTCAGGCGGGGTTGTCGGCGTCCGAGGTGGACGCGGTGGAGGCGCACGGCACGGGCACGCGGTTGGGTGACCCGATCGAGGCGCAGGCGTTGCTGGCGACGTACGGGCAGGCGCGGACGGATGGGCCTCCGTTGTGGCTCGGCTCGGTGAAGTCCAACCTCGGGCACACGCAGGCTGCTGCGGGTGTGGCCGGTGTGATCAAGATGGTGATGGCCTTGCGACACGGGGTGTTGCCGGCCACCTTGCACGTGGATGAGCCGTCGCCGTACGTGGACTG
>NZ_JBEYTZ010000044.1:0-61139 GCF_040643215.1 Streptomyces sp. NPDC047315 | reverse complement strand
GTGGAGGCGTTGCAGCACGGTGTGTTGCCGGCGTCTTTGTATGGCGATGAGCCCACGGAGAAAGTGGAGTGGGACGGTGTGCGGTTGCTGTCGGAGTCGGTGGAATGGCCGGCGGGCGACCGACCACGCCGCGCCGGCATATCGGGATTCGGGATTTCCGGAACGAACGCCCACGTCATTCTCGAAGAAGCACCGCAAGCCACCTCAGCGGACGCCGCCGCGCCCCGCACTGAAAACCGTTCGGGCGGTGAGGTGGCGTGGTTGTTGTCGGCGAAGTCGCCGGCCGCGTTGCGGGAGCAGGCGGCCCGGCTGCACGCGCACGTCAGCGCCGATCCCGCGTTGGACGTGGTCGACGTCGCGCACTCCCTCGCCACGACCCGTGGCCACCTCGACCACCGGGCGGCCGTCATCGGCCACGACCGCACCCGACTCCTCGCCGACCTCCACGAACTGTCCCGAGGGGGCGCACCCGGCAGCTCCGTACGGGGCACCGCGGGCCACGACCGCCGCCTGGCCGTCCTCTTCACCGGCCAGGGCAGCCAGTACGCCGGCATGGGCAGGCAACTCGCCGAAGCCCACCCCGTCTTCAAGGCCGCACTGGACGAGACGATCGACGAACTCGACCGGCACCTGGACCGACCGCTCCGCCCGATCCTCCACCCCGAAGACGGCGAGGATTCCCTTCTCCACCAGACCGCCTACACCCAACCCGCGCTCTTCGCCCTGGAAGTCGCCCTCTTCCGGCTCGTCGAGTCATGGGGACTGCGCCCGGACTTCCTCCTCGGCCACTCGGTCGGCGAAGTGACCTGCGCGCACGTCGCGGGTGCGCTCTCGCTGCGGGACGCAGCCCTCCTCGTCACCGCACGGGGCCGCCTCATGCAGCAGCTCCCCTCCGGTGGCGCGATGCTGGCCGTCGAGGCGACCGAGGACGAGATGACGGCGCGCCTCGCCGACCGTACCTCCGGGCTCTGCGTCGCGGCCGTGAACGGCCCCCGGTCGCTCGTCGTCTCCGGCCCCGAGAACGAGATCACCGCAGCCGCCGCGCAGTGGCAGCAGCAGGGGCGCCGCACCCGAAGGCTCCAGGTGAGCCATGCGTTCCACTCGTCGCTCATGGACCCCGCACTCGACGAACTCGCCGATGCCCTACGGCACGTCGAGGTCCGCCCGCCGACGATCCCGATCATCTCGAACGTCACCGGTGTACCCCTCGGCGCGGCCGAGCTGACGGGCCCGGAGTACTGGGTGCGCCACGCCCGCCAGCCGGTCCGCTTCCAGGACGGCATGCGATGGCTCGGCCGTACGGGAGTGCGGAACTTCCTGGAACTCGGCCCGTCGGGCGTCCTCACCGCGCTCGCCCGGGACTGCCTCGCGGAGTCAGGGCACGGGACGGCCACCACGGCGGCGGCGCTCGGCACCGGCCAGTCCGAACCCGAGTCGCTGATCAGCGCCGTGAGCGAGCTGCACGTGCACGGGGTGCGGGTGGAGTGGGGTCCGGTGTTCGCCGGTCGAGCCGTGCCCCTGCCCACGTACGCCTTCCAGCACCGCCGGTACTGGCCGGACGCCGCGCCGGACCAGCCCCTCGGAACCGTGACCGTGACCCCGGCTGTTCCGGGATCGGTCGACGCGGCGGAGCCGACGCACGAGGAAGAAGCTCCCCCCGCCGCCCGTATCCGCTCGACCGAAGACGCGTTGGCCCTCGTCCTGGCGGAAGCAGCCGCCGTCATGGGCCACGGATCCGCCGACGACGTGGCACCCGACCGGCCCTTCGCCGAGTCCGGCATGGACTCCATGGGCATGGTGCGCTTCCACAAGCGCGTCATCGCGCTCAGCGGCCTGGTCGACCTGCCCGCGGCCACCTTGGTCGAACACCCCACGCCGCTCGCGCTCGCCGAACGACTCGCCCACCTGACCGCCGCCGGCCGGCACGACGACGAACGGGCCACCACCCCGCCCCCCGCCCCCGGTGCGGGCTCCCCGAGCGGCCCCGCCACCGGGACCCTGGTCACCGCGCTCCGACGGGCCCGCGAGGCCGACGCACTGGCCGAGATGCTGCCCGTCCTCGCCGGCCTGTCCCGCTTCGGACCTCCGTCCGGAGCCCGTGCCGAACCGTCGCAACCCCTCCTGATCACCGACGGCCCGGCGGCGCCGACGGTCGTCTGCGTCCCCTCGTTCATGGCCGGCTCGGGACCGCACCAGTTCATCCGACTCGCCGGCGAACTCAGCCCGCGCCTGCGGACCCACGGCCTGACCCTGCCCGGCTTCGCCGACGGCGCCGGCCCGCCCGCCACCTGGCGCGAGGCGACCGACGCCCTGGCCGAGTCCACCCTCCGGGCCGCCGACGGCAACCCGTTCGTCCTGCTCGGCCAGTCGATCGGCGGCGTCCTCGCACACGCCACGGCCCGCAGGCTGTGCGAAACCGGCAACGCCCCCGCCGGCATCGTCATGATCGACACCTTCGACCCGGAACCGGCCGAACGGGGCGCCGTCTTCGCCTGGGCCATGCGCCAGATCCTCGACCGTGACCCGGAGGGCGTCGTCGTGACCGAGGACAACGTCGCAGCCATGGGTACGTATCTGCACCTGGTCGACGAGTGGGAGCCGGGCGTCCTGGACGTGCCCGTCCTACTGCTCAGGGCCGAACCGGGACGAGAGGGCAGCGGCGCGCAGGACGGCGCGCCGGGACGGCCGTGGCGCACGGCGGGGACCGTCGTACCGATCGACGCGGACCACTTCTCCATCATCGAACAGCACGCGGAGCGCTCCGCCGCGGCCGTCCAGAAGTGGCTGACCGAGCTAGAGGCGTAACCCCTTCCGCGGCCCATACGACGAGGTCCCGGTCCTTCTCCAGGACCGGGACCTCGTGGTCGTACTCAAGGCGCCGTACGCGCCTCGGCCTGCTCAGCGGTTACGCGTTCGCCGTCTCCGCCAAGAACTCACCCATGTGCTTGGCCAACTCGGTCGGCTGGTCCTCGGGGATGAGGGTGTAGCTGTCGGCGATCGCCACGTGCCGCGAATTGGGCAGGAGTTCGGCCAGCCGTCGGCCGTGCTCGGGCGGCATGACCTTGTCCTCCTCCGCCCAGGCGACGAGCGCGGGCCCGTCGAACCCGCGGAGCTTCTCGGCCCAATCCAGCAGTTCGCTCTTGGGCGGCACGCTCAGGATGTACTTGCGCAGGTCGCGCCGGACCTCGGGGGAGTCCCACACCGGCCGGAACCAGTTGTCCATGACCGCGTGGTCCACCGGGCGCTTGCTCATCCAGCCCCACGTCAGCGGCATCCGCCGCATGGACTTGAGCTTCAACAGCGTGAACGCCGCCGACAGCCCACCGGGCATCTTCGCCGCGAGGACGAGATTGCCGCCGGGCAGCCCGGGCGGGAAGTTGTCGAACGCCTCGCACGAGGTGATGATCAGCCGCCCGATACGGTCCGTACGACCGTCGGCGACGAGCGCCTGCGCCCCGCCCCAGTCGTTCATCGCCAGGGCCACGTCACGCAGATCGAGACGCTCAAGGAACTCGGCGACCAGCCGGGCCACTCCGAGGATGGACAGGTCGGCATCGGGCTTCATCGGCTTGCGGTGCCCGCCCAGCGGAAGCGTCGGCACCACGCACCGGAAGTCCGCCCGCAGATCGGCGACGACATTCCGCCACAGCGAGCCGTCCATGGCGACTCCGTGTAAGAGCACGAGCACCGGGCCGTTGCCGCCGGTGTCCTCGTACTCGATGGTTCCGGCAGAAAGTTCCACCTCGGGCATCTACGACTCTCCCAACGATCAGCGATCAGGGGTCAACGATCAGCGACATGTGGTGAGCGGCGAACGGCATTGCTGGACTGTCCCTGGTCCACGCCGCGCGCCAACCTGCGACGTACCCCTACTGCATCTTCGTTATGAGTAATAGTCAAGCTTGTCGATCAGCCGGGCGATCCCCCGAACGATCCGCACCGCGGCCCCCCTCGGCGGGTTCGAACTTCCGCTCGGCGCGGGCGAGGGTCCGGTCGATGACGTCGGTGATGAACGCGGGGGTCACCGCTTCGCCCTCGTACGTCACCCGGACGAGGACGGCGCCGACGAGCATGGCGAGGCAGGGCTCGACGGCGTCGGGCCGCAGGTGCGCGGTGAGGACGCCGCGGACTCCGGCCGTGGCCGTCCCGTATAGCCGGTGCTGGAGGTCCCGTGCACCTTCGTCGTGGCCGGCGCGTTCGATGACGCCCGCCATCAAACGGTCGTACCGGCGCTCCGACAACGTCTGCGCGAGCGCGCTCAGACAGGTGTGGAGGTCTTCGTGGAGGTCCCCGCTGACCGCCGCGTGCGTGGCGCCCTCGCAGATCAGGGCGATCGCATCCCCCACGAGGTCGACGGACGTGGGCCAGTGCGCGTAGATCGTTGCCTTCGAGTACCCCGCCCGCCGGGCGACCTCGGCGTGCGTCGTCGCCGCCCAGCCGTCCTCCAGCAGCGATGCCGCGCTCGCACTGATCACGTCGCGCCGTGTGCGCGCCACACGCGGATCCCCGGACTCACTGGACGACTTCACCACGCCCTGAGAATAGCCCCTCCTGGCCTTTGTTCCCACTATTGAACGTGTCGTACAGTACTGATCCATGAGTCAAAAATCTGCCTAAGTGGCCCCGGGATCGCCCCGCAGGCCGGCTTGAGGAGGCCGCCCGATGAACTCCCGTGCGCTGCCCCGAACCCAGCAGGCGATCGTGCAGACCCGCTACGGAGCCCCCACGACGTCCTCGCGCTCTCCGAAGCGATCTCCGTCCGCGCCCCTGGCCCCCAGGAGGTGCAGGTCCACGTCCGGGCGGCATCGATCAACCCCATCGACTGGCAGATGATCGAGGGAAACCGACGCCTCATCGCCCGCCGCCGCTTCCCGTTCACACCGCTGTTCGACCTCGCCGGCGTCGTCACCGAAGTCGGCGACGGGGTCACGTCCTTCCGCGCGGGCGACCGGGTGCACGCCGACAACGAGCACCATGGAGGCGGCGCATCGCAGTACGCCAACATCCCCGCAAGACTGCTCGCCCACATACCAACGGGGCTGGACTTCGCCGAGTCCGCAGCCCTCCCGCTGGCGGCCCAGACCGCGATGACCTGTCTGGACCGCGGCCGGGTCGCGGCCGGCACGCGCGTCGCAGTGAGTCGGAGCGTCCGGCGGCGTCGGCCACTTCGTCGTCCAACTGGCCCGCGCAGCCGGGGCGCACGTGGTGGGCGTCGCCAGCGCGCGGAACCAGGAGTTCGTACGCTCCATAGGAGCGGACGAGGCCATCGACAGAAACGCGACCGACGTATCCGCCAGCTTCGGCCCGGACTCGTTCGACGCGGTGGTCGACTGCGTCGGCGGTCGCGAACAGTGGATCCACGCGCAGCACGCCCTACGGTCAGCCGGCCGATTCGTCACCATCGCGCGCGACGAGGACGGCGTGGTCACCCTCGCCTCCGCGGCCCGGCTCCTCTCGACGATCACCGCCCGCAGACTGCGGGGCGCGGGGCCGCGGGGAACGAAGTACCTCCCCGTCTCCCTCAAGGCTTCCGGAGACCTCCAACGCCGCGTTAACAACCTGGTCGAAGCCGACCGAGTCGGCCCTCACCTCTCCCGCACCTCCCCACTGACGCTGGAGGGTGTGAACGCGGCGATCGACGAGAGCCGCACAGGACGCACCACCGGAAAACTGGTGCTCCACCGACGATGAGGTCCATGCACCAACCACCACGTGATGGCCTACCCGTGCAATTCGGCCAAGCGAGGTGGGCTCGCACAGGTTTCGCTAGCCGCATCAGGTGTTGCCGCTACCAATCAGTAAGGGCACTGCTTCGACCAGCAAGATGAACTGACGGGTCAGCTTGTGCGGAGGCCACCGGGAACGGGGTGGTGGCGATTGGCTACCCCAGCACAGCCTTGATCGCCGTAGCGAGGTTCGCGATCCACTCGATCGTGGCGCTCGTTTCGGGAGCCGTGATCGGCCGACGGGCGCCCGCCAGGTGGTCAATATCGGCTTCGTGGGCGATCTTGTTGCGGCGGTCGGCGATCTCGGTCTGCCGCTGCTTGACGTACTCTACGGTCGGCTGTGAATTCAGGAGCTGAGCCACTTCCTTCCAGATTTGGCCCTGCTTCTTCTGGGTCACATATCCGAGCCCCTCGGCAATTCGATCAGGCTTCTGGTAGGAGTCGCGACCAAGACGCTCAGTCATATGCTCGGTCATGACGTCGTCGATCGAGCGGCTTTGCATGTCTTCCACGGTCTGCCAGGAGACCGCGTAATTCTTCAGGCGATCAGGCCGCGGTGTGGGCCGATCGTTGATGATCGCAATGGCGCGGCTGACGATCTCCCGATGCAGCCAGTGGTCGAGTGCGGAAACAGCCTGGACCCAAGCAGCTCGATACAGGTCCGTGTGCTCGACCTGGGACAGATCACCCAGGTTGAGCTGACTGGTGGCCGCGCTCTCCAGTGCAGCGCCGCTATGCACCATGCGTCGACAGAAGTCAATGTTGGTCGTGAACTGCCCCCACCGTACGTCCGGTGCCGGCTGGAAGGTGGTACCGGTCATGTGTGTCCGCCCCCGAGAAGTCTGAATGGTAACTCAGTTGATCTCGGGGCGGATCGTAGCACTACTCGACCGTGGTCACCGATAGAGTTGTGGGGTCATCTTCCAAATCGTCTGGTGTCAGCCCAAGTCCTTCGCCGATTGCCTGGAACTCGATGAGAGCAGCCTGCAGGTCGTCGATGATCTCCTGGATCAGAATCTCCGGAGCTGGCAGTGAGCTGGCGTCAGTGAGGGAATCATCCTCAATGAAATTCAGGTTGAGGTTGACCTTTTCTCGTGCGATCAGCTCGTCATAGTCATACGCCTTGAACCGTTCAGTCTCTGTGCGCTCGGTTCGAGGCCTTCCAGGCATATAGCATTTCACGAAATCCTGGAGGTGCTCCTGGCGCAGCGGGTTCTGCTTCATCGTGAAGTGCTGGTTGGTCCGGTAGTCGTAAACCCATAGTTTGGTTGTTGCTGGGGTTGCGTCAGGCTTCGGCTTCCGCTTGTCGAAGAAGAGCACATTGGCCTTGACTCCATTGGCGTAAAAGATGCCCTTGGGAAGGCGTAGAAGCGTATGGACGTCGCATGCCTGAAGCAGCTTGCGCCGGATCGTCTCACCCACCCCTGCCTCGAACAAGACATTGTCGGGCAGCACGACCGCAGCCCGACCGTTCTCCTCCAGGAGCGAGAAGATGTGCTGGATGAAGTTCAGTTGCTTGTTGGTCGTGCTGGTCCAGAAGTCATCACGAGTCTCGCCGTAGTTTGCACCGCTGATGGTGCCAATTCCGAATGGAGGGTTGGCCAGCACCACGGTCGCATGGCGCCCAGGCGGGGTAGCGAGCGAGTCTCGCACGTCGATTAGTGGGTTTCCATTCGGTAGGCCGACACTGTGAAGCAGCATGTTCATCGATGCGAGACGAGCTGTCTCCTCAACCAACTCCACGCCAGTGATGCCCTTGTTCTGGAGCTGCCGTCGCTGGTCGCTGGTCATAGTGGAACCATGACGCTTCTCAATGTAGGAAGCCGCCGCGATCAGGAACCCGCCCGTACCACAAGCCGGATCCATGATGATGTCCGTTGGCTCAGGCTCGACACACTCCACCATTGCGTCGATGATTGAGCGGGGAGTGAAATACTGGCCAGCACCAGTCTTGCGATCCTCTGCACCGCGCTGGAGCAATCCTTCATAGGCGTCACCCTTGACGTCGACCGTCGTGCGGCCCCAGTTGTGCTTATTGATCAAATCCTTGATCAACTTCTCCAGAGTGGCTGAGGACTGGATCTTCGACCTTGCCCCCTTGAAGATGGCCCCGATCATGCCCGGCTTCTTACCTAGCTCGGCCAATACGTACTGGTACTGATCGTTGAGCTTGTCGCCACTCTTTGAAGCCAGGCTAAGCCAGTCCAGGCCGACCGGAATGACCTCGATCCTGTTGAGAGGCCGCTCCTTCATTTCCTGAGCCATCTTGAGGAACAGTAGGTAGGTCAACTGCTCGACGTAATCGAGGGTTGATACGCCAGAATGGCGTAGGAGCTCACAGTACGACCACAAGCGGTTGACAAGAACCCGCGTGTCCTCGGTCTCGCCGGCCGGAGTATTGATCGATGTGGTCACAGCGGCAGCTCTTCCTTGACGTAATTAGACGACGCCGTAGCCTTCGGTCTGGCCCGCCGGCGTTGCGGATTGAGCATCTGCCGGGCTTTCATCTGCTCCAAGAGAGCTGAGGCTGGCTGATCATTGGCGTCCTGCGGGACAAGCCGTCCGGTAACTGCTGCCGAGAGGATGGATCGGCGCAGCAGTTCACTTTGCTGGGAAACATCAGCGACTCGGTCTGCCAGTCGCTGCGACTTGTCGATCGAGGACTCCGCAAGCGCCACGAGCTCGGCCTGCACTTCCAAAGGTGGCACGGGAAGTGGCAAGGCGCGGCAGGTCGTGACAGCAATATTGAACTGACCCGCAGTCGCCTTGGCCGTAGCCTTAAGCTTATCGAGAATGAATGGTGACCTCAAAAGCAAGGCAAGCCATGATGGGAGAATTTCCGGACCGGCCCGAAACGCCGTGATCGCCTGATTGATGTTCCACTCCGGGAAAGTGGCAGGCACGACGGCAGATTTCCCGAGCGGCGGGCCGACGATGTTGGTCAGTACGTCGCCCGGTCGGACGCGAGAACGGCGAAGCTTGCCATTGTGCGTATCTTCATCGATAAAGGTGGGCTTGATTGTGAAGTCGATAAACCCTGATGGGGAAATGTTGTAGACCTTCAGGAAAGGAATGTCGCCTTCATTCTCGTACATCAGGTTACTTGCGGGAGTCGACCCGCTTGTGATTGGCGTGCAGATATCCTGGGCAATTCGCCATTTCCAGCCCTCTGGAAGTGGCTCCAGAAGCTTATAGTCAAACTTCTGGTTCGCTCGATCGTCGATTAGCCTGATGCTGTCGACTGCCTCAGGAAGGCTCTTCCCTTTCGCGCCCAATCTGCCCTGCGCGGCGCGAGACTTTAGGGTCCACGTGAGGGAATCTGCGCGCAACTGTGCTGCTCTAGCGTAACCTCGAACAGCCTCTAGGCGGGAAAAGTTATCCTCGACCGCAGTGACGATTCTATACTGCTCCGCAAGGGGCGGCAGGTTGATCTCGAAGGAGGAGATTTGCTCCCACTTGACGCGAGGTCGATCGCCGTCGTTCAGTCGAGTCGTAAAGCGTACGAAATCGGGCGCCATTAGACGGTACATCAAGAATCGTGGCGCTAGCCACGGCTGGCTGGGAAGGGGGATGAATTCTGCCGAACACAGGCCATCGAATGAGGCCTCTGTCACCTTGTTTAGGTATGGGCGAAGTCGACCATAAAGCGTGTAGCCGGGCTTGACCAATGGAGCGGAGCTTCGGAAGTCCCCGGCTCGCGTTAGTGACTGAACCACACCCGTATGAGGTTCGAGTCCATCCATCGCAAGGTAGGGGCGTTCGTCGGCATCTCCCGGAATTTCGCGTACTGTTGACGGCTGCGTCAGCTCCCCAAGCGTCGTCCGAACCCAGCCGTCTGGCAGCCCCGAGATCACGCGCTCAGCTCCTGATCTAGCTCGTTGATGTACCGCACGGCGGCCTCTTCACCGAAGTCGGCGAGGTAACCGTCAGTGCCGCCGCGCTGCGTGAACGGTGGATGGTCGAGGTCGGCCGTGTCGAAGCGTACATTCTTCGCAACTGCCTCAGCGATCTGCTCCAGCCACCAGCGCTGCTTGTCGGAGAGGATCACACCAGCCTGCTCTTGGCGCAGTGCCCAGGCGGCGAACCGCTCCTCGATCACCTCTCGGTACGGCCGCAGCTCCTCGTCGAGGCCTAGCTCGAACCGGATGATGGAGACCAGATCAGCTGGCCCGTGCTTCACGCCGCGCTTGCCAGCCGCCAGGTCTAGTGCCTCGTATGCCCGCCACAGGCCTTCGGGTGTCCAGCGGTGCGGCGGACGCTCCAGCCGACGCGCGATCTCCTTCAGCCTACCGAAAACCTCGCGCGGGCTGAGCGTCCGGTCGGCATAGGCCACCTGGAAGGCCAGGATCTCGTCCTGGTGCTTTTGGACGTACTTGCGCCACGATGTGATGACGCTCTCGGCGTCGTCCCGATCTATCACCACGGCACCGGCGTGCAGCAGCTTGTCGGCCGTGACCTCGTCGACGACAACGTCCGCCGCCCGACGGATCTCCAAGATCCGCTCACGTAGTTTCTTGTTGCCGGCCAGTGGAGCTACCGACTGCCGGGCAAGCTCGTAGACGGCCTTATCGCCCCCGCGCGCATTGGCGACATCTTGGGCGTCGACCGAGACGGCGTCGACCATGGTGCGGGTGATCTGGCGCAGCGGCACGCCGGCCAGCTTCTCCAGCTCCAGCCGGTCTTCCTCCGAAATCTGCTTGTCGAGCCGCGCCAGGCGGGCGGCCAGCGTGGAGACCTCGTCCGGCGTGATGCTGCCATTGCCGGCGTTGCGCAGTAGCTTCTCCAGCGACTGACGCTGCACGGGGTCGCGATCAAGCGGAGCAGCGTCGACTTTGGGGTTCTCGGTCACGCCGACGGCATCGACGATGACGAACCTCACCTTTTCGCCTACGTCGGGGGTGACCTTGGCGAAGTCGGTCCGAGAGATGGTGCGGGCGCCCCGGCCCTTCATCTGCTCGAAGTAGGCCCACGACCGTACGTCCCGTAGGAAAACCAGGCACTCAAGCGGCTTGACGTCGGTTCCGGTGGCGATCATGTCGACTGTCACGGCGATTCGGAGCTCGGCGGAGTTCCGGAAGTCGCTGATGAGGTTCTGAGTCTTCTCCGCTTTGTGTGTGATCTTCTTGCAGAAGTCATTGCCCCGGCCAAACTCCTCGCGGATTATTTGGACGATTTCATCCGCGTGCAGGTCATTGCGGGCGAACACCAGCGTCTTGGGGACCATCCGCTTGTCGGCTGGGATCTTGGCTCGCTCGGGGAAGATATCGGAGTAGAGGTTTTCTCGGAAGGTCTTGATGACGAGACGCATCTGGTCCTTAGACATGACCGAGGCGCCGACCTGGGCGGCTCTATAAGTCATGTCCTCATCGAGCTCCTCGTACTTCTGCCGACGGGTCCGCCGGTCCACCACCGGGACGGTGACGCCCGAGGGAATCGTCGAACCCTGTGCGGTGACTTTGGTGTGGATGCGGTACACATCGAAGTCCACGTTCACGTTGTCGGCGACAGCCTGCTCAAAGGTGTACTCCGACACCAGGTTCCGGTCGAAGAAACCGAAGGTCTGGGACACCGGCGTGGCGGTCAGCCCGACGAGGTGAGCATCGAAGTACTCAAGCACGTTGCGCCACTGGCCGTAGATCGACCGGTGGCACTCGTCGACAATGATCAGGTCGAAAGTCTCGGGCGGGACATTCTTGTTGTACTGCACCTCAATGGGCTGGTCGGTTTCGACGATCTCGGGCTCATCGCTCTCGAGTGAAGGCATGGGCTTGCCGGCAAGCGCTAGCCACAGCCGTTGGACAGTCGAGACGACAACCTTCGTGGAGTCCTCCAGTTCGGCTCCGTTCGACAGGCGCTGAACGTTGTACTCCTCCGGGAACTTTCGACGGGTTCCCGGGATGACGTAGTTGTTGAACTCGCCCTCAGCCTGAGCCCCGAGGTTGTTGCGATCGACGAGGAAGAGGATCTTGCGAGCGTTGGCGTACTTGGCCAGGCGGTGGCTAAAGGTAACGGCTGTGTAGGTCTTGCCGGCGCCGGTTGCCATCTGAATGAGAGCACGTGGTTTGTCCATCGCCAGGGACTGCTCCAGACCGGTGACCGCCTCGATCTGAGCGGGACGCAGCGTGCTGGTGTCGAGCTCCGGCATGCGCCAGCGCATCTTGGCGCGAAACGTAGGGGCCTGGGGGTCCTCCTCCGCCTCGCGGATCCACAGCGATAGTGTTTCCGGCCGGTGGAAGGAGAACACTCGGCGCGATCGTGAGTCAGGGTCAAGGGTGTTGCGGAATCGGGTCGTCCCTCCGTCGCTGGCGTAGCGGAACGGTAGGTCCTGTCGCCAGGCCGAGAACCGCTGGGCCGAGGTGAGGTTCTGCGCGTAGCCGTCGGCCTGGGACTCCGCAGCGGTGAGATCGGCTCCCTCGCGCTTGGCCTCGATGACACCGACCAGCTTCTCGTTGACATACAGCAGGTAATCGGCGCGACCAGCTCCGACTGTGACTTCGCGCAGTGCCACGCCCCGGCGAGCGGTGAGGTCCACCTCAGCCGCGGTGTCGTTCTGCACGGCCCAGCCGGCATCCGCCAGCATGCGGTCGAGGGCCACGCGAACTTGGGCTTCGGTCAGTGGCTCACGGGAGGCGGGTTCGGCGTTCCGAAGCCAACGATCGCGCTCGGCGGCGTCTGGCTTCGTCGACTTCCGTTCCCCCAGCGCCTCAGTTACCGGCTGCTGAGCGATTTCCTGAAGTGAAGCGAGCAGCTCGGCGAGTTGGACCTGATCGGCCTGTGCCTTGGCCAGGTCAGCCACAGCCAGATCACGTGCAGCCTGCTCGGAATCGAGTCGGCTCATGGTGCTTTGAAGGTTCAGCTTGATATCCGCAAGCCTCTGGACGACTTGCTCGTAGTCGTCATTCAGACGGGAAAACTCTCGTTGCTCGCTCGCGCCGACCGGCGGCTCCTGATTCGGAGGCTTGGGTGGAATCCAGGCACGGTGCTCGCGGGTACCGGTGAGGAGGCGGTCGAACCAGACGCCGAGCCGGAAGCAGGTCTTTACGGCCTCGAAGGCAGCACGTTGCTCGGCGTAACCTTGGTGCGCTGCTCGGTTGCCGAGAAGGCGCACCTGGTCGAATGCTCGACCCACACTGCCGTGCAGTACACCTTCGCGCGCCAGAGCGCGCAGTAGATCGGTCTGCTGATCCCTCTCAGGTCGAAGCTGGAACCGGCGCACCAGGTCAGCTGCCATGGCTTCACCGAACTGGCGCGACTTAAAGAGCGCGATGTTGGGGTCATCAAAGATCGATGCCTCTGCGCCGGCACCGTACAGGACAAGCAGATCCAGGTGCTGGAGTAGGAAGCCGAAGTTCACCGAGGCCGCTGCGAGCCCGAGAATCCTTGGGTCCCGACCACCCGCTGCTTGTGCCCCCACTGCTGCTCCCATCCGCATTATTGTTCAAACACCAGCATGCCCGATTGGCAACAGCCGGGCCTCAACCTTCACGGGCCGCTGCAGCATCAGCACGCGGCCGTCCTGCACCACGATGGCCGCGGAGGTCCCCGGCTTGTAGGCACTCTGTTCCTTTGTGTTCGCGGTTCCTCCAGAGTGGCCAGAAGGTGCTTGAAGATCGTATCGGCGGGGATGAACCGAGGCGCAGCGTTTCCCGGAATCCACATGACGTCGACGCTCTCTACCGTGTTGCTGTTGGTGGCTTCACCGGCCAGGTACTCGTACAAGAAGTAGTCGCACAGCACACCACTCATTGGGAGGGAGAGAGTAGGGAGCCGGCCACCGATGACCAGCGACGACACCGTTCACACCACGTCAGTAACTACCCGCAGTGCCTGGGCCGGTGCTCGTCTACCGCTGGACCGCTGCCGTCGGAGGGAGCGACTGCTCTGTTGAGGCCCGTGAAGCCCAAAGTAGGCATGCGCCAGGATCCGGGCCAGCCGGTTATGCCGCTTCGAGGTGCTCGGGCTCACGACGGTCTCGGCGGTCATGGTGTACCTCCTTCGAGGAGCCTCGACAGGCCCAGTGCTGCTGCGCCCAACCTACTGTTTGGGGTGCCGGGCCGCCCGAATGGGAGGAGTGCCGGGGAAGCTCGACACCGACGAGAGGGCTTGCCCGTGCGATTCGGCCAAGCGAGGTGGGCTCGCGCAGGTTTCGCTGGCCGCGCAAGGCGTTGTGAGAGGCTGGCCGCATGAACCGGCTGGCTGGTGTGACCTCGCCTTATCTGCTTCAGCACGCTGACAATCCGGTCGACTGGTGGCCGTGGACGCCGGAGGCGTTCGAGGAGGCGCGGCGGCGTGATGTGCCCGTGCTGCTGTCGGTGGGCTACAGCTCCTGTCACTGGTGTCACGTCATGGCGCACGAGTCCTTCGAGGACGAGGAGACCGCCGCGTACCTGAACGAGCACTTCGTCGCGGTGAAGGTCGACCGCGAGGAGCGGCCGGACGTCGACGCGGTGTACATGGAGGCCGTGCAGGCGGCCACCGGGCAGGGCGGCTGGCCCATGACCGTCTTTTTGACGGGGGACGCCGAGCCCTTCTACTTCGGGACGTACTTCCCGCCCGAGCCGCGCCACGGCATGCCCTCCTTCCGACAGGTGCTGGAGGGCGTCGCCACCGCGTGGGCGCAGCGGCGCGAGGAGGTCGCGGAGGTGGCCGGGAAGATCACCCGTGATCTGGCGGGGCGGTCGCTGGCGCACGGCGGGGAGGGCGTGCCGGGGGCGGACGAGCAGGCGAAGGCGCTGCTCGGGCTGGCCAGGGAGTACGACGAGCGGAACGGCGGGTTCGGGGGTGCGCCGAAGTTCCCGCCGGCGATGGTGGTGGAGTTCCTGCTGCGCCACCACGCCCGCACCGGTGCCGACGGCGCGCTGCAGATGGCGGTCGACACCTGCGAGGCGATGGCCCGCGGCGGCATCCACGACCAGCTCGGCGGGGGGTTCGCCCGCTACGCCGTCGATCGTGAGTGGGTCGTGCCGCACTTCGAGAAGATGCTGTACGACAACGCGCTGCTGTGCCGGGTGTACGCGCACCTGTGGCGCGCCACCGGCTCCGAGCTGGCCCGGCGGGTCGCCCTGGACACCGCGGACTTCATGGTGCGCGAACTGCGCACCGCCGAAGGGGGGTTCGCGTCCGCGCTGGACGCGGACAGCCATGACGCCGAGGGGAACGCGGCCGAGGGCGCGTTCTACGTGTGGACGCCCGAGCAGCTGCGCGAGGTCCTCGGCGAGCAGGACGCGCTGCGCGCCGCGGCGGTCTACGGGGTGACGGAGACGGGGACCTTCGAGGAGGGCGCGTCCGTGCTCCAACTGCCGCGCCGGTACGAGGACGAGGGCGGGGGCGAGTTCGACGCCGACGCCGTGGAGGACATCCGGTGCCGGCTCCTCGCCGCGCGCGAGCAGCGGCCCCGACCCGGCCGGGACGACAAGGTCGTCGCCGCGTGGAACGGCCTCGCGATCGCCGCGCTCGCCGAGACCGGTGCGTACTTCGACCGGCCCGACCTGGTCGAACGGGCCACTGAAGCCGCCGATCTGCTGGTGCGGGTGCACATGGACAGCCACGCCCGGCTCGTGCGCACCTCCAAGGACGGCATCGCCGGTGCGAACGCCGGCGTGCTGGAGGACTACGCCGACGTGGCGGAGGGCTTCGTCACCCTCGCCGGAGTCACGGGCGAAGGCGTGTGGCTGGACTTCGCCGGCGTCCTGCTGGACCTGGTGATCGACCTGTTCACCGGGGAGAACGGGACCCTCTTCGACACCGCGCACGACGCCGAACAGCTGATCCGGCGGCCCCAGGACCCCACGGACAACGCCACCCCCTCCGGCTGGAGCGCCGCCGCGGGCGCCCTGCTGTCGTACGCCGCGCACACCGGCTCCGAGGCCCACCGCACCGCCGCCGAGCAGGCGCTCGGGGTGGTGAAGGCGCTCGGCCCGCGGGCGCCGCGGTTCATCGGGTGGGGGCTCGCGGTGGCGGAGGCGCTGCTGGACGGGCCGCGGGAGGTCGCCGTCGTCGGCCTCGCGGGCGACCCGGCCGCGGCGGAGTTGCACCGCACCGCGCTGCTGGGCACCGCGCCGGGCGCGGTCGTCGCCGTGGGCGAGCCGGACGGCGAGGAGTTCCCCCTGCTGCGGGGGCGGCCCCTGGTGGACGGGCGGGCCGCGGCGTACGTCTGTCGCGCCTTCACCTGCCGCACGCCCACCGCCGAACCCGCCGAGCTGGTCGAGCAGTTGGGGTCAGCGGCGCGGCAGTGAGTGAGCGCAAACGCGCCAAAGCTCTGCAATGCGCCAGCGTTCCTCAATTGGGCACCAGATCTTCACAGCTCGACGATAAAGTCCCCTCATCATCGACATGGAGTAGCCGGGAGCGCACACAGGGGAGTGTGCCGACCGCCCGGCTGCACCGTACGCGTACGCGTACGCCGGCAGGGGGGTCCTGACGCCGCGCGCGGGCGTTCAAGGGGGGACTTCGTGCTGTTATCGGTGTTCGTCGTGGCCGTATCCATGGCCCTGTTCTGCATGGCCGTCTTCACGCTCTGGTGGCAGATGCACGCCTGGCGCACGCCCGAGATCCTGGCCGCCACCAGCTTCGACCGGCCCGACGGCGACGTCGGGCTCTCCTTCTCGCTGCTGCTCCCCGCCCGCCACGAACAGGCCGTGCTGGAGCACACGATCGAGCGGCTGCTGGAGTCCAGCCACAGCAACTACGAGATCATCGTGATCGTCGGCCACGACGACCCGGAGACCACGGCCGTCGCCGAGCGGGCCGCCCTGCGCGACCCGCTGCGGGTCCGCGTCATCACCGACATCCACGAGAAGAAGAACAAGCCCAAGGCGCTCAACACCGCGCTGCCGCACTGCCGCGGCGACGTCGTCGGAGTCTTCGACGCCGAGGACCAGGTCCACCCCGAGCTGCTCGCCCACGTCGACCACGCCTTCACCACCACCGGCGCCGACGTCGTCCAGGGCGGCGTGCAGCTCATCAACTTCCACTCCTCCTGGTACAGCCTGCGCAACTGCCTGGAGTACTTCTTCTGGTTCCGCAGCCGGCTCCACCTGCACGCCGAGAAGGGCTTCATCCCGCTCGGCGGCAACACCGTCTTCGTCCGCACCCGGGTGCTGCGGGACGCGGGCGGCTGGGACCCCGACTGCCTCGCCGAGGACTGCGACCTGGGCGTCCGGCTCTCCTCCGTCGGCAGGAAGGTCGTCGTCGCGTACGACAGCGACATGGTCACCCGCGAGGAGACCCCCGACACCCTGCTGAGCCTGCTCAAGCAGCGCACCCGCTGGAACCAGGGCTTCCTCCAGGTGTACCGGAAGAAGGACTGGCGGCAACTGCCGGGCCGGAGACAGCGGTTGCTCGCCCGCTACACCCTGATGACCCCCTTCCTCCAGGCGTTCTCCGGGGTGGTCATCCCGCTGAACGTCGCCGTCGCGCTCCTGCTCGACGTGTCCGTGGGCGCCACGATGGTGACCTTCCTGCCGGCGGTCGCTGCCGTGGTCACCTTCGTCTTCGAGATCGTCGGACTGCACGACTTCGGCAAGCAGTACGGGCTGCGCGTCCGCTTCGTGCACTACCTCAAGCTCATCGCCGGCGGCCCCTTCTACCAGGTGCTCCTCGCGGGCGCGGCCCTGCGCGCGGTCTGGCGCGAGCAGCGCGGGCGCAACGAGTGGGAGCTGACGAGCCACGTCGGCGCCCACCTCACCGACACCCGCGCCACTGACTCCCGGCCCACAGACACCCGCGCCACGGCCGCCGCCGAGCTCAGAGAGGACGCCCACCGGTGACGACGACCCTGCCCGCCCCGAACGACACCCCGAACGACACCCCGAACGGCGCTCCGAACGACACCGCGCCCGCCCCCGCCCCCGCTCCCGCTCCCGCTCCAGCGCCCGCTTCCGCGAACTTACGCACCACGCCCCGCCCCGTCATACGCTTCCGGTCCTCCCGCCCCGACCTGCTCATATGCCTCGGCCTCGTGGCCGTGATCGTCCTCGTCCAGGGCTGGAACATCACCAACTTCCCGGCCCTCAGCGACGACGAGGGCACGTACCTCTCCCAGGCGTGGGCGGTCCAGCAGGGCGAGGGCCTGGCCCACTACACGTACTGGTACGACCATCCGCCGCTGGGCTGGCTCCAACTCGCCGGGCTCACCTACCTCCCCGCCCTCCTCGCGCCCGAAGCGATGACCGTGGCACCCATGCGCTTCGCCATGCTGCTGATCAGCGCGGTGAGCGCGGTCCTCGTCTACGTACTGGCCCGCCGGCTCTTCCTGCCCCGGTGGGCCGCCGCCCTCGCCACGGCGCTGTTCGGGCTCTCCCCGCTCTCCGTCCACTTCCAGCGGGAGATCTTCCTCGACAACATCGCGGTCATGTGGATGCTGCTGGCGTTCTGCCTGGCCGCGTCCCCCCGCCGGCACCTGTGGCACCAGTTCGCCGCCGGCGTCGCGGGCGCCGTCTCCGTGCTCTCCAAGGAGACGATGCTGATCGTCCTGCCCGCCCTGCTGCTCACCCTGTGGCGCCACAGCCACCGCGACACCCGCAAGTTCGCCATCACGGGCGCCGTGACCTCCTGCGTGCTGATCGGTCTGGCGTACCCGCTGTACGCCCTGCTCAACGGCGAGCTCTTCGCCGGCCCCGACCACGTCTCGCTGGTCGACGGCGTGCGCTACCAACTCAGCCGCCCCGGCTCCGGCTTCCTCCTCGACGCCGGCACCGGCTCCCACAAGACGTTCGAGGCGTGGCTGTACTACGACCCGGTGCTCCCGCTCGCCGGCACGGCGGCGGCCCTGCTCCTGCTGACGGCCCTCAAGCGGTCCGTGACCGCACGCGCCCTCGCCGGGCCCGCGCTCGCCGTCGCCCTGCTGGCCCTGGTGGCGTTCCGCCCCGACGGCTACCTGCCCGCGATGTACGTCATCCAGGCCCTGCCGTTCCTCGCCCTGGTCCTCGCGGGCGCGGCGGCGAGCGCGGTGCACGCGATCCTGCACCGGCGCCGCGCCGCGCACCCCGCCGCGCACTCTGACGACGAAGCCGTACGCCCCGCCCGTACCCGCCGCATCGCGGTCGTCGCCCTCGCCCTCACCGCCGCCGCCCTGCTGACGCCCCGTTGGATCGCGAGCAACCACGACGCCCTCACCCAGGACGCCAACGAGCACTACCGGGCCGCCGCCGCCTGGTTCGAGGACCGGGTGGGCGACCCGGCGTCCACCCGGGTCCTGGTCGACGACGCGCTCTGGCTCGACCTGGTCCACGACGGCTACGAGCCCAGCACCGGCGCGATCTGGTTCTACAAGGCCGACCTCGACCCCGAGGTGGCCAAGTCGATGCCGCGCGGCTGGCGCGACCTGGACTACGTCGTCTCCTCGCTCACCGTCCGCCGGGACGCCCCGACCCTGCCGAACGTGCAGGCGGCGCTGGAGAACTCCACCCCCATCGTCGTCTTCGGCACCGGTGACGACCGGATCGAGATCCGCCGCGTCGTCGGATCCGATGCCGATGCCGATGCCGATGCCGACGGCCAGGCCCCGGCCTCACCCGTGGGAGGCGAACGGTGAGCACCCCCTTCCGCAAGCCCCTCGCGCTGCTCGCCGCCACCGCCGTGAGCGCCGCGCTGCTCGTCTCCTCGCCCACCCCCGCCACGGCCGAGCCCAACCTGATGCGCAACCCCGGCTTCGAGACGCCGGGCGGCCCGGGCGGCGACGGCATGCCCGAGTGCTGGAAGAAGGCGGGTTGGGGGGAGAACGACGTCTCGTTCGACACCGTCGCCGACGCCCGCACCGGCTCCGCCGCCATGAAGGTCACACTCACCCGGCGCGTGGACGGCGACCGCAAGGCCCTGATCGCCGAGAACACGCTCTGCGCGCCGCGCGTGACGCCGAACCGTCAGTACGACCTTTCCCTCTGGTACAAGAGCACCACTCCCGACACCGCCGTGACCCTCTTCCGGCGCGACGCCACCGCGGGCTGGCAGTACTGGACGGACCTGATGACCCTGCCGGTCAGCGCCGGCTACGCACGGGCCGAGGTGCGCACGCCCGCCGTGCCGCCGGGCACGGACCGGATCGCCTGGGGCGTGTCCGTGTACGGGCTCGGCTCGGTCACCACCGACGACTACGCGATGGAGGAGGTCTCCGTCCCGGTGCCCCAGCCTGGCTGCACCGGCACCGCGGAGGAGTGCGCCAAGGGCCGCTGGGACGTGCTGCCGACCCGCAACCCGGTGCGTTCCATGCACTCCGTGGTGCTGAAGAACAGCAAGGTGCTGGTGATCGCCGGCTCCGGCAACGACCCCGCGGCCTTCGCGGCCGGCACGTTCACCTCCGCCGTGTACGACCCGGCGCACGGCACGTGGAAGCAGATCCCCACCCCCGCCGACCTGTTCTGTTCCGGCCACGTCCAACTCCAGGACGGCAAGGTCCTGATCATGAGCGGCAACAAGGGCTACCCGACGCCCGACGGCCGCCTCGGCTACCAGGGGCTGAAGGACAGTTACGTCTTCGACCCGGACACCGAGGCGTACGTCCGTACGAACGACATGCACGACGGGCACTGGTACCCGTCGGCGACCGTCCTCGGCAACGGCGACGTGCTCTCCTTCGGCGGGCTCAAGGAGGACTCCACCGGCAACGTCACTGCCGAGCGGTTCTCCGCCGCGCAGAACCGCTGGCTGCCCATCGACCAGGTCAACCAGACCTGGTCGTACTGGGGGCTGTACCCGTCGATGATCCTGATGCAGGACGGCCGGCTCTTCTACTCCGGCAGCCACGTCTTCGGCAACGGCACCCCGGGCACGGGCGCGTCGATCTACGACTACGACCGCAACACCGTCACCGACGTGCCCGGCCTCCAGAACAAGGACGAGCGCGACCAGTCGGCGAGCGTGCTGCTGCCGCCCGCGCAGGACCAGCGGGTGCTGACGATCGGCGGCGGCAACAACGAGCGCAACCCGGTCGCCAACCGCCTCACCGACATCATCGACCTCAAGGAGCCCAGCCCCCGCTACCGTCCGGGGCCGTTGCTGCCGCAGGGCGAGGTGGACCAGGGGCAGGGCCGGCGCCCGCAGCGGGGCGGCGAGGGCAAGATGTACGTGTCCGCCGTGCTGCTGCCGGACGGGCAGGTCTTCGAGACCGGGGGCGGGCTGCACGACCGGGCCGACCCGGTGTACGAGGCGTCCATGTTCGACCCGGCGACGGACACCTACCGGCCGGACATGGCGAAGGACCCGGTTCCGCGCGGCTACCACTCGTCGTCGTTCCTGCTGCCGGACGGGCGGGTGATGTCGACGGGCGACAACCCGGGGAACAACACCTGGAACCACGAGGTGTCCGTCTACTCACCGCCGTACCTCTTCAAGGGGGAGCGGCCGAAGATCAGCGCCGTGCCGGACGAGCGCTGGAACTACGGCGACGTCCAGCGGATCGAGGTCGACCGGCCGATCGCCAGGGCCGAGCTGATCCGACCGGCGGCGGTCACCCACTCGTCGGACCCCAACCAGCGCTTCGTCGACCTGCCGCTGACGGTGCACGGCGGCAACGCCGTCGACCTCAACGTCACCAGCAACCCCAATCTGGCACCGCCCGGCTGGTACATGCTGTTCGCGGTCGACGCGAACGGGGTGCCGTCGGTGGCGAAGTGGGTCCACCTCGGGCCCGCGACCGGACCGGGCACCGGACCCGCACCGACCGCATCTGCCAAGGCCGACGCCGACGCCCAGGTCAACACCCACCCCAACGCACACGTCCACGACTTCGCCGACGCCTTGGCCCAGCCCGCGAAGAAGCCGCTGAAGAAGCGCTCGTCGGCACCCGTCAGCCCGACCGTCGACGGCTGCCAGCGGGCGTACGGCCCGATCGGGGTGTGCGTGCCGGTCGCCTTCCCGAAGGCGGTCCCGGCAACGCCCGCCGCCCGCTGCGACTGGCTGACCGAGCGCGGATACCCACGGCTGGAACGCAACGGCCGCACGGACCCGTTGGGTCTGGACCGCAACAGGGACGGCACCGCCTGCGGCAAGGGCGACCGGGGGTGATGCCGCGGGGCCGGGAGCTCACGTTCCCGGCCCCCGGCCCGGCCCTACCCCGGCCCCGCGCGCGTCAGTCGCGCAGCCCGTTCTTCAGTACGCCCAGCGCCTCGTCCACCAGGACCATCAGATCGCCCTCGTGCCCCCGTTCCGCCCACACCACCAGGGCCTCCCGCATCGCTCCCAGCACCGCAGCCGCGAACACCCGCAGCTCCAGGTCGTCCCGGGAGCGGCCGGTGCGGTCCGCGATGGCGCGGATGAGCACCTGCGACGTCGCGGCCATGGTCTCCGTCATCCGGGCCCGCAGCGCCGGCACCTCCAGGATCAGCCGGGTCCGCAGGGCGACCTCGGCGTACGTCTCCTGCTGGGCGTGCTGCATCGCCTCCCGGACCACGTGCACCAGCGACACCAGGGGGTCCTCGCCGGCCGGCCGGCCGCGCAACTGCTCTTCCAGGTACGGGTCGAACTCGTCGGTGAGGAGGATGTCCTCCTTGGTGGGGAAGTAACGGAAGACAGTGGAGGGGGAGACCTCCGCCGTGTCCGCGATCTGCTCCACCGTCGTCGCCTCGTACCCCTGCTCCGCCACCAGGCGGTACATCGCCGTGCGGATCGCGATCCGGGTCTTGATCTTCTTCCGCTCCCGCAGCCCGAGCTGCGGCAGCGTGCGGGCGAGGCGCTCGTCCATTCCGGCCAGGGCGACCAGGCCGGTCGGGGCGTCGGCGGGGGGACGTGCGGTGGGTGCCATGCCGTCATTGTCGGGCATGGCCGCCCGTGGTATCCACGTCCGCGTCCGCGTCGCCGGGGCGTATGCGCCGTCCGCGGGGCGCCAGACCGCCCACCGCCAGGCCGGCCACCAGCGCGAGGACGGCACAGGTCAGCAAGGTCGCCGACATGCCGCGCGAGAAGGCGTCGTTCGCCGCCGGGACCAACGACCCCTCGCCCAGCTGCTCCGCGATCCGGTGGGCCGCCACCACGGACTCCTCGGCCCGGTCCGCCGCCGGCGGCGGCAGCGCGGAGGTGTCGAGCCGATTCGCGTACACGGACGCCAACAGCGAGCCGAGGACCGCGACGCCCACCGCGCCGCCGGCCTGCCGGAGCGTCATCAGCAGCCCCGAGCCTGCGCCGGCGCGCTCGGCGTCCAGCGCGCCGACGGCCGCGTCCATCGCGGGGACGATCGCGAAGCCGAAGCCGACGGAGAGGACGGAGAGCCAGAGCGCGGTCGTGCCGTACCCGTCGTCCGCGGTGGTGGTGCTGCCGAGGAAGGCGGCGAAGGAGAGGACCACTAGCCCGCAGGACATCACCGCGTACGGCCCGAAGCGACGCACCAGCGGGCCGGTGACCCGGGCCGCGACGACCAGCCCGGCCATCATCGGCAGCAGCCGCAGCCCGGTGCCCAGCGAGTCGTACCCGAGCACGGTCTGGAGGTGCTGGGGCAGCACGAAGAGCATCCCGGCCATGAACAGCGTCACCAGCGTGGCGGTGAGGGCGGGCAGCAGGAAGCGCCGGTCGCCCAGCAGGGCGAGGTCCAGCAGCGGGCGGGCGGCCCGGCGCTCGCGGAGCACCAGCGCGGTCAGCAGCACGACGCCCAGCGAGAACGCCACGACGACCAGCGGATCGGCCCAGCCGCGCACGGGCGCCTCGATGACGCCGAAGATCAGGGTGCCGAGCCCGCCGACGGTGAGGGCCGCGGTGAACGCATCCACCCGGGGCGCGCTCGGATCGCGGGACTCGGGGAGCAGCAGACAGGCCGCCATCCCGATGGCCGCCATCGGCACGTTCAGCAGGAAGATCGAGCCCCACCAGTAGTGCTCCAGGAGCCAGCCGCCGACGATCGGGCCGAGCGGCATGCCGGCAGCCGCGGCGGCGGAGACGGCACCCACGGCCTTGGTGCGCTCCTCCCGCTCGGTGAACAGGGACGGGAGCACGGACAGGGCGAGCGGCATGACCAGCGCGCCGCCGACACCCATCACCGCCCGGGCCGCGATCACGGTGGACACGTCGTCGGCGACGGCCCCCAGCAGCGAGCCGGCCGCGAAGACGCCGAGGCCGACGAGGAGCATCCGGCGGCGGCCGAAGCGGTCGCCGACCAGGCCGGCCGGCAGCATCAGCGCGGCGAACACCACGATGTACGCGTCCGCCGTCCACTGCTGCTCGCCGGTGGACGCGTCCAACTCGGCGGCCATGGTCGGCAGGGCGACGTTGAGGATCGTCAGATCGAACCCGATG
This sequence comes from Streptomyces sp. NPDC047315, assembly GCF_040643215.1. Classification (NCBI taxonomy): domain Bacteria; kingdom Bacillati; phylum Actinomycetota; class Actinomycetes; order Kitasatosporales; family Streptomycetaceae; genus Streptomyces; species Streptomyces sp. NPDC047315. The sequence continues at coordinate 37,194 of NZ_JBEYTZ010000044.1, read as the reverse complement.
ACCAGCATGCACACGACCAGTGCACCCAAGGCCCACCAACGGCGTGACACGGCACTTCCCCCAGAATCGACAGACGACGTTAAATGAGAGTAGCTGCCAAACGGGATGGGCTGTCAATCCCCGGATCGGGGGATCGAGGACGCACGAAGGCCGTGGCGCACCGGGCGCCACGGCCTTGAGGGGAGGAGAGGGGAGAGGAGGGGGGGAAGGGGGAGTGGCGTCAGTTCTGGTACGCGACCAGGGAGATCCCGACGTAGTGGACGACGAACGCCGCCAGCGTGAAGGAGTGGAAGACCTCGTGGAAGCCGAACCAGCGCGGCGAGGGGTTCGGCCGCTTGAAGCCGTACACCACCCCGCCCATGCTGTACAGGACCCCGCCGACGATCACCAGCACCAGCACCGCGATCCCGCCCGCGTGCATGAAGTCGGGGAGGAAGAAGACCGCGGCCCAGCCCATGGCGATGTAGCACGGGGTGTAGAGCCAGCGCGGCGCCCCGACCCAGAAGACCCTGAAGGCGATCCCGGCCGCGGCGGCGGCCCATACCGCCCACAGCAGCGGCCGAGCGGTGGAATCGGGGAGCAGGAGCATGGTCAGCGGGGTATAGGTGCCCGCAATGATCAGGAAGATGTTGGCGTGGTCCAGCCGTCTCAGCAGGGCCTCGCAGCGCGGGCTCCAGTTGCCGCGGTGGTAGAGCGCGCTCACCCCGAAGAGCAGGCATGCGGTCATCACGTAGATCGCGCAGGCCACCCGTGCCTCGGTGGAGCCGGCGAGCGCCGTGAGCACGAGCCCGGCGACCAGGACCGCGGGGAACATTCCGGCGTGCAGCCAGCCGCGCAGCCGCGGCTTGACCGGGGGAGAGGGGACGGCGGTGGCGGGATTCGCGGCGGGTTCGGCCTGTTCGGCGGGCGCGGCGGGCGACGTCATGCCTGGATGGTAGCCACGCCGGCGTGCCGAGGGCACCGTCGGTCGGTGGCCGAGATGCGCCCCCGGCGCACGCACCACTGGCGCACCCCGAGTGGCGATGCTCACGTGAGTGGCCCCCTGGACATATGCGCACCATCCACGGATGATCAGATGAGTGCGGTCGGCACCGGATGAGCACCCCCGCGGCATCCGGGTCGCAGCCCCCACGGGGCAGTCAGCAGAACAAGACCCTCATTTAGGAGCGATCGTGGCTCGCGACGCTGTGCTCTCTGGCGGCTCTACCCTCAGCCCCGGGGGCGCCCCCAGCACCCTGCCCACCACCCACCGGGAGCTGGTCTCCTGGGTCGACGAGATCGCCGCGATCACCCAGCCCGACCGCGTCGTGTGGTGCGACGGGTCCGAGGCCGAGTACGAGCGGCTGTGCGAAGAGCTCGTCGCGAAGGGCACCTTCACCAAGCTGGACCCGGTCAAGCGGCCGAACTCGTACTACGCCGCCTCCGACCCGACCGACGTCGCCCGCGTCGAGGACCGCACCTTCATCTGCTCCGAGAAGGAGGAGGACGCCGGCCCCACGAACCACTGGAAGGCGCCCGCCGAGATGAAGGAGGTCTTCGCCGGCGAGCAGGGCATCTTCCGCGGCTCGATGCGCGGCCGGACGATGTACGTCGTCCCCTTCTGCATGGGCCCGCTCGGCTCCCCGCTCTCCGCCATCGGCGTCGAGATCACCGACTCCGCCTACGTCGCGGTCTCCATGCGCACCATGACCCGCATGGGCCGGCCCGTCCTCGACGAACTCGGCTCCGACGGCTTCTTCGTCAAGGCCGTGCACACCCTCGGCGCGCCCCTCGCCGACGGCGAGGCCGACGTGCCCTGGCCGTGCAACTCCACGAAGTACATCTCGCACTTCCCGGAGACCCGCGAGATCTGGTCGTACGGCTCCGGCTACGGCGGCAACGCCCTGCTCGGCAAGAAGTGCTACGCCCTGCGCATCGCCTCCGTCATGGCCCGCGACGAGGGCTGGCTCGCCGAGCACATGCTGATCCTCAAGCTCACCCCGCCGCACGGCGAGGCCGACTCCCCGAAGTACATCGCCGCGGCCTTCCCGTCCGCCTGCGGCAAGACCAACCTCGCCATGCTGGAGCCCACCATCCCCGGCTGGACCGTGGAGACCATCGGCGACGACATCGCCTGGATGCGGTTCGGCGAGGACGGCCAGCTCTACGCGATCAATCCCGAGGCCGGCTTCTTCGGCGTCGCGCCCGGCACCGGCGAGCACACCAACGCCAACGCCATGAAGACCCTCTGGGGCAACGCCGTCTTCACCAACGTCGCGCTCACCGACGACCGGGACGTCTGGTGGGAGGGCATGACCGAGGAGACCCCGGCGCACCTGACGGACTGGCGGGGCGACGACTGGACGCCGGGCAGCGCCACCCCGGCCGCCCACCCCAACGCCCGCTTCACCGTCCCCGCCGCCCAGTGCCCGACCGTCGCCCCGGAGTGGGAGGACCCCAAGGGCGTGCCGATCTCGGCCATCCTCTTCGGCGGCCGGCGCGCCTCCGCGGTCCCGCTGGTCACGGAGTCCTTCAGCTGGCAGCACGGCGTCTTCCTGGGCGCGAACGTCGCCTCCGAGAAGACCGCGGCGGCCGAGGGCAAGGTGGGCGAGCTGCGCCGCGACCCGTTCGCGATGCTGCCCTTCTGCGGCTACAACATGGGCGACTACATGGCCCACTGGATCAAGGTCGGCGCGGACGCGGACCCGGCGAAGCTGCCGAAGATCTACTACGTGAACTGGTTCCGCAAGAACGACCAGGGGAAGTTCGTCTGGCCCGGCTTCGGCGAGAACAGCCGCGTGCTGAAGTGGATCGTGCAGCGCCTCGACGGCCGGGCCGAGGGCGTCAAGACGCCGATCGGCGTGCTGCCGACGGCGGACTCCCTGGACACCGAGGGCCTGGAGCTGTCTGCGGAGGACCTGGACTTCCTGCTCTCGGTCGACCCCGAGGTCTGGCGCGAGGAGGCGGCCCTGGTCCCCGAGCACCTGAACACCTTCGGCGACCACACCCCCAAGGAGCTGTGGGACGAGTACCGCGCCCTGGTGGCCCGCCTCGGCTGAACCGTGAGAGCCACATGACCCGGCCCCCGTAACCGCCCTCACGGCTACGGGGGCCGTTCATGTCTCGGCGCGCCTACGCCGCCTCCACCAGCGCATGCGCGTCCATGCGTTCGGCCGCCAGGATCGCCACGCCCGTGTCCGCCCGCGACGCCGCGACGACCAGCGTCCGGCCGGCCAGCGCATGTGCCCGGCGGTGCAGCGCGTCGGCGCCCGCGCCGCTCAGCTCCGCGTGCCGCACCGGCGCGGCCCCGCGCAGGCGCGCGACCTCCCGGGCGATGCGGTCGCCCGCCTCCTCCAGGCCCAGCTCGTCCGTGACGGCCAGCAGCGCGGATAGGTGACCGGCGAGCTGGATGTCCAGCTCCTCCTCGCGCGAGCGGTGCGGATACTGCGCGGTGTCGGCCATCGTGTGGACCGACTTGGTACGGATCGGCTCGTACATGGTGATGGCCTCCTGCCCACAGTCAGGAGACCATCCTACCTTGGATTCAGTCTAAAGTTTGCTCCGGTCGGAAATTCGTTCCGGTCGGGGGAGCCCGTCAGTGCTGCCCGTACCCGTCCAGGAAGTTCCCGATCCGCGTCACCGCGTCCGTCAGGTCCTGCACCGCCGGCAGCGTGACCAGCCGGAAGTGGTCGGGCTCGGGCCAGTTGAACCCGGTGCCGTGCACCACCATGATCTTCTCGGCCCGCAGCAGGTCGAGCACCATCTGCCGGTCGTCCTTGATCTTGTAGACCGTGGGGTCCAGCCGCGGGAAGAGGTACAGCGCGCCCTTGGGCTTCACGCAGGTGACCCCGGGGATCTGGGTCAGCAGGTCGTACGCCACGTCCCGCTGCTCCAGGATCCGTCCGCCGGGCAGCAGCAGGTCCTCGATGGACTGCCGCCCGCCGAGCGCGGTGGCCACCGCGTGCTGCGACGGCATGTTGGCGCACAGCCGCATGTTGGCCAGGATCGTCAGGCCCTCGATGTAGGACGAGGCGTTCGCCTTGGGGCCGCAGACCGCCAGCCAGCCGGAGCGGTACCCCGCCACCCGGTAGTTCTTGGAGAGCCCGTTGAAGGTGAGGACGAGCAGGTCGGGGGCGATTGCGGCGGTGGGGGTGTGAGTGGCGCCGTCGTAGAGGATCTTGTCGTAGATCTCGTCGGAGCAGACGACCAGCCGGTGGCGGCGGGCGATCTCGGCGAGCCCGCGCAGCATCTCGTCGTCGTACACCGCACCCGTGGGGTTGTTCGGGTTGATGATCACGATCGCCTTGGTGCGGTCGGTGATCTTCCGCTCGATGTCGGCGAGGTCGGGCATCCAGTCGGACTGCTCGTCGCAGCGGTAGTGCACCGCCGTGCCCCCGGCCAGCGACACCGAAGCGGTCCACAGCGGGTAGTCCGGCGCGGGCACCAGCACCTCGTCGCCGTCGTCCAGCAGCGCCTGCATGGACATCTGGATCAGCTCGGAAACGCCGTTGCCCAGGTAGACGTCCTCGACGTCCAGGTGGACGCCCTTGGTCTGGTAGTGCTGCATCACCGCGCGGCGCGCCGACAGCAGGCCCTTCGCGTCGCCGTAGCCGTGTGCGTCGCCGAGGTTGCGGAGGATGTCCTCCAGGATCTCCGGCGGGCACTCGAAGCCGAAGGCGGCCGGGTTGCCGGTGTTCAGCTTGAGGATGCGGTGGCCTGCCGCCTCCAGCCGCATCGCCTCCTCCAGCACCGGACCGCGGATCTCGTAACAGACATTGGCGAGCTTCGTCGACTGGATCACCTGCATGAGCGTGAGCTTACGGCCGGGCGTGCCCGACCGCGCCGTGTTTTTGACCACGGTGGGCCACCCGGCGGAGTCCGCGGGGGGTGCGGGCTCCGCCACAGCGCCGCCCCGGCCGCCGGGGGAGGGGCGGCGGGGGCGGCGGCCGTGCTCGAAAAAACAGGTCCCGAGGTGCGCTGGTGCGACACCTCGGGACCTGTTTGCCCACCGACTAAATATCGGCAGTTCTCATGCTCTCATGCTGAACCAACGTCAGCCGTTCGCGCAGATGTTGCCCGCGGTCGGGTTCAGCAGCGCGAGGATGTTCACGGTGTTGCCGCAGACGTTGATGGGCACGTGGATCGGGACCTGGACCACATTTCCGGAGAGCACGCCGGGCGAGTTGACGGCAGCCCCGTTGGCGGTCGAGTCCGCAAAGGCGGGAGCGGCGGAACCCAGCGCCAGCAGGACACCGGCGAGGGCGGCAGCAGCCTTCTTGTGCTTCATTCAATCGATCCTTTCGGCGGAGGTGCAGACCTAGCAACGTCTGGGTTCCCGTCGGGAAACCCGCATAGCGCGACACCGGGAAAAGTCACTCGTTTTTGCGAATGCCGCGGCGTGTCGCGCGCACCGTCGGCGCTCCCGTGAAAAGGGGGTGCCCCCGAGCGCGCTGCGCTCGGGGGCACGGGTCACGGAAGGACGGCTCAGTTGTTGCCGGCGCCGTTGCCCGAGAGGACCGGGATGTTGCTGAGGATGTGCGACAGCGGCTCGTCGCCCTTGGCCTGGGTCGAGTTCTCGGTGCACTGCTGGTTCTGCGGCGCCGACAGGATCGGGACGTCCTGGACGGCGATCGGCACGACGCCGATCAGCGAACCGGCGTTGACCTTGGCGGGCAGGCCGATGCAGGGCTTGTTCAGCGAACCCTGGATGAGCGCCATCTGCGGGCTCATGTCGCCGTGCGTGGCGGAGTTGCCGTACGTCTGCGAGGCGCCGTTGCCGCTGAAGGAGGTGGTGCCCGTGTCGTTGCCGATGGCCATGGCCGGGGCGGCCATCGTGGCGCCGGCGCCCACCATCGAAGCGGTGACCGCAGCGGTAGCCAGAATCTTCTTGATCACGTGATGCTTCCTTTTCGCTATGAACGATCGATCGTGGAGCAGACTGATCAACTGCCCCCGATCTGATTGGTTCCGCCCGTTCACCCGAAAGCCGCAAACGCGGCCACATGGTCGACGGAAGGATTATCGGAAGGGGAACGCCGAAGTGCGGCTCCCGCTCCGAAGCAGCGGACCGCGACTCGCACCCGGGCGCGCCATGCCAAGCTGGAAGCACGACTGCCCCACGACGCAATGCGCCGCCGGCTGGAGGCGTGCGCCCGGAGGACTCCGAAGCGCGGTCCGCGGCGATATTGAAGCACCCCGGACGGTCCAATCGAGAACCCCGTTCACCCATCTGCTGGGTGAATTTCAGGAGGGTGAAATCAATCGAAATGATGAAGCATTTAGGTTAAGAGTTTTCGAGGAATCGATTCTGCGCTGGCGGGCGCCGACGGACTGTGGCACGGGGGGCACGGCGAACCCCGGCACCAGGCGGGTGCCGGGGTTCGTACGGTGCCGTTCGTGCCGCGGGCGGGCCGTCAGCGGTTGGCGACGCCGTTGCCCGAGAGGACCGGGATGTTGCTGAGCAGGTGCGACAGCGGCTCGTCGCCCTTGGCCTGGGTCGAGTTCTCGGTGCACTGCTGGTTCTGCGGCGCCGACAGGATCGGCACGTCCTGGACGGCGATGGGCACCAGGCCGATGAGGGAGCCAACGTTGCCCTTGATCGGCAGCGCGACACAGGGCTTGTTCAGCGAGCCCTGGACGAGGCCGAGCTGCGGGCTCATGTCGCCGTAGGTCTCGGAGTTGCCGTACGTCTGCGACGAGTTGTTGCCGCTGACGGACGTCGTGCCCTGGTGGTCGCCGATGGCCATAGCCTGCGCCGCGCCCGCGCCGACCACGGTGAGCGAGACCGCCGCAGTCGCCATAACCTTCTTGAGCATGTTCAGTCCTTCGGTGTCGTGGATGCCCACTAGCGGAGCGCCCTGACAACAGGACCCCCGGAAGTTTGGTTCTCCCGGTTCACTCCAATGGCGGCGCACGCCCCGTTCGGGACCGGTGAGGAGGGGGTGGTCGGTGGGGACGTTGGGCCGAACGGGGGTCACCCGTCACCTCACCCGTGTCCCCGTCACCTGTCGTCCGTTTCGACATGTGTGAGCCCTCACGCAGGGCAGAACATCGAACAGAAGGTGCTATTTCTCATGAAGACTGCCAAGAAGGTCGCCGTGGTGCTCGCCACCGCGGGTATTGCCGCTGGTGCCGCCTCCGGTTCCGCGTTCGCCAGCAGCGATGCGAACGGTGCCGCCGCCAACTCCCCGGGCGTCCTGTCCGGCAACGTTGTGCAGGTCCCGGTGCACGTGCCGGTGAACGTGTGCGGTAACTCCATCAACGTCATCGGTCTGCTGAACCCGGCGTTCGGTAACACCTGCGTGAACGGCTGACGTTCCCACACGTCACTTTGCACGTCACAGTGAGGGTGGCGCCCCGGTCCGACCGGGGCGCCACCCTTCGTGTTGCCCCGGCGCGGGCGAGCGCGCACGCTGGACGCGGCGGAGGGGCGCGGCCCGCCGAAGCGCCGCGCCCCTCCGTCCACCCGACGCGACCGGGCCGCGGCGGGCGATCGACCCGTCAGCCGCCGACCGAGATGCCGCCGAGCATCGGGGTGAGCTGACCGGCGGTCTTCAGGACCCGCTCGGGGGCCTGCCCCTTGATGCTGTTCAGCTCCATCGCCGTGTCGGCCGCGTCCTTCACCACGTTTCCGCTGCCGCCGTTCAGCAACGGGGTCTCGTTGACGACGTGCGCCAGGCCGCCGTTGAGGCTCATGGGGGGCATGGCCGACGGCGTCGCGGCCATCGCGGGCGACGCCGCACCGACCGCCGCCACCGAACCGGCGATGACCGCGGCGACCCTGGAGTACTTCATTCTTCTGATCCCTTCCTCCGGCGGCGGTTCTCGCCGTCGTCGCCCTGGACAACGACGCTCACGCCCAGGGGTTATCGCACCGTGCCGGCACAGCGGAAAATCCCATAACGAGCGTGCCGGGAAAAGGATGTGCGGGATCATCCGAAGGTTTATTCCTGCAACTCTTACGCGTTCTTCAGATGGCGGCACGGGCGCGTCCAACGTGATGACCGCCCCGTTGCCATGTCAAAGTGCACTCCTGTTTTTGTCATGTTGAACGAGTGGGAGAGACGCCGCATGTCGAACTCGCCGGGTTTCACCACGAAGGGCGTACGGGGGGCCGTGCACACGCCCTTCCGCCCCTTCCTCGCCGCCCTTCCCGCTCTTCCCCTCCTCTCCGTGCTCTCGTTCCTGCTCCTGCTGCCCGCCGCGCCGACCGCTGGCGCAGCGGCGGCGGACGTCGAGGAGTCGCCGCGCATCCCCTTCGCCCAGCGCTACCACGCCGTCCAGCACGGCGGCATCGCGCGGGCCGCGAACTCGGCGATCACCTGCCGCACCCCCGAGGTCGCCAAGGCGGCCACCTGTGCCTCCGTCCAGAAGGGCGGACGCGGGGTCAACAGCGACTACGAGATGTTCTACGTCGACGAGGACGACGACCCCAACACGTACAACTCCAGCCGCGCCCACCTCGCGCTGCCGGCCAACTCGCGCGTCACGTACGCCCGTCTGTACTGGGGCGGCAACCTGCGGGTCGGCGAGCAGAAGCCGCCGAAGGACAACGGGCGGGTGCTGATCGCCGAACCGGGCGGGCGCTACAAGGAAGTCCTCGCGGACACCCGCACCGCCCACCGGGACGCCGCCGGCGCCGACGCCTTCCAGGCGTCCGCCGACATCACCCCCCTGGTCCGCGACAGTCGCTCCGGGCTGTGGACCGTGGCGCAGATCAACGTCGCCATGGGGCACTCCGAGGTGGGCGCCTGGGGCGGCTGGACACTGGTCGTCGCGTACGAGAACAGCGCCGAGCCGCTGCGGCAACTCGCCCTCTGGGACGGCTTCGAGACGCTGGACGCGACCCGCACCCGTCAGGAAGTGACGCTCGCCGGGCTCAGGATCCCCGCCCGCGCGAAGGGCACCGCCGGATTCGTCGCGTACGACGGCGACCGCGGAGCGACGGGCGACGCGCTGAACGTACGGACGAACGAAGGAAAGACCCACTCCGTGCACGACACGACGAATCCGGCCGCGGACGTCATGAATTCCACCATCGGCAATCCCGGCCCGGCCGGGCAGCGGCAACCGGCCCATCTGAACACCCTCGGATACGACTCCGACGTCGTGGACATCAGTTCCGCACTGGTGTCCGGGACCACCAGTTTGAGTTTCCGATTCGAGACCGAGAACCCCGAAAATTCTGATAACCCCGGGTACTTCCTCGGCGTTCTCTTCGTACAGGCGGACACCCGCCGTTGACGCCCGTCGCGGCGCTGCTCACCCCGAGTCTGATTCCCTCCCCGTACCGAGAGAGCTGCCCGTGCCGCACCCTTCCCGGGCCGACTTCGGCCGAACGACGATCCTCCACCTGGCGCAGCCGGTGGAAGGGGGAGTCGCCCGCGTGGTCGCCGACCTCGTGCGCGCGCAACTCGTCGCCGGGCTGCGCGTCGAGGTGGGCTGCCCGCCCGGCGGAGAGCTCGCCGAGCGGGTCGCCGAGTCCGGTGCGCGGGTGCGCGGCTGGCCCGCCGTGCGCCAGCCGGGGCCGGCGCTGGTGCGGGAGGTGTGGACCGCCGCCCGGCTGGTCCGCCGCAGCGGATGCCGGCTGGTGCACGCGCACAGCGCGAAGGCGGGGCTGGCCGCCCGGCTCGCCGTCCGCGGCCGGGTGCCCACCGTCTTCCAGCCGCACGCCTGGTCCTTCGACGCCGTCGAAGGGCGCGCCGCGGGCCTCGCCCTGACCTGGGAGCGGTACGGCACCCGCTGGGCCGGCCGCACCCTGTGCGTCAGCGAGAGCGAGCGGCGGGCCGGCGAAGCGGCCGGGATCGCCGCCCGCTGGGCCGTGATCCACAACGGCGTCGACCTCGACCACTTCGCTCCCGCCGCCGAACAGGGCCCGGCGCGCGCGACGTTGCCGCAGCTCGCGGACGTGCCACCCGGTGCGCCCGTCGTGGTGTGCGTGGGGCGGCTGTGCCGGCAGAAGGGGCAGGACGTGCTGCTGCGGGCCTGGTCCGCGGTGCGGGCGGCCGTGCCCGACGCCCGGCTGGTCCTCGTCGGCGACGGCCCCGACCGACCGCAGCTCGCACGACTCGCCCCGCCCGGCGTCCTGTTCGCCGGCGCGGCCAGCGACGTACGGCCCTGGCTCGCCGCCGCCGACCTGGTCGTCCTGCCGTCCCGCTGGGAGGGGATGGCGCTGGCGCCGCTGGAGGCCATGGCCACCGGCCGGCCCGTGGTGCTGACCGACGTCAGCGGCGCCCGGGAGAGCCTGCCGCCCGGCCACGACGCCCACTGCCTCGTACCGCCCGACGACCCCCGCGCGCTCGCGACCGCGCTCACCGCGCTGCTGGCCGACGCGGAGCTGCGCGTCCGCCTCGGCCGGCAGGCGCAGGACCACACGCGGGCCACCCGCGACGTACGGCGGACGGCCGCCGCCGTCCACGACCTCTACCAGGGCCTGCTCCGTCAGGACCCGCTCGACGCGCCCCACCCCGAGACGAGGAAGCACACCAGGCGATGACGACGGAGAGCGCACCGGCGCCCCACCACACCCGCCATCCCGTCGCCGTGCCGGCGCCGGCCACACCCCTGCGCGCGCCCCGGCGCGCCGCCCACCGCCACCGCACGGCGCCGCACACCCGCCCAGGGCTGCGAGCCGCGCGCCGGCTCGGCCCCGCCGTCGGGCTGTGCGCCGCGGACGTCTTCGCGCTCGCCGGCACGGTGGCCCTGATCCCGCCGCTGCCGTGGCCCGTGGCCGCACTCGTGTGGGCCGCGGCGCTCCAACCCGTCCTGCACGTCTGCCGCGGCCTGAACCGGCCGAGCCTTTCGCCGTCCGCGCTCGCCGACGTGCCCGTGCTCGCCGTGCTCGCGCTGGTGCAGTGGCTGGTGCTGAGCGAGGCCCTGGCGGCGTACGACCCGCAACACGCCGTCGCCTGGCGCACGGTGCTGCTCGCCGTCCTCATCCAGACCCTGCTGTGCTGCGGGGCCCGCGCGCTGGTGTACGCGGTGCGCCGGCGCCGCGGCGCGCGCCGGCCGCAGTCCGTGCTCGTCGTGGGCACCGGAGCCGTCGCCCACCAGGTGACGGTCGCGCTCCTGGAACGCCCCCGCTACGGGATGCGGCCCGTCGGCCGGATCGGCACCACCGACGCCGACACCCTGCCGCAGCTCACCACCGTCGAGGACGTCAGCCGGGCCGTCGTCCAAAACGACGTCCGGCACGCCGTCTTCACCCGACAGCCCGGCGCCGACCACGAGTCGTCCGCCCTCATCGCGCTGTTCGCCGCGCACGGCTGCCGGCTGTGGCTGGTCGACGGCGGCGCCGCGGTCGGGAACCTGTGGCGGTGCGTCGCCGGCCGCGACCACCTGTGGGGGTTCTCCGTACAGCCGCTGCGCGCCGGGCTGCACCGGCCCGTGGCCCGGGCCGTCAAGAGGGCCATCGACATCGTGCTCGCCGGGGCCGCGCTGGTGGTGGCCGCGCCCGTACTGGCGGTGTGCGCGCTGGCCGTACGCCTGTCGGACGGGCCCGGGGTCATCTTCCGCCAGGAGCGCATCGGGCTCGACGGCCACCCCTTCACGCTGCTGAAGTTCCGCACGCTCGCCCCCGCCGACGACCACGAGTCCGCGACCCTGTGGAACATCGCGTACGACCGTCGGATGAGCGCCACGGGCAGCGTGCTGCGGCGCACTTCGCTGGACGAGCTGCCGCAGCTGTGGAACGTGGTCCGCGGTGACATGAGCCTGGTCGGGCCGAGGCCGGAACGCCCGTACTACGTCGGCAAGTTCAGCCACGCCCACCCCGGCTACCAGGCCCGCCACCGGATGCCGGTCGGGCTGACCGGGCTCGCGCAGGTGCACGGGCTGCGCGGTGACACCTCCATCGAGGAGCGGGCCCGCTTCGACAACCACTACATCGACACCTGGTCGCCCTGGCAGGACGTGTGCATCATGGCACGCACCGCGGCGACGCTGTTCCGGCTCGGAGGCAGCTGACCATGGCCGCGACGTGGGCCGCGCCGAGACCGCGGACGACCGCCATGCTCGGGAGGTTGCCCGGGAACGTGCCGTGGGCCCTGCTTCCGCTGCTGGCGACGGTGCTGCTGCTGGCGTTCCCGCCGGCGGCGCCCCGCGGCGGCGGGCTGGGCCCCGCGGACGTCGCGTCGGGCGCGCTGGTGCTCGTCGGCGTCGCGCTGGCCGTACGGCACCGGGCCCGGCCGCTGAGCGCCGCGGCGGCGCTGGTCATCGGCGCGCCCGCGGTGGCGATCGCACTCGCCACGGTCACGGCGGCGGACCCGGCCGCGGCCGTCCCCGGATTCGTCCGCTACCTCCAGGTGTTCGTCCTGGTGCCGGCCGCGGTCCTGCTCGTGGTGCGCGACGCCCGTGACTTCCGGCTCGTCATCGGCGCGTTCGCGACCCTGGCGCTCGTCCAGGGCGCGATCGGCGTGCACCAGTACGCCACCGGCACCGGCGCTTCGTACCAGGGCGCGGACATCAGGGCCGTGGGCACCTTCGGCCCCCTGGACGTCATGGGCATGGCCACCGTGGTGGCGTACGGGCTGCTGGGCGCCGCGGCCCTCGCGCTGGGCGCCCGCCGCGCGGCTGCGCCCCGGTGGCTGCGGCCGGTGGCCGCGGGCGCCGCGGTCCTGCTCGTCGTACCGCTCGCGCTCTCCTTCAGCCGCGGCGCGTGGATCGCCACCGCCGTCGCGGCACTGGCGGTGCTGCTGCTGTCGGGCGTGCGCCGGGCCCTCGCGGTGCTCGCGGTCGCCACCGCCGCCGGGGTCGTCCTCGTCGGCGGCTTCGGCGTCGGCTCGGCGGCGATGGCGGAGCGGCTCGGCAGCATCACCGAGGTCACCGACGCCCCGGACCGCTCGGTCACCGACCGGTACGCGATGTGGGCGGCGGCGCACGACATGTGGCGCGGGGCGCCCGTGACCGGCGTCGGGCTCAAGGGCTTCCCCGACCACCGCGACGCACACGCCTCGATCGGACTGTCATCCGGCAGCGACACGGCAGGCGCGGGGCAGCAGTTCCAGCGCCAGCCGCTGCTCTCCCCGCACAACATGTACCTGCTGATCCTCAGCGAACAGGGGCTCGTCGGCGCCACCGCGTTCGTGGGGAGTTGGGCGGCGCTGCTGGTGGGCGGGGTGCGTCGGCTCGTACGGCGGCGCGGAGCGCCCCTGGACGTGGGGCTCGCGGCCGTCGCTCTGCTGCTGTGGCAGTCGGTGGACTTCCTGTACGCGGACATCGGCGGCCCGTCGACCGTGCTGACCGGGGTGGTGCTGGGGCTCGCGGCGCGGTGGGCCCTCGCGCCGCTGCCGGAGGCGGACGCCGCATGACGCAGGCGCAACGCACCCCGAAAGCCTCCCGCGGCGAGACCTCCCGGCTCGGCAACGCGCTGGCCCGGGCCGCCGCGGTCACCGCGGGCCTGACGGTCGCGGGCGCGCTGCTCGGACTCGTACGGGACCAGGCCATCGCGCAGATCTACGGCGCGAGCGTCGACAGCGACGCGTTCCTGATCGCCTGGACGGTGCCGGAGATGGCGGCGACCTTGCTGATCGAGGACGCGATGGCGCTGTTGCTGGTGCCCGCGTTCAGCCACGCGCTCGCCCGGCGGGCGGCGCACGGGCCGGATCCGGTGCGGACGTTGGTCGGGTCGACCTTCCCGAAGCTGTTCGCCGTGCTGGCGGCGACGACCGGGGTGCTGATGGTCTTCACGCCGCAGTTCGTGGCGGCCCTCGCGCCCGGCTTCGCGGACCCCGAACTCGCCGTGGACTGCACCCGGCTGACCGCGCTGACGGTCCTCACCTTCGGCCTCGCCGGCTACTTCAGCGCGGCGCTGCGCGCCCACGGCCGCTTCGTGCCGCCGGCGGGCGTCTACGTCGCTTACAACACGGGCATCATCGCCACCACGATCTCGCTGCACGCGCTGTGGGGCGTCCGCGCGGCAGCGGCCGGGGTCGCGGTGGGCGGCGCGCTGATGGTCCTCGTGCAGCTGCCCACGTTCGTCCACCACGTGATGGGCGCGCGCCCGTGCGCCCTGGTCGACGGCGGGGTGCCGCGGCCCCGTTCCTCCGGCCGCCCGGGCGGGCGCGAAGGCGTACGTGAACAGGGCGCTGTCGACGGGACGGTGCAAGGCGGCGTACTCGGCGACGCCGGGGCCGACGGGGGCCGCGTGGCGCGGACCGACGCCGTACGTGGTGACGACGGCCGGCGCGAGGGGCACGGCGACGGCAAGCGTGAGGGGTACGGCGACGGTGCGCGCGAAGGACACGGCGGCAGCGGGCGCGAGGGGTACGGCGTCGGCATCGCGCTGCTCGCGCCCATCGTGTTCTTCGCCGTCAGCCGGCAGTCGCAGGTCCTCGTCGAGCGCTTCCTCGCCTCCTCCCTGCCCAGCGGAGCCATCTCGCACCTCAACTACGCGCAGAAGGTCGCGCAGATGCCGATGGTGCTGTCCCTGATGTTCTGCACCGTCACCTTTCCCGTCGTCGCCAAGGCCATGGCCGAGGGCGACCGGGAGCGGGCCCGGCGACGGGTCGAGAACGACCTCGCACTCGCGGGCCTGGTCGTGCTCCTCGGGACCGCGCTCATCCTCGGGTACGCGCCGCAGATCATCGAAGTCCTCTTCCAGCGCGGTGCCTTCGACGCCGACGACACCGAGTCCACCGCCACCGCGATGCGGGTGTACGCCGTGGGGCTCCTCGGCCACACCCTCGTCGGCGCGTTGGGACGGCCCTTCTTCTCCACCGGGCGGCCCACCTGGTACCCCGCCGCCGCGATGGCCGGCGGGCTCGTCGTGACCGTCGTCGCCGGCGCGTGGGCCGTCGGGCCGTGGGGCGTGTACGGGATCGCCGGCGCCAACGCCGCCGGCATCACCACCACCGCCCTGCTCCTGCTGCGCGGCCTCGGCTCCCGGGTGGTCTCCATCGAGGTGCGGGCCATCAGCGCCGCCCTCGGCCGGCTCGCGGTCGCCGCCGCCGCGGCGGCGCTGGCCGGGCGGCTGGCCGCCGGCGCCGTCGACGCCGCGCTGCCCTCCCTCGTCCTCGGCGCCCTGCTCGTTCCCGCCGTCTTCACCGTCACCGGGCTCGCGGTCCGAGCCCCCGAAGTCGTCCACCTGCTGGCACTCACCCGACGGAGGATCGCCCGACATGTTCGCTGACACGGCGCCCGCACGCACCCAACTGCCGCCCGTACCCACCGCTTCCCTCACCGACGTCACCACCCGACCGCCGTGGATCCTGATGTACCACTCGGTGGCCGACCCCGCCGACGACCCGTACCGCATCACCGTCGCCCCCGACCGACTCGACCTCCACCTGCGCTGGTTGCACGGGCGCGGACTGTCCGCCGTCAGCGTCTCCGCGCTGCTGCGCGCCCGCGCGGAGGGGCGCGACCGCGGGCTCGTCGGCCTCACCTTCGACGACGGCTACGCCGACTTCGCCGCCGCCGCGCTGCCCGTACTTCGTCGACACGGCGCCACGGCCACCCTCTTCGTGCTCCCCGGCCGGCTCGGCGGCGACAACGCCTGGGACCCCGAAGGGCCACGAAGACCCCTGGTCGACGAGGCCGACCTGCGCACCGCAGCCGCCGCCGGCACGGAGATCGCCTCGCACGGCCTGTACCACGTGGACCTCACCCGGCTCGACGCCGCGGCGCTGCGCGAGGAGACCGAGCGCAGCCGCGCCTGGCTCGCCGAGCTGACCGGCCGTGCACCGCAGGGCTTCTGCTACCCGTACGGCGCGGTGGACGAGCGCGTGGCGTCCGCGGTGCGCGACGCGGGGTACGCGTACGGCTGCGCGATCCGCCCGCCCGCCGGGCTCGGCGGCCCCTACGCCCTCGCCCGTACGCACGTCAGCCAGGCCGACCGCGCCGGCCGGCTGTGGGCGAAGCGGCTGCGCCACCGGGCGGGCCCGCGGTGACCGAAGCGCCGAGGGTGCTGCACGTGATCACCGGGCTGGGCGTCGGCGGGGCCGAGCACCAACTCAGGCTGCTGCTGCGACACCTCCCGGCCCGCTGCGACGTGGTGACGCTCACCAACGCGGGCCCCGTCGCGGACGGGCTGCGCGCGGACGGGGTGCGCGTCACCGACCTCAAGATGCGCGGCAACCGGGACCTCGCGGCGCTGCCGCGGCTGACCCGGCTGATCAGGTCCGGCGGCTACGACCTCGTGCACACCCATCTGTACCGGGCGTGCGTGTACGGGCGCGTCGCGGCGCGGCTCGCCGGGGTCCGTGCGGTCGTCGCCACCGAGCACTCCCTGGGCGCCGCGGAGATCGAGGGCCGGCCGCTGACCGCGGGCACCCGGGCGCTGTACCGGGCCACCGAACGACTGGGGACGGCGACCGTCGCCGTCTCCGCGACCGTGGCCGAACGCCTCGCCGCCTGGGGCGTGCCCGGCCCCCGGATCCACACCGTGCCCAACGGCGTCGACGCCGAACGCTTCCGCTTCGACGCGGGCGCGCGCGCCGCGGTGCGCGCCTCGCTCGGGGTGTCGCCGGGGACGTACGCCGTCGGCGGGGTCGGCCGGCTCGTGCCGGGCAAGCGCTTCGACGACCTGGTGCGGGCGGTGGCCGCGGTCGTCGCCGATGGCCGCGACGCGGTGCTGCTGATCGCCGGCGACGGGCCCGAGCGGGGCGCGTTGGAGCGGCTGGCGGCGCGGCTGGGGGTGGCGGAGCGCGTACGGCTGCTCGGCGAGTGCGGCCAGGAGGAAGGGGCCGGCGCCCCGACCGTCGCGGAACTCCTCGGCGCCCTCGACCTCTTCGTCTCCACTTCCGTGGAGGAAGCCTTCGGACTCGCCGTCGTGGAGGCGCTCGCCGCGGGGCTGCCCGTGCTGTACCGGACCTGCCCCGCCGTCGAGGACCTGCCGTCGCACGAGGCGCCCGACGCCCGGCGGGTACCGGCCGGCAGCCACGACGCCCTCGTGCGGGCGCTGCGCGAGCAGGTGGTGGCCGGCGCCCGCCGGTCGGCGGTGGCGCCGGTGGTGCGGCGGTACGCGATGGCGCGCACCGCGGAGCAGGTCATGGACGTCTACGGGCGCGCCCTTGCCGCCGAGGGCTGCGCCGGGCGGCCCCGTGAACACCATTCGCATTCGATCGAGGGAGCCAGTCGATGAAGAAGCCCAAGGAGCAGCAGCAGCCGGCCGCGGCAGCGGACGTGCAGGAACCGGCCGCGAAGGAGGCGGAGAAGAAGGAGGCGGAGAAGAAGGAGGCTGAGGGGAAGAAGGCTGAGGGGAAAGCGCCGGCTGTGAAGGGTGCGGCTGCGAAGAAGCCACGGCGTACGGGGCCGGGTTGGCCGCGCAGGTGCGCCGCCCGCGCCCGTGACCTGGGCAGGCGGCTGCCCCGGTGGTGGCCGCTGCCGGCGCTGGTGGCCGCGGGCGGGCTGTGCGGCACCGCGTACGGACTGCTGGCCACGCCCGAGTACGCCGCCACGAGCTACGTCGTCGCCGTCACCGGCAAGGACGCCCAGCCCGGTGCCGCGCTCGGCTTCGCCCAGGCGTACGGCCGCATCGCCACCGGCGACTCCACGATCGCGTACGCCCGCGTGGCCGCCGGCATGCCCGCCGACGAACTGCGCAGCCGGGTGCGCACGGAGACCTCGCCCGACTCGCCGATGATCGCGATCACGGGCACATCCGACCGGCGGTCCGAGGCCGCGGACATCGCGAACGCCGTCGCCGACGCCGTCTTCGTCAGCAGCAACCAGGTCGCCAAGAACACCGGCGTCCAACTCGTCAGCTTCTCCCGGGCCATCCCGCCCGCCGAGCCGGTCTCGCCGTCCGCGCCGATCAGCGCAGGGGTCGGGGCGGCGGCCGGTGGGCTGATCGGCGGGCTGGTGCTGCTGGTGCGCCCCCGTGGCGCGCGGCGCGCCGACGGCGGGCCGGCGAGGGAGGGCGGTTCGGCGCTCGTGCCCGCGCCCGCGGCCGAACGGGAACGGGTGTGACGGCGTCCGCCGCGGGCGGGGCGGGCCTCGCGGTCACCCTCTGCCGGGACGAACGTGCCTTCGCCCGGCTGCGCCCCGAGTGGGACGGCCTCCAGCGGCGCTGTTCGACCGCGACCCCCTTCCAGAGCCACGCCTGGCTGGACTCGTGGTGGCTGTCGTACGGCACGCCGGGACGGCTGCGGGTGGTGCTGGTGCGCCGGGACGGGCAACTGGTCGCCGCGGCGCCGCTGATGCTCGTCCACCGGCCGATGCCGCTGCTGGTCGCGCTCGGCGGCGGCATCTCCGACTACGCGGACGTCCTGCTCGACGACGCCGACGGCCCCGCTGCCGACGAGTCGGTCGACGCGCTGGAACGCGGGCTCCGACGGGCCGCCCGGCACGCCGTGGTCGACCTGCGCGAGGTGCGCCCCGGCGCCTCCGCCGAGCGGTTGTACGCCCGGTGGACCGGCGCCCGGCACCGCCGCGCCGACTCGGTGTGCCTGGAACTGCCCGCGAGCCCCATGGACGAACTGCTCAAGCGGCTGCCGACGGCCCGCGCCCAGCGCGTACGGGCCAAGCTGCGCAAGATCGACGCGCTCGCGATCGAGGGCGTCAGCGTCGGCGAGCAGCGGGTGCCGGAGGCCGTGGGCCATCTGCTGCGGCTGCACGAACTCCAGTGGCGGGGGCGCGGCGTCACCGTCGAACACCTGCGCCCCCGGTTCGCCGAACACCTGGTCCGGGCGACCCGGCGCATGGTCCGCGACGGCGACGCGGCGCTGACGGAGTACCGGATGGACGGGGAGGTCGTCGCGGCGAGCGTGGCGCTGCTGTCGGACGGGATCACCGGCGGGTACCTGTACGGGGCGCATCCGCGGCTGCGGGAGCGCAAGGTCGACGTGGCGACGATGCTGCTGCGCCACGAAGCGGACTTCGCGGCGCGCACGGGCCGGCGGGTGGTGAGCCTGCTGCGTGGGGACGAGCCGTACAAGTCCCACTGGCGCCCGGAGGCGGTGACCAACCAACGGCTGATGTTGGCCCCGCGTGCGCTGGCCCCGGCGCTACGGCTCCATGCGGCGCGCGCGGAGTGCCGCGAGTGGGTGGCGGAGGAGGTCACGTCGCGCTTCCCGTCCGCGCGCGACTGGCGCGACAGCGCGCGCCGCTGGCACGCCCGGGCCGCGGCCCCGAGTGCGGGCCCGCGTGCGTGACCGCACCCCCGAGCCCCCGCGCGCCCACACGGTCCCGCCCCCTGTGCCCGGGAGCGGGGGCACCCCGACCGCCCCTAAACGCCGCGGTTCCGCCGTGGCGGCGATGCGGTGTGGCATCTGCGGCCCGCCTGTGGCTGTTCGCGCAGTTCCCCGCGCCCCCAAACCCTCACCCGCAGCCGGCAGACGAATGACGGGGCAGCGAAACAGGTGGCGCTGGGGGTCCCCCCGTGCCCGCAGGGCACAGGGGGCGGAACTGCGCGAGCAACCCACCACCCGGGGGCGGAACCAACGGACCCCGCAGGGCAGCGGCGAGACCTTTCAGGGGCGCGGGGAACTGCGCGACAAGCCACAGGCGGGCCGCAGACGCCACACCGCATCACCGCCACCGCGGAACCGCGGCACGCATGGTCGCCCACGGCCCGGTGGGGCGTGGCGTCGAGGGGTTACATGACGCCGCGGGGGAGCTTTACGCAGAACTTGTCCGAGTGCCACAGCAGGGGCCACTCGGCGAAGGGGAGCGGCACGCACCACTCCGTCGCGTTCGGGCGGGGGAGCGGGGACGGCGGGGCCGACGGTTCCTCCGGCTTGGGCGTGGGCTTGACCACCGGCGGCGGCACGACCGTCTCGCTCGGTTTGGGCGTGGGCTTGACCACCGGCGGCGTCGGACTCGGGCTCGGCGTCGCACTCGGCTCCGCCGGCTTCGGCGACGGCACCGGCGGCACGGACGGCACGGGCGGAGCCGTCGGCACCGGCGGCTTGCCGGACAGTTCCCGCCGGAACACACCTGACGATTTGGGGTTGTCATCACACTGCCAGACGCCGTGCGGACAGTAGTCCGTGATGGTCTGATAGAGCGGCTCGTGCTCCTCGATCCAGTCGAGCATGCCCCGCATGTACTCCGGGTTGTCCCCGTTGCGGAACAGCCCCCACTCGGGGTACGAGATCTCCTTGCCGTGCTCGCGCGCGAACGCGACCTGGTCGCGCAGCCCGTACGGCGCCGTCGCCTGTTCCTCGAAGGTGCGGCCCGGCGCCTGGTCGTAGGAGTCCATGCCGATGATGTCCACGACGTCGTCGCCGGGGTAGCACTCGGTCCACGGGATCGCGTCCTTGCCGCGGTTCGGCGCGAAGTCGAAGCGGAACGACTGCCCGGACACCGAGCGCATCGCCGCCACGATCCGTTGCCAGTACGCCTTCCACGCCGCCGGATCCGGTCCGCACCGGTGCGAGTACGTGGTCCCGTTCATCTCCCAGCCGAGCACGACGACGGTGTCCGGCACCCCCAGTTCGACCAGGCGCTGCGCGAGGGCGCGGAAGTGGTGGTCGAACTGGCCGCCCGCGCCCGCCCGCAGCAGCCCGCGCACCTCGTGGTCCGGCAGCCGGCCCTCGTTCCGCTCCAGCATGGGCACGTTGAGGACGAACATCCGGTCCTTCGCGCCCTGACGCCAGCGGGCCCAGTCGTCGAGGAAGTCGACGTTGCCCTCGATGCCGCCCCAGACGTCGCCGGGCAGGTACGTGTGACCGACCTTCAGGTCCGTGCCGCCGAGCCAGCGCGAGAGCTCCGCCATGCGCCGCGGGCCGGCCGCCCCGTAGTCGACGTAGGCGCCCAGGGCGACCTCGCCGTGGCCCCGCTCCTCGGCGCTGGCCCGGCCCGTCGCCCCCGCTCCCACGCCCGCGAAGACGCCCGCGGAGACGAGGAGGGAGGCGGTGACCGTGCTGACACAGGTGCCGGTGGCGGTGCGGCGGCGCCCTCGCTTCATGGCTCCTCCTTGGCTGGCAATCGAACTGACGACTTGTCCGACCGTAGGCAGAAAGTCCTATTAATGGGCGTTCTGGGGGAGCGTCGCTAGCCCATCCGCGAACACGTCCGCGCCCCGAGGGGCCATCCAGGTGAAAGTTGTGACGTCCATGCCACCGTTCGACGCCGGGGTCCCCGCGCTCGTGTTGCGCCTCGACCGGAACCCCTTTCACCACGGCACCCTCGGTGCCGTCAGATCGCTGGGCCGCACCGGCGTCGAGGTGCACGCCGTCGTGGAGTCGGCCCGCAGCCCGGTCGCCCGCTCCCGCC
The DNA here is from genome assembly GCF_040643215.1 of Streptomyces sp. NPDC047315. Lineage (NCBI taxonomy): Bacteria > Bacillati > Actinomycetota > Actinomycetes > Kitasatosporales > Streptomycetaceae > Streptomyces > Streptomyces sp. NPDC047315. Next base: position 16,059 of record NZ_JBEYTZ010000044.1, on the reverse strand, counting down.
ACCTCAGCCGGGCGCACCCCGCGCCGCGGTGGGCCGCGACCGGCCCGGACGCCTTCGTCGACCTGCTGTGCGCCGTCTCCGAACGGATCGGCCGGCGCGCCGTGCTGATCCCGATGGACGACCTCGGCGCCGTACTCACCGCCGCCCACGCACCCAGGCTCGCCGAGCGCTACCTCTTCCCCGCGCTGCCGCCGGCCCTGCCCGGACTCCTCGCCGACAAGGGCGAACTCGCCGCGGTGTGCCGGGCAGCCGGCGTCGCGCACCCGGAGACGGTGGTGCCGCCCGGCGCCGCCGCGACGGCCGACGCCGCGGCTCGGCTCGGGCTGCCGCTGGTGGCCAAGTGGAGCCGGCCCTGGCTGCTGCCGCCAGCGGCCGGGCTGCGCAGCACCTGCCTGGTCCGCTCGCCGGCCGAGGCCAGGGCGCTGTACGAACGCGGCGCCGGCACCGGCGCCGGGCTGTTGCTCCAGCGCTATCTGCCCGACGCCCCGGACGGCGACTGGTTCTTCCACGGCTACGTCGACGCGCACGCCGACTGCCTCGCCGGCGGCAGCGGGCGCAAGGAACTGTCGTGGCCGCCGCGCACCGGACTGACCGCCAAGGGCCGCTGGCAGCCGAACGCCGAAGTGGAGCGGGCGGCCCTGCGGCTGGTCGCGCACGTCGGCTACCGGGGCGTCATCGACCTCGACTTCCGGCGCGACGCGTCGACCGGCGTGTACTCGCTGCTGGACGCCAACCCCCGGCCCGGCGCGCAGTTCCGCCTCTTCACCGGGCCCGACGGGATCGACGTCGTACGCGCCCTCTACCTGGACCTGACCGGGCAGCCGGTGCCGGCGCGGGCGGAGCGCCCCGGGCGGGTCTTCGTCGCCGAGAACTACGCGCTGCTGGCCGCCGCCGCGACGGCGACGGGCGGGCGGCGGGCGCCCACGGCGTCGGTCGGCGGCGCCGGCGTGGAGACCGCCTGGTACGCCGCAGACGACCCGCGGCCCTTCTTCGCGATGGCGGGGGCCTGGCTGCGGCGCGGGCTCGCCAAGGGGGCGGGCCGGGCCTCGGCTGCGGTGCGCCCTCGCGTTCCGCCCCCGCGCACCGCCATGGCGCCCACCGCCGTGGCACCCACCGAAGCCCAGCCGACGCAGACGCAGCACTGACGTGAAGGAACCGAACATGTACGACGTGGCAGTCATCGGCGCCGGCCCCTACGGGCTGTCCGTCGCCGCGCACGCGGCCGACGCAGGAATGCGCCTGAAGCTCTTCGGGCGGCCGATGGCCACCTGGCGCGACCACATGCCGGACGGCATGTTCCTCAAGTCCGAGCCCTGGGCGTCGAACCTGAGCGACCCGGCCGCGGAGCACACCCTCGCCCGCTACGGCGCCCGCGCCGGCTTCGCGACGGAACACGGCCGGCCGCTGCCGATCGGTGCGTTCACCGCGTACGGCCGCTGGTTCGCCGACAACGCGGTCCCCGACGTCGACGAGCGGACCGTGACCCGACTCGCCCGGCACGACGGCCCGGGCGGCGGCTTCGTCGTGCACACCGCCGATGGTGACGCGGTCACGGCGCGCACGGCGGTCGTCGCCGTCGGCCTGCTGCCGTTCGCCCGCGTGCCGCGGGAGCTGTCCGGGCTCGGCCCCGAGCACGTCTCCCACAGCACCGACCACCGCGACCTGAGCGGCTTCCGCGGTCGGGACGTCACCGTCGTCGGCGCCGGACAGGCCGCCCTGGAGACGGCGACGCTGCTGGCGGAGACCGGCGCCAGGCCCCGGCTCGTGGCCCGGACGCACGCGCTGAACTGGAACACCCTGCCCGTGCCCGAGGCGCGCGGCCCGTACCGGAAGCTGCGGACCCCGCTCAGCGGCCTCGGCTCCGGCTGGCGCAGCTGGGCGTACTCCGAACTGCCCTGGGCCGTACGCCACCTGTCCCCCGCCAAACGCGAACACATCGCCCGCACCGCGCTCGGCCCTGCCGGTGCGTGGTGGCTCAGACAGCGGTACGAGGACACCGTCCCCGAACTGCTCGGGCACGCGCTGGGCGGGGCGCGGGTGGTGGACGGGCGGGTCCGGCTGACGCTGCACGGGCCGGGAGGCGCGGTGTCGGTGGACACCGACCACGTGGTGGCCGCGACCGGCTTCACGCCCGACCTCGACCGCCTCGCCCTCCTCGACGCGCCGCTGCGGGCCGCGCTGGCGACGGTGGGGGCGGGGCGGGCGCCGGAGCTGAGCGGGGTGTTCGAGTCGTCGTGCGCGGGGTTGTTCTTCGCGGGGTTGCTGGCGGCGCCGTCGTTCGGGCCGTCGATGCGGTTCGTGTACGGCGCGGAGTTCACGGCGCCGCGCCTTGCGACGGGCCTCTGCGCCCACCTCCGAGCGCCCCGCGCCCCTGCGCCCAGCGCCGCGCGCCGCTGACCCCACTGCGGCCCGGTGGTGGGTTACCCGCGCAGTTCCCCGCACTCCTGAAGACCTCGCCGTTTCCCTGCGGGACCGTTGCTCTCTGCGGACCATGGGTGGCTTGTCGCGCAGTTCCCCGCGCCCCCAACAGCCTCGCCGTTTCCCTGCGGAAGGGTTTCCCCTGCGGCCCGGTGGTGGCTTGCTCGCGCAGTTCCGCCCCCTACGCCCGAAGGGCGTGGGGGGAGCCCCAGCGCCACCTGTTTCGCTGCCCCCGGCACTTGTCTGCGGGCTGGGGCGGAGGTTTTTAGGGGCGCGGGGAACTGCGCGAACAGCCCACCACCGGGGCGCGGAGACCAACGGATGCCGCAGGGCAACGGCGGGGGTGTCAAGAGAAGGGCGGCGGCAGTCGTCGCGAGCTACGTCGGGTGGAGCCAGCCGCGGCGTGGGGGCGCGGGGGCGCGGGACTCCGGCTGTTGGGGGAAGCGGGGCGCGCGGGCCCGCTCCACCTCCTGGCCGCCGCCACCGGGAAGCGCACGGCCCGCCGCGCCCCATTCGCGCACCAACTGTTCGTAGATCGGGGTGGCGCCCGACGGCGGCGCCGCCTTCGGGAGGGTCTGGACGCGCTGCCAACGGGGATTCGCGGGAGTCCTAGCCATATGGCAGCCAACGGCGCCCACCGCGCCCGGGTCACTGAGCACCAAGGGTCACGGAGTAGCGCAGGAACGGTTTTTCGAGGCATGCGGGGCGTGCCCGCGCTCACAGGTCGGCACGGCCCGCGCGCGCAGGGGATCGCGGCAACGGCGTGCGCGCCGTGAAGGACGACCCGTCGGGGTGCACATCGCGCGACACGCCCCGGGCGGATGCCCCAGGGAACGGCGCACGGCGGCAAAGGGCGTGATCATACGGAAAACCGGCTTCATGAGGGGACCGATCATGCGACGCATGGCCTCCGCGCTGCTGCTGTCGGCGCTCGCGTTGGGCGCGACCGGCTGTCAGGGCGCGCCCGACGACCGTAGGGACGCGGCGTCGGCCCGGGCGGACGGGAAGGGGCCGGACGGGAAGGGGCCGGACGGCGTCCGGCGCGCCGCCTGGCTCGGCGACGCGGTCGACCTCGGCGGCGGGGCGTCGGGCGAGCACCTGCGGATGACGGTGCACGGCTACGTCGACCCCGCCGTCGCCGTACGGAAGGCGAAGCAGCCCCGGCCGCAGCCGGCCGAGGGCCGCCGGTGGCTCGGCGTCGACGTCGCGCTGCTGAACGTGGGCGGCAGCCGGCACGACGCCCGCCGCACCGCCGCCTGGGTCACCGACGACCGCGGAAAGCGCCATTCCGTCCTTTCCGGAACCGCCGCCGACGTCAAGGAATTCACCACCGGAATTCCGCTGAAATGGAACACCCTTGCGGTAGGTGAACAATCGGAAGGCTGGCTGGTGTTCGACGTGCCGGAAGACGCGCGCATCACTCGATTCCACAGCACGCTCGGCACGACGACCGTCACGTGGCTGCTCCAACATCCGCCATCCAGGTGAATGCAGGAGGCTGACAAGCCCGTCAGGGCACTAGGGTGCCGAGCCATGAGCACTGCGAACACCACCAAAAACACCGTCCGCCGCAGCCACTTGGGCACCCTTTCCGTGCTCGCCTGGACCGGTGATCCCGAAGCCGGCCACGACATGCCGTACCTGCTCGTCTATTCCCTCGGCGACGGCGACGGAAATGACGAGGAGCGCACCGCCGCCGTGCTCGGAATGATCGACGAATGCGGCCTCAAGGTCGGTGACATGACCGATGCGACGCCCGCTTCCGTGAACTCCCCGATCCGGCTGCTCGTCGAGGGCGGCCAGGCCGTCCTCACCATGCCGTACCTCAGTGCCCAGTGCCCCGCGCCCGAGGAGTGGCTGACCGCGGCGGACGGGCGGGGGCACGCGCACCTCATCGTCGCGAGCCGCCCCTGGCCGGAGGCGACCCCGGGGCAGCCGGTCACCGAGGAGACGCTCCAGGCGTTCCTCGGCACGGAGGAGGCCCTGCTGTCCTCGGCCCACGTGCTGCTGCGCGTCAGCGAACTGCGCGCCTAGACGCGACCGTACGGCCCTCAGCGCGCCGCGAAGGCGAACGGCAGCGCCCGCACCCGGTTGTCGAAGTTCGAGTCGACCAACTCCGCCGGGCCGGTCGCCCGCAGCCCCTGCGTACGGGCCAGCAACGCGCCGAACAGCGCCTTCATCTCCTGGCGCGCCAGGTGCGCGCCCAGGCAGTAGTGCGGGCCGCCGCCCCCGTACCCCAGGTGCGGGTTGGGGGAGCGGGTGATGTCGAAGGCGTCGGGGGAGTCGAAGACCGCCTCGTCGCGATTGGCGGAGGCGTAGAAGAGCACCACCTTCTCGCCCGGGCGGAAGGCCCGTCCGCCCAGTTCGCACTCCGTCGCCACCGTGCGCCGGAACTGGATGATCGGCGTGGAGTGGCGCACGATCTCGTCCACCGCGCCGTCCGCGAACCGCTCGAAGTCCGTTTCGAGCAGGGCGCACTGGCCGGGGTGGTCGGTCAGCAGGACGAGGCCGTGGGCGATGGCGTTGCGGGTCGTCTCCACGCCGGCGACCAGCAGCAGCGAGAAGAACGCCCCGAGTTGCCGCGAGGTCAGCGCCTGGCCGTCCACGTCGGCGGTGACCAGCGCCGAGATCAGGTCGTCCGCGGGGGCGCGCCGGCGCTCGCGCGCCAGCTTCGCCATCACCACGTGCAGATGGCCCAGGGCGCGCAGCCCGCGTCCGGGCACCCGCAGCCGGCGCCGCGCCACGCCCACGTGGGCCGACGCCTCGTCGATCCGGCGGGCGATCTCGATGCGGTGGTGGGCCGGGATCCCCATCAGGTCGCAGATGATCCGGAACGGCATCCGGGAGGCGACGGCCGTGACGAAGTCCGTCGGCCGGTCCCGCAGCACCTCGTCCACGATCCGGTCGGCCACCGCCCGTACGTTGTCCTCCGCCGCGGCCAGCAGCCGGGGCGTGAAGGCACGGGCGACGATCTTGCGCAGCGCGGCGTGCTTCGGGTCGTCCAGGTTCACCATCGAGTCGCCGAAGAGGGCCTTGACCCAGGCGGCGGGCTCGGGGGTGGTGACCCCGGGCGCACTGGCGAAGAGGCGCGGGCTGCGGCTTGCCTCCTGGACGTCGGCGTGCCGGACGAGGGCGTAGAAGCCGCCGTCGCCCCTGCGTCTGCCGCCGCGTCCGTCGGCGGCGCCGAAGCGCACCGGCGCGTCGAGGGTGCGCAACAGCGCGAAGGACTCCAGCCGCCGGGCGCGCGGCAGCTGCCAGAACGAGGCGTCGGCGAGGTCGACGTCCGAAAGTCGGAGCGGGGTCGTCGGAGCGGGGGCGGGAGCGGGGGCGTGGGCGGGGGCCGGAGTTGCCACGGCGGTCGAACCTCCTCGGGTCGGGGGCGCCATGGTGGCCCACGAGGAGGGGAGCGTATGACCCGCCTTGGGGTTCTACGGGCGATTCTCACGCTTCGTTCGGAATGCCATGTGCTGCGGTGCGCTGCTGCATTTGGGGGAATCGTGTGCTGGTCCGGTCGGTTCGCTCGTTCTTCCCCACGCGGTCGTCGTGCGTTGACGCCGAGCCGACAAGGCGAAGAGCACAACCGAGAGATCAACCGAAGAGAAGAGGGGCACACCCACCCATGAAGCTGACCACCCGGGGTTCTGTTGCAGCGGCGTTGGCGTGCGTGGCGGCGGCCGTGGGAGCCGCGCCCGCCGTCGCCGGCACGTCGGTGCCGGTCACGTTGCCGTTGGAGAGCCTGGAGACGGTCGTGCCGATCGAGGTACCCGAGTTGAGCACCGGCGTCCCCGTGCCCGTGCCCGGCGCGCCGGCGGCGCCGGCCCACGTCGACGGGCGGCTGCTGCCGCAGGGAGCGCTGCCCCGGGTGCCGTTCACCGGCGAACTGCCCCACACCGCGGTCGAGGTCCCGCTTGAGCGCCCGCTGGGCGATGGCACCCTCGGCACCGCAGGGGTGACGTCGGACGCGACCGATCTGGTGTTCGCCACGCCGGGCGCCTCGCTCGGGGCGCCGCTGTCCGCGCCGCGCCCCGAACTGTTCGGGCAGCCCGAGCCGGTGCTGCCCGAAGTGGCGCTCCTGACGCCGACGCTGCGGGGCGCGCCCACCGCGGACGTGCTGCTCGGCTGAGTCGCGGCGCCGCCGACGACCGGAGCGACTGTCATACCGGTCGTACCACTCGTATGAGGAACCCTTTGCCGGTCGTCTCGTTGACAGGGGGACGCATCGCCCTGTCATGCATGAAACGGACAAACAGACAAAGGGAGGCTCCATGCGCATCCGAGACCACCGCGGCACGGGTCGCCTGACCCGGCGCATCGCGTTGCGCACGCTCTTCGCGATCGGCGTGGTCGCCGGCACGGCGGGGGCCCTCGCGCCCCTGGTGCGGCACGGCGGCGAGCGGGCGGGTGCGGCGGGCGCCACGGCGGCGGGGGTCGCCGGCGCACCGCCCGCGACCCCCGCCGACCCCGCCGCACCCGCCGACCCCGCCGTCCCCGTGGCGGAGCGGTTCGCGGAGACGTACCAGGGGCGGCGCATCGAGGGCTCCGCGACCGTTCTGGTCCCCGCGAGCCGCTCCACCGGCGTCGCGCCGGCGAGCGCCGCGGGCCACGCCGCCGAACACACCGTCGAGGTGCGGATCGACGGCCGTCCGCTGCACGTCATGCGCCGGGCCGACGGCAGCTATCTGAGCGCGGTGAACCACTACGAGTCGTTTCCGACGTTGCGCGCGGCGGCCCGCGCGGCCGTCGACGACCTGGGCACCGCCCGCCTCTCGCAGACCCCGGCCCACGCCCTGTGAGGCGAAAGGAGCCACAACGAATGAGAACCGGAACGAGAACTGGAACGAGAACCGGAACGAGAACCGGAACGAGGACCGACGCCCCGGCGGGGGTGCCCGTCCGCAAGAACCAGCGGGACCTGACCCCGGTCGAGAAGCGGCGCCTGGTGGACGCGCTGCTGGCGCTGAAGAAGTCCGGCAGGTACGACGACTTCGTCGACCTGCACGGCGAGTTCTACGTGACCGACGGCGAGCGCCGCCCGCGCGCCGCCCACATGACGCCGTCGTTCTTCCCCTGGCACCGCCGCTACCTGCTGGAGTTCGAACGGGCGCTCCAGGAGGTCGACGAGCGGGTGACCGTCCCGTACTGGGACTGGACGGTCGACTCCTCGCCCACCTCGTCGCTGTGGGCGGACGACTTCCTCGGCGGCACCGGCCGCAGCGGCGACCGCCAGGTGACGACCGGCCCCTTCGCGCACCGCACCGGCAACTGGCGGATCAACTCCGGCGTCCTGGACGGCCGGTACCTCACCCGTGACCTGGGACGCCCCGCGGACCCGCTGTCCCTGCCGACGCGGGACGACGTGGCCCGCGCCCTGAAGGAGCCCCAGTACGACGCGCAGCCCTGGGACTCCACCACGAGGAGCGGGTTCCGCAACGCCATGGAGGGGTGGGCCGCCGGCACCCCCGAGCGCTGGCGGATGCACAACCGGGTGCATCGCTGGGTCGGTGGACTCATGCTGGGCGCCACGTCCCCCAACGACCCGGTGTTCTGGCTGCACCACGCCTTCATCGACCGGCTGTGGGCGCGCTGGCAGCAGGCGCAGCCGCGCGCCGGCTATCTGCCGCTCGCCCCGCTGCCGTCGAACGATCCGCAGCACGGCCGGGTGTACGCGCTGGCGGAGGGGCTGCCGCCGTGGGGCGACGCGCCGGCAGCGCTGCTCGACCACACCCGCTGGTACCGCTACGTGTAGCGGCGACCAGCCCCGTACACAGGCCGAGGGCCCGTCCCCTCCGAACCCGAGCGGGTCGGAGGGGACGGGCCCTCGGTGCGGTTCGGCTCAGTAGGCGCCGTGGCCGCCGCCGTTCACGCAGGTGTTGCCGAACGCGGGGTTCAGCAGCCCGATCACGTCGATGGTGTTGCCGCAGACGTTCACCGGGATGTTGACGGGCACCTGGACGACGTTGCCCGACAGGACGCCCGGGGAGTTGGCGGCGGCACCGTGCGCTCCGGCGTCCGCAACGGCCAGGCCGGCTCCACCGACCAGGACGGCGCCGGAACCGGCGACGACGGCAGCGGCCTTCGCGATACGCGACATCAAGTTCTCCTTGCACATACAGGACATCGGCCGCAGAGCTTGCGACCTTCACGATGACAACGCGATACCCCGTAGGTGGTAACGGATCATCGACGAACTGATCGTCTGTGCGAGTGGCGCACGGGCCGTGACCCCGTGCGGGGCCCGGCCGTTGCCCGGACATGGAGAAGCAGAAGCAGCACCAGAAGCAGCAGAACCGCAGGAGGGCCGCCGTGGTGTGCGCCCTGGCACTGGCGGCCCTGGGCGGCGCGGGCGCGGGCGCGCACGCCGCACCCACCGCCACGGCCGGCGGCCACAGCGCCGGCGAGGTCGACCGCAACATGCTCAAGCCGCCGCCCGGCGGCGTGCTCGCGCCCGTCACCGACCTCGCCGGCGGACTGCTGCCGCGATAGCTCAGACGCGCGGGGTGCGGCGGACGGACCGGCCGGCCAGGACGTCCGTCCGCACCCCCTCGTACACCGCGAACTGCCCGTCGACCAGGACGTGCGGAATGCCCGTCGGCAGGGTGCGCGGCGCCTCGAAGGTGGAGCCCGCCGCGACCGTCGCCGGGTCGAAGAGCACCAGGTCGGCGCGGTAGCCCTCGCGCACCAGGCCCCGGTCCGCGAGCCGCAGCCGGGCGGCCGGCCGCGAGGTGAGGTGGGCCACGGTCTCCTCCAGCGAGAGGATGCCCAACTCGCGGGCGTAGCGACCCAGGTAGTGCGGGAAGGTGCCGTACGCCCGCGGATGCGGCTTCGCGCCCTGGAGGATGCCGTCGCTGCCGCCGGTGTGCACCCGGTGGCGCATGATCGCGCGGACGTTCTCCTCGTGGCCGACGTGCTGGAGGATCGAGGAGCTGAGCCGGTCCTCGATCAGCAGCCGGCGGGCGGTGACCCAGGGGGTCTCGCCGCGGTCCTTCGCCGACTGCTCGATGGTCCGCCCGACGTACGAGGTGAGCTCCGGCCGGCCGACGCCGGAGATCTCGATCGTCTCCCACTCCATCGGCACGCCGTGGCAGCCGTCGGAGCCGACCTCCTCCAGGTGGTGGCGGATCCTCTCGGCCGTCTCGTCGTCCGCGAGGCGCGCGAGCAGCGCGTCCGGGCCTCCCTCGCTCGCCCAACTCGGCAAGGTGGCCACCAGGGTGGTGGAGCCGGGGGTGTACGGATAGGTGTCCAGCGAGATGTCGGCGCCCTCCGCCAGAGCCGCGTCCAGCAGCGCCAGCAGATCGCCCGCCTTCCCCTTGTTCACCCCGAAGTTCATGGTGGCGTGGGCGAGGTGGAGGGCGCAGCCGGCCTCCCGGGTGAGCTGGACCATCTCCTCGTACGCCTGGAGCGCACCGGCGCCGTAGGAGCGGTGGTGCGGGCAGTAGTAGCCGCCGTACGAGGCCACCACCCGGCACAGCTCGGTCAGTTCGGCGGCCGGCGCGTACATCCCGGGGGTGTAGGTCAGCCCGGAGGACATGCCGACGGCGCCCTGCTCCAGGCCCTCGGCGACGAGCTGCTTCATCCGGGTCAGCTCGGCGTCGGTGGCGGGGCGGTCGTCCCAGCCCACCGCGTACATCCGCACCGTGCCCTGGGGGACGAGGTAGGCGGCGTTCACCGCTATCCCGCGGTCGAGGCGGTCCAGGTACTCGCCGACGGTGCGCCAGTCGAAGTCGACCGATTCGTCGCCCGGGGCGCCGCCGTTCCAACCGGCGATGCTGCGGCGCACGCCCTCCAGGGTGCGGTCGTCGACCGGGGCGTACGACAGGCCGTCCTGACCGAGGACTTCGAGGGTGACGCCCTGGGCCACCTTCGCCTCGTGCCCCGGGTCGCGCAGCAGGGCGAGGTCGCTGTGGGCGTGCATGTCGATGAAGCCGGGCGCGAGGGCCAGCCCGGCGGCGTCGATCGTGCGGGTGCCGGGCGCGAGGGCGGGCGCCGGGTCGCCCTCACGTCGGATCGCGACGATCCGGCCGTCCCGTACGTGCACGTCGGCCCGGTAGGAGGCGGCGCCGCTGCCGTCGACGACGCGCGTGTCCCGGATGAGGAGGTCCATGTCGGTTCCGCCTGTCTCAGAAGAAGGTGCGGATGTAGTCGATGACCGTGCCGTCGGCCTCGACGAGCGGGATCAGCTGCCACTTGTCGAAGGCCGTGCAGGGGTGGGACAGGCCCATGCCGATCCAGTCGCCCACCTCCAGGTCGACGCCCGGATCGGTGCGCACCCAGCCGTGCTGGTCGGACAGGCCGCTGACCTCGATGCCGGTGGCGGGGCGGAGCTCGCCGGTGCGGGCGTCCCGCACCGCCTGCGCCTCGGGCAGGTCGAGGTCGTACGCGGCGTCCCGCTTGCCCGCGTTGAGGAACGCCTGCGTGGGGCTGGGGCGGGAGACGACCTGCGCCCACAGCCGCAGCGCGGGCTGGAGCGCACCCTCTTCGGGGACCCGGTTGAAGGGGGTCAGATGGCGGTAGTGGCCGTCGTCGTGCGAGACGTACGCGCCGGAGCGCAGCAGCTTCAGGACCGGCCGGGACAGCGCCGGGACCTCGGCGAAGACGTCGGCGACGGCGTCGAACCAGGCGCTGCCGCCGGCGCTGATCACCACGTCGTCGCTGTCGGCGAAGCGGCCGGCGGCGTCGAACGCGGCGGTCAGCGCGACCAGCCGGCGCAGCCAGGTGCGGACGCTGTCGCCGTCGGCGTTCGGGACCTCGCCCTCGTAGCCGCAGACGCCGACCAGCCGCAGCGTGGTGACGGCGGCTACCGCGTCGGCGACGGCGGCGCACTCGGCCTCCGTACGGGCTCCGGTGCGGGCGCCTTCGCCGGCGCCGAGCTCCACGACGACGTCGACCGGGCGGGTGGCCCCGGCGGCGGTCAGGGCCTGGTCCATCAGCTCGACGCCACGCACGGAGTCCACGTAGGCGATGAAGCGGAAGTCGGGGTCGCGGTTGAGTTCGCCGGCGAGCCAGCGCAGGGCGGCGGCGTCCACGATCTCGTTGGCGAGGAAGATCCGCTGGATGCCGTGGGCCCGGTAGACGCGTGCCTGGTGCGGGACGGCGGCGGTGATGCCCCAGGCGCCGCGCTCCAACTGGCGGGTGAAGAGCTGGGGGGACATCGAGGTCTTGCCGTGCGGGGCGAAGGCGAGACCGTGGCGCTCGGAGTAGGTCTGGAGGAGGTCGAGGTTGTGCTCGACGGACTCGGCGGAGAGCGCGAGTACGGGGGTGGTGAAGCCGCCGGTGAAGAGGGAGCGCCGCTCGGCCGCCAGCTCGGCAACGGTCAGTCCGTCCGCGTCGGGCGGCAGCGCCTTGAAGCGGTGGTCGACCCGTTCGTGGCGGAGTTGGCCCAGCTGATCGGCGGGCATGGACGCCTCCTCGGTTCCTGCGTTGCATTGTCTGCAACGACCATTGCGTATATCGCTCGGTGCTGTCTAACATCCGGCCGAGCGTCGGGTCAATGGATCCGGCGGCCCCAGACCCCGCGAGGAGCCCCAGGGTGAGCAGCGTGAACGGACCCGACGTACCGCCCGCCGCGGACGTCACCAAGGCGGTCACGGACGTGATCTGCCTCGGCGAGTCCATGGTCACGTTCCTGCCCTCCCGCCCCGGGCGCCTCGCCGACGTCCCGTCCTTCGCCCGCGCCATCGGCGGCGCCGAGTCCAACGTGGCCTGCGTGCTGGCCGCGGCCGGACACCGCACCCGCTGGGTCAGCCGGGTCGGCACGGACGGCTTCGGCGACCACCTCGTGGAGACGATCTCCGGCTACGGCGTCGACACCTCCGCCGTCACCCGCGACGCCTCCCGCCCCACCGGGGTCTACTTCCGCACCGCCGCCGACCGCGCTGCCGACGGCCACGAGGTCGTCTACTACCGCGCCGGCTCCGCCGCCTCTGCGATGTCGCCCGCCACCGTCTCGGACGCCCATGTGCTCGGCGGCCGGGTGCTCCACCTCACCGGCATCACCGCCGCCCTCTCCGCCGACTGCCTCGCGCTCCTGCGCCGTCTGCTGCGTCCACGCCCGGGCCGGCCGTTGACCTCCTTCGACGTCAACCACCGGCCCCGGCTGTGGTCCGGCGCCGAAGGGCCGGAGGTCCTGCTCGACCTCGCCCGCAGCGCCGACCTCGTCTTCGTCGGCGAGGACGAGGCCGAAGCCGCCTGGGGCATCGAAGGGCCCGCCGCGATCCGCGCCGCGCTGCCCGAGCCGGCGGTGCTGGTGGTCAAGCAGGGCGCGGCCGGAGCGACCGCCTTCGCCCGCGACGGCGCCGGGGACGTGGTGGCCTTCGTGCCCGCGCCGAGCGTGGAGGTCGTCGCCGCCGTCGGAGCGGGCGACGCCTTCGCCGCCGGCTACCTCTCCGCGACCCTGCGCGGACTGCCGCTGCGCGACCGGCTCCGGCACGGCCACCTGACTGCGGCGGCCGTGCTCACGGTCCCGGAGGACCTGGGCAGACCGCCCGCGACCGAGCGGGCCGACCGCCTGGCCGCACTGGACGACGCGGCCTGGGGGAGACTGCGTCTCGGCCCCGGCTGGACCTCAGCCGAGGATGAGGAGGTACGTACGCCATGAGCCAGACCGTCGACCGCGCGCTCAGCATCCTTCCGCTGCTCGCGCAAGGCCCCGCCGACCTCGGACAGGTCGCGCAGCGCCTCGACGTCCACAAGTCCACCGCGCTGCGGCTGCTGCGTACCCTCCACGACCACGGGCTGGTGTTCCGACAGCAGGACCAGCGCTACCGGCTGGGCGCCCGGCTCTTCGCGCTCGCCCAGGAGGCGATCGAGAACCTGGACGTGCGCGAGGTCGCCCACTCCCACCTCGTCACCCTCAACGAACAGATCGGGCACACCGTCCACCTCGCCGTGTACGAGGAGAGCGAGGTGCTCTACATCGACAAGGTGGAGAGCCGCTACCCGGTCCGGATGTACTCCCGGATCGGCAAGCCGGTCGCCATCACCGTCGCCGCGGTGGCCAAGCTGCTGCTCGCCGACCTGTCGGAGACCGAGCGGCGGATCATCGCCGAAAAGCTCGACTACCCCCTCTACACCTCCCGTTCGACGCCGAACGCCGCCGCCTTCCTCAAGGAGTTGGCGATCGTGCGCGAGCAGGGCTGGGCCACCGACCTCGGCGGCCACGAGGAGTCCATCAACTGCATCGGCGCCCCCATCCGCGGCGCCGACGGCAAGGTGGTGGCCGCGATGTCGGTCTCCGCACCGAACGTGGTCGTCACCGCCGACGAACTCCTCACGCTGCTGCCGCTGGTGCGGCGCACCGCGGACGCGATCAGCCGGGAGTACTCCGGCGCGGTCACCCCGCACTGACGTCCCGCCACCCCGAAGACCTCTGACCCCCCCGCCAACCACCCTCGCGAAGGAACCGAAGAAGAACATGACCGAGAAGACCGCGATCGTCCCCGCCACGCACACCGCCCCGCCCGCGAAGTTCTCGCACGGCGTCAAGAAGGGCAACATCCTCCAGGTCGCCGGCCAGGTCGGCTTCCTGCCGGCCGTCGAGGGCCAGCCGCCGACGCCCGCCGGCCCCACCCTGCGCGAGCAGACCCTCCAGACCTTCGCCAACGTCAAGGCGGTCCTCGAAGAGGGCGGCGCCAGTTGGAACGACGTGATGATGATGCGCGTCTACCTGACCGACGTGAACCACTTCGCCGAGATGAACGAGATCTACAACGCGTACTTCGAGGAGCAGGGCCTCACCGCCCCCGCCGCGGCCCGTACCACCGTGTACGTCGGACTGCCGCCCGGCCTGCTCATCGAGATCGACGCCCTCGCCGTCCTCGGCTGACCCGGCACCACCACCCCCACGAACCGGTCCGCGGGTCGCCCCCTGAACGGCCCGCGGACCTCCTCCACCCCGCACCCCGAACCAGAAGCAGCTTTGCCCCACCCCCACAGCACCACCCCCTACGGGACGGCGCCCCGCCGCGGAGCGCCGTGCCGTGCTCCACCACACCCAAAACCCCTCCACCGACGTAAGGGTTTGTCGTGTTCACCTCTCTCGCCGCATCGGCGCCCGCACCCGAGGCGCCACCCCACACCGGAGGACTGCTCCTCCTGATCGACGGCACCGCGGGTCTGCTGACCGTCGCCGCGCTCGGCATCGTGCTGCTGCTCGTACTGATCATCAAGATCCGGCTCCAGCCGTTCGTCGCGCTGCTCGCCGTCTCCATAGCCGTCGGCCTCGCCGCCGGGCTCTCCGTCACCGAACTCTTCGGCACCATCCAGCGGTCCGCCGCCACCTCGGTCATCGAGACCGGCATGGGCGGCATCCTCGGTCACGTCGCCATCATCATCGGCCTCGGCACCATGCTCGGCGCCATCCTGGAGGTCTCCGGCGGCGCCGAGGTGCTCAGCAAGCGCCTCCTCGGCCTCTTCGGGGAGAAGCGCGCACCGCTCGCCATGGGTCTGACCGGTCTGATCTTCGGCATCCCGGTCTTCTTCGACGTCGGCATCTTCGTGCTCGCGCCGATCGTGTACGCGGCGGCCAAGCGCTCCGGGAAGTCGGTCCTCCTCTACGCGATGCCGCTGCTGGCGGGTCTGTCGATGACCCACGCCTTCCTGCCGCCGCACCCCGGCCCGGTCGCCGCGGCCGGCCTGCTGGACGTCTCGCTGGGCTGGGTCATCCTGATGGGCGTCGTCGTCGGCCTGCCCGCGGTCGCCGCGGCCTGGGTCTTCTCCGACTGGATCGGCAAGCGCATCTACGTCGAGGTGCCGCAGGACATGCTGGAGGCGGCGGAGGAGGCCAAGGCCACCGTGGCCGCGGAGCGCACCGCGGACGGCAAGGGCGGCCCGGAGCAGCCGGTCTCGCTCGCCACCGTGCTGCTGATCATCGGTACGCCGCTGGTGCTGATCCTCGCCGCGACGTTCTCCTCGATCGCGCTGGACGAGTCCACCTTCCGCTCGGTGGTCGAGTTCTTCGGCAACCCGTTCGTGGCGCTGACGATCGCCCTGTTCATGGCGTACTACCTGCTGGGCATCCGGCGCGGCTGGTCCCGCAAGTCCCTGGAGCAGGTCTCCACCTCCTCCCTGAAGCCGGTCGGCAACATCCTGCTCGTCGTCGGCGCGGGCGGGGTCTTCGGCGCGGTCCTCAAGGCGAGCGGGGTCGCCCAGGCGCTCTCCGACACCTTCGAGGACGTCGGGCTGCCGGTGATCGTCCTGGCGTACCTGATCTCGCTGGTGCTGCGGGTGGCGCAGGGGTCGGCGACGGTCGCGATCGTCACCACCGCGGGCATCGTGCTGCCGCTGGTCGAGAACGGCGACCACTCGCAGGCGTTCCTGGCGCTGGTGATCATGGCGATCTCGGCGGGCTCGATCTTCGCGTCGCACGTCAACGACGGCGGGTTCTGGATCGTCGCGAAGTACTTCGGGATCTCGGAGCGGGACACGCTGAAGTCGTGGACGGTGCTGGAGTGCGTGCTGTCGGTCGTCGGCTTCGCCGTCGCCGCGCTTATCAGTCTCTTCCTGTAGCGCCTTCCCGTCGGGGGGGGGGGCCCCCCCCCCCCCCCCCCCCCCCCCCACCCCCCCCCCCCCCCCCCCCGGCGGGGGGGGGGGCCGGTGGGGCCCCCCCCCCAAAACCACCCCCCGATCACCCCCGCCCCCTTGTGT